>NZ_JBNAFN010000018.1:5000-96240 GCF_049800695.1 Fluviibacterium sp. S390 | reverse complement strand
CGGGCGATCCAGAAAATTCCATCCAAAACAAGGCGGTGGTTGGTGGGCTTGCGCCCATTCGGTGCGCGGGCAGCCAGGATGAAGTGTTCAAAGAACCTCCATTCCTCATCGGTCATCAACTCTCGTGCCAAGCTGGTCTCCATAACAGATACCAGCTTGAATCACGCCTGAGGGCCAGTGTGAATCCTTTTTGTCAACATGACCTAGGCATTTTCTGGGACATTTCAAAATTGGTTCTGGATTCCCTTGCGGGGGTCAACCTGTCCCGCGGTACCTCGGACACCGCGAAGGTGGCCCGTGCCGATCATCGTTGGACGCTTTTGACCCTCACGGCCTTGACCGCCGCGATCAGCGCAGTGGTTGCCCTGCCCTTCACGATCATTCGGATCGGGCACAGCCGTCGACAGACCAGGACGGCCGAGGAGAACCTGACCACCGACCTGATCAACAAAGCGGTGGAGGGGCTGGGGGCCGAAAAGACAGTCAAGCGGGACGGAAACGATGAATCCGCGCCGAACCTCGAAGTGCGCATCGGCGCGATCTACCAGTTGGAGCGTATCGCCCGCATCCAAGCGCATCTGGGCACCGAACAGGGCGCGGCCGACCATATCCGCATCATGAAGATCCTCTGTGCCTACGTGCGCGAGAATTCGAATGCCCGTGCTCCGTCCGAGTCGGGGCTGGGACCGTGGCCGGAGTTTCCGTCGGCACCGAAACAATCCGATCTACGTGAACGTGCAAAATGGCGTTCAGAACGCGCAGAAGCACTGAAGAACTGGATTTCAACTCTGCCAAAACTTCGCACGGATATTCAGACAGCGCTGGAAGTGCTTGGCTCCCGCGACGAGGTGCAGTTTCAGGTGGAACGGGCCGATGTGCGTCCGGGCCAAGAGGACGGCTATCGCCTCGACCTGCGCGGGGCCAACCTTCAGGCGGCACAACTGGCGCATCTGGATTTCCGCATGGCTAGGTTGGATGGGTCTCGACTTGAAGGGGCGCAACTCATGCGCGCGCGGATGAATCAGGTCGTCCTTACAGGTGCACATATGGAGCGGGCAAATTTCAGCGGGGCGCAGTTGCTGTGGGCGGTATTTAGTGCTGGAAGGTTGGAAGGCGCTGACTTCCGCAGGGCCCAGATGGCCATAGCAAATTTTGTCGCCGCAGAAATGCAGGAGGTAAATCTTAGAGAAGTAGGGCTTGTGGAAGCACCTTTGGACGATGCGAATTTAGAGGCTGCGGACCTCAGCCTAGCGTGGACGGGAGGGACGAGTTTCAAGCGCGCAATTTGGGTCGGCACAAGAAACAATGGCAGCGTAGCCCAGTTTGCAGATTTTCGCGGCGGCAAGTTCTTGGATCAATCCCGCCTGATGTCGATGATCGGCAATGCGGCCACCTTGCTGCCCGAAACGCCAGAAGGGGACGCAGAACTGTTCGTGCCGTCCTGTTGGCTGACAGATCCGCCGGGATCCGAGTCCCGAGCCGCAATCTACGCCAATCGAGGCCTTTCGAAGAAACGCATCCGCGACCCGGCCAATGGCTTTTTCTGCGCCCCCGGCACCGTGCCGATGAAAACCGGCACGCCGTGGCCCGTGGACCGCCCGCCGCCGTGGCAGCAGGCAGGGATGCCCGTCGAAGATTGGCTCGCCCTCCCCGAAAATCAACCGGTCGAACCGGTGGACCCGGACGCCGTCCCTGCCGCGTCCGAGTAGGCGTCAGTCTTCCTCGATCACCTGCAGGTGCAGGTCGCGCAGCTGCTCGTTCGTGGGCAGGCTGGGGGCGTCCATCATCAGGTCTTCGGCGCGCTGGTTCATCGGGAACATGATGACCTCGCGGATGTTCTGCTGATCGGCCAGCAGCATCACGATGCGGTCGATGCCCGCCGCGCAGCCGCCGTGGGGGGGCGCGCCGTATTTGAACGCGGTGGCCAAACCGCCGAAGCGTTTCTCGACCTCGTCCTTGCCATAGCCGGCAATCTCGAAGGCGCGGAACATGATCTCGGGCTTGTGGTTCCGGATCGCGCCGGACACCAGTTCATAGCCGTTGCAGGCCAGATCGTACTGATAGCCCAGAACGTCCAGCGGATCGCCGTTCAGCGCGTCCATCCCGCCCTGCGGCATGGAGAAGGGGTTGTGTTCGAAATCGACCTCGCCGGTGTCCTCGTCCTTCTCGTAGATCGGGAAATCGACGATCCAGGCAAAGGCGAAGCGGTTCTGGTCGGTCAGGCCCAGCTCGTCGCCGATGGTGGTGCGGGCGCGGCCCGCGACGGCCTCGAACGCCTTGGGCTTGCCGCCCAGGAAGAAGGCCGCATCACCCACGTCCAGCCCCAGCTGCTGGCGGATCGCCTCGGTGCGCTCGGGGCCGATGTTCTTGGCCAGGGGGCCGGCGGCTTCCATGCCGTTGCCCTGATCGCGCCAGAAGATATAGCCCATGCCGGGCAGGCCCTGTTCCTGGGCGAACTTGTTCATCCGGTCGCAGAACTTGCGGCTGCCGCCCTTGGGGGCGGGGATGGCGCGGATCTCGGTGCCCTCCTGCTCCAGCAGCTTGGCGAAGATGGCAAAGCCCGAGCCGCGGAAATGCTCGCTGACGACCTGCATCTTGATCGGGTTGCGCAGGTCGGGCTTGTCGGTGCCGTACCACAGCGCGGCATCGCGATAGCTGATCTGCGGCCAGTCCTGCGGGGCATCGACCTTGCGGCCGCCGCCGAATTCCTCGAACACCCCCGCGATCACCGGCGAGATGGTGTCGAACACATCCTGCTGGGTGACAAAGGACATCTCCATGTCTAGCTGGTAGAAATCGGTGGGCGAGCGGTCGGCGCGCGGGTCTTCATCGCGGAAACACGGCGCGATCTGGAAATACTTGTCGAAGCCCGACACCATGATCAGCTGCTTGAACAGCTGCGGCGCCTGCGGCAATGCATAGAAGCGGCCCGGATGAAGGCGGCTGGGCACCAGGAAATCGCGCGCGCCCTCGGGGCTGGATGCCGTGATGATCGGGGTCTGGAATTCGTTGAAGCCCTTGTCCCACATCCGCTTGCGCATCGAGGCGACCACGTTGGAGCGCAGCAGCATGTTGTCCTGCAGCTTCTCGCGGCGCAGGTCGAGGTAGCGGTACTTCAGCCGGGTTTCTTCCGGGTACTCCTGATCGCCAAAGACCATCAGCGGCAGCTCGTCGGCGGCACCCAGCACTTCCAGTTCGCGGACGTAGACTTCGATCTCGCCGGTGGGCAGCTTGGGGTTGATCAGGCTCTCGTCACGGGCCTTCACGGTGCCGTCGATGCGAATGCACCATTCGCTGCGGACCTTTTCAAGCTCGGCAAAGGCCGGGCTGTCGCCGTCGCACAGGATCTGGGTCACGCCGTAATGGTCGCGCAGGTCGATGAACAGCACGCCGCCGTGGTCACGCACACGGTGAACCCAACCCGACAGGCGGACGGTCTGGCCCACGTGGCTCTTGTTCAGGTCGGCGCAGGTCTGGCTGCGATAGGCGTGCATGGCGGTTCCTCGGGCTGAATGGTCCGCGCCGATACACCGCGCGCAGGGCGCGAAGTCAAGGGCAGGCAGGGCGGTTCCGCCCGTCGCGGGGGCAAACGGGGCGGAAAACCGAAGGTCGGCGGGTCTATCCGGGGCGCAGCAGCCGCGCCGGGATCAATCCGCGCAGGGAATTGCCCATCTCGATCCGGGTGGCGTGCGTCAGATCCTTTGGCGTCAGCACCGCCTCGCGCGCCGTCCCCTGCGCCAGCATTTCGGCCCGCAACACCCCTGGAAGCAGCCCGCAGGCCAGCGGCGGGGTCAGGCGCACGCCGTCCAGCGTCACGAACAGGTTGGTGATGGCGCCTTCGCACATCTCGCCCCGCTCGTTGCACAGGATCACCTCATCCATACCTGCCGGCATCGCCGCGCGCGCTGCATCGTACAGATCACGGCGGGTGGTCTTGTGGCGCAGCAACGGATCGCCCGAGGGCAGGCGCACGTCCGACAGCGCCACCCGCCATTCCGGCGGGGTTGGCGGCAGCGGCACCGTGGTCAGGTCCAATGCCCCGTCCTGCGCCAAAGACAGGCGACAGCGCAGCGGCCCGTCCCCGGCGATCCCGGCCAGCCGCGCACTTGCGGCGGCGCGATCAAAGGCAAACCCCAGCACCGCGGCCGACCCCGCCAGACGGTCCAGATGCGCCGCCTGCCGCCGCACACCTTCGTCGGGCTCCCAGCGGAAGGTTTCGATCAGGTTCACGTCGAGATCCGGGCGAAACGGGCTTTCCACAGGGCTTCCTCGTATTCCGACGCGGCGGTGCTGTCCCAGACCACGCCGCCGCCGACGTTCAGGGTGGCCTGCCCGTTTTCCACCATCAGGGTGCGGATGGCGACGTTGAACTCGGACCGCCCGTCCGGTGCGGCCCAGCCGATGGTACCGCAATAGATCTCGCGCGGTTCGGGTTCCAGATCGGCCAGAACCTCCATCGCGCGCAGCTTCGGGGCGCCGGTCACCGACCCGCAGGGAAACAGCGCCCGCAGGATTGCGCCCAGACCGCAGCCCGGCAACAGCTCAGCAGCCACTCGCGACACCATCTGGTGCACCGTGGCATAGGTTTCCACCGCGAACAGCTCGGGCACATGCACTGAACCGGGCCGCGACACCCGGCTGATGTCATTGCGCAAAAGGTCCACGATCATCAGGTTCTCGGCCAGGTTTTTCTCGTCGGCCATCAGGAAGGCCCGCGCCGCCGCATCGGCCCCCGGATCCGCGTGGCGCGGCTGGGTGCCCTTCATCGGTCTTGTCTCGATCCGCCCTTCGGCATCGGTGCGAAAGAACAACTCGGGCGAACGGCTGAGCAAGTCGGGCAGGCCCTCCTGCCGCACCAGCACACCATGGCCCACCGGCTGCGCAGCGGCCAGCGCGGCATAAAGCGCGCCGCTGTCGCCCTCTATCTCGGCCTGCATCGGGAAGGTCAGATTGGCCTGATACAGGTCACCGGCCCCGATCAGCCCGTGCAACCTGTCAAAGGCCACCGCATAGCGCGCCGCGTCCCACGTCGGGACAAACCGGCCCAGCCGCCCGCCCGGTGTCAGCACCGGGGCGGCCTGCGGCCCGTCGAAAACCCCGAAACACAGCAACGGCAGGCGGCGATGCCCCGGCATCCGGGGCGCCAGCCGCGCCTCAAGCGCATAGCCCAGCTCATAGCTGGCATAACCCGCCAGCCAGAACCCCGCCGCCCGCGCTGCATCCAGCGCCGCAAGGGCCGCTGGCACGGCTTCGGCCGTCGTTGCCAAGATCAGCCGGATCGGATCGGCAAACCCTGCCGCACCGCCCTCCGGCCCGTGATCGAAAATGATGTCTCGCACCCGGTTCCCCTGCCCCGCACGCCTTGGGCTATAGCGCCTGGTGGCCCCGCCCGACAACGGTCAAGCGACATCCATCTGCCTGATCCGGCCCTGCCGCCGTCGCTCCGGCGGCGTCTGCGTCCCCCGCCCCGTGCGGCCCGCGCGCAGCCGCACCCCCGCCGCACGGGAAAAACCGCACGCGTGCCCTTGCGCCGGGTCTGGCCTTGTCTATAACCCGCGAGGATTTGGGCGCAGCGGGGCGCCCGACTCGTGGGACATAAAGGGACACCGACATGCCGAAGAGAACCGATATCCAGTCGATCATGATCATCGGAGCGGGTCCCATCGTCATCGGACAGGCCTGCGAGTTCGACTATTCCGGCGCCCAGGCCTGCAAGGCCCTGCGCGAGGAAGGCTACCGGGTCATCCTGGTCAACTCCAACCCGGCGACGATCATGACCGATCCGGGGCTGGCCGATGCCACCTACATCGAGCCGATCACCCCCGAAACCGTCGCCAAGATCATCGAGAAGGAACGCCCCGACGCGCTGCTGCCCACAATGGGCGGCCAGACCGGGCTGAACACCTCGCTGGCGTTGGCCGACATGGGCGTGCTGCACAAGTACAACGTGGAACTGATCGGCGCCAACCGCGCCGCCATCGAGATGGCCGAGGACCGCAAGCTGTTCCGCGAGGCGATGGACCGCATCGGCCTTGAAAACCCGCGCGCCACCATCGCCAACACCATGGAAGAATGCATGGCGGCGCTGGAGGACATCGGCCTGCCCGCGATCATCCGCCCCGCCTTCACGTTGGGCGGCACCGGCGGCGGCGTGGCCTACAACCGCGAAGACTATGAATACTACTGCCGGACCGGGCTCGATGCCTCGCCCGTCACCCAGATCCTGATCGACGAGTCGCTTCTGGGCTGGAAGGAATTCGAGATGGAGGTGGTGCGCGACCGCGCCGACAACGCCATCATCGTCTGTGCCATCGAAAACGTCGATCCCATGGGCGTGCACACCGGCGACAGCATCACCGTCGCCCCGGCGCTGACCCTGACCGACAAGGAATACCAGATCATGCGCAACGGCTCCATCGCCGTGCTGCGCGAGATCGGCGTCGAAACCGGCGGCTCGAACGTGCAATGGGCGATCAACCCCGAAGACGGGCGCATGGTGGTGATCGAAATGAACCCGCGCGTGTCGCGGTCTTCGGCCCTGGCCTCCAAGGCCACCGGTTTCCCCATCGCCAAGATCGCCGCCAAGCTCGCCGTGGGCTACACGCTGGACGAGTTGGACAACGACATCACCAAGGTGACGCCCGCCAGCTTCGAGCCGACCATCGACTATGTGGTCACCAAGATCCCGCGCTTTGCCTTCGAGAAGTTCCCCGGCTCGAAGCCGAATCTGACCACCGCCATGAAATCGGTGGGCGAGGCCATGGCCATCGGCCGCACCTTCCACGAATCGATGCAAAAGGCGCTGGCTTCGATGGAAACCGGGCTGACCGGCTTTGACGAGATCCATATCGAGGGCGTGCCCCCCGCCGACCGCATCACCACTGCCGACAGCAAGGATGATCCGGTGATTGCGCAGATCCTCGTGGGGGGGGACGCCGACGCCCAGATGGCCATCGACAAGGCCGTCACCCGCGCCCTGGCCGAACAGACCCCGGACCGCATCCGGGTCATCGCCCAGGCCATGCGCTTTGGCTTCTCGGACGACGAGATCCAGCAGATCACCGCCTTCGACCCGTGGTTCCTGGCCCGCATCCGCGAGATCATCGGCGCCGAGGCCACCCTGCGCCGCGACGGCCTGCCGGTCACCGAAGAGGGCCTGCGCCAGGTCAAGATGCTGGGCTTTTCCGACGCCCGCCTCGGCAAACTCACCGGCCGCGACGAGGACAACGTCCGCCGCGCCCGCCAGCATCTTGGCGTGCACGCGGTGTTCAAACGCATCGACACCTGCGCCGCCGAGTTCGAGGCCCAGACCCCCTATATGTACTCCACCTACGAAACCCCGGTCATGGGCGAGGTGGAATGCGAATCCCGCCCCACCGACGCCAGGAAGGTGGTCATCCTGGGTGGCGGTCCGAACCGGATCGGGCAGGGGATCGAGTTCGACTATTGCTGTTGCCACGCCTGTTTCGCGCTGACCGAGGCCGGCTATGAAACCATCATGGTCAACTGCAACCCCGAAACCGTCTCCACCGACTATGACACCTCGGACCGGCTGTATTTCGAACCGCTGACCTTCGAACACGTGATGGAAATCCTGCGGATCGAGCAGATGAAGGGCACCCTGCACGGGGTCATCGTGCAGTTCGGCGGCCAGACCCCGCTGAAACTGGCCAATGCGCTGGAAGAGGCGGGCATCCCGATCCTTGGCACCACGCCGGACGCCATTGACCTGGCCGAGGACCGCGAACGCTTCCAGGCGCTGGTCACCAAGCTGGGCCTCGCCCAGCCCAAGAACGGCATCGCCTCCACCGACGCGCAGGCGCTGGCCATCGCCGGGGACATCGGCTTTCCGCTGGTGATCCGCCCGTCCTATGTGCTGGGCGGCCGGGCGATGGAAATCGTGCGCGACATGGCGCAGCTCGAACGCTACATCGCCGAGGCCGTGGTGGTGTCGGGCGACAGCCCGGTGCTTCTGGACAGCTACCTCTCCGGCGCGGTCGAGATCGACGTGGATGCGCTCTGCGACGGCGAAACCGTGCATGTGGCCGGCATCATGCAGCACATCGAAGAGGCCGGCGTGCATTCGGGCGACAGCGCCTGCTCGCTGCCGCCCTATTCGCTGAGCCCCGAGATCCTGACCGAGTTGCGCCGCCAGACTGAGGCGCTGGCGCTGGCGCTGAAGGTCGTCGGCCTGATGAACGTGCAATTCGCGGTCAAGGACGGCACCATCTACCTGATCGAGGTCAACCCCCGCGCCTCGCGCACCGTGCCCTTCGTGGCCAAGGCGGTGGACAGCCCCATCGCCTCGATCGCAGCACGGCTGATGGCCGGCGAGAAGATGTCGGCTTTCGATCTCAAGGAAATGCCCTCGGACCGGTTCGCGGTGAAAGAGGCGGTGCTGCCCTTCGCCCGCTTCCAGGGCGTCGACACGCTGCTGGGGCCGGAAATGCGCTCGACGGGCGAAGTCATGGGCGCCGATCCCGACTTCCACACCGCCTTCCTGAAGGCCCAGCTGGGCGCGGGAACGATCCTGCCGGAAGGTGGCACGGTGTTCCTGTCGATCAAGGAGTCCGACAAGACCCCGCAGCTGATCGAGGCGGCACAGGCGCTGGTGGACAGCGGCTTCGACATCCTTGCCACGCGCGGCACCACGGCCTTCCTGGCCGAGGCCGGCATCGACAGCCAGATCGTCAACAAGGTCTACGAAGGGCGCCCGAACATCGTCGACGTGATGAAGGACGGCAAGATCGCGCTGGTGATGAACACCACCGAGGGCGCACAGGCGGTGGAAGACAGCCGCTCGATGCGCAACGTCGCCCTGATGGACCGCATCCCCTATTTCACCACACTGGCCGCCAGCCACGCCGCCGCGCTGGCGATGAAGGCGCGCGGGGAAAAAGGCTTCGAGGTAAGGTCGCTGCAGGAAGCGTGAGGGGCAGCGCCCGCCCGCAACCGTCCTGACCATGGGACAAAATAGAGCCGCCCTTCGGGGCGGCTTTTTTTGTGGGTGATCCCCCGCATGCTATCGCAACCTCATATCTGCCCGGTCCCGTGGGCAGAATAAAGTCCATGCATCTGAGGCCCTCGGCAAGTCCGTTCTGGGCCGTGCGCGTTCAAGAATACCGCACATGGTCTCTCTTCCTGCCATCACGAATCGCGATGTCGCAAAGAATGGAATGGGCCACCGCAACAACCGCTCATCGCGGTCAGGCCATCATCCGGCAGAAACACTCAGATGACTGTCTTGAGCCCAAAGTGCTTGGTGCTGCGACCGGAATGAATGAGGGCTTTCATGTCACACGAACTGCTTCAATTTAACAGACACAACGTCTTCCAAAGGCAATTAAATGTGATGAAATTCCGGGGTGGCACCTATTATGGTAAGGCCGGGAGAGGAAAACACCTGACAGTAAAGGAGGATGGTCCGCTTTTGGACACTTAGTACATAGTCGAAGACAGGTATGCTGACTAAGAAATGTCGCGCCCGGTTGTTTTTTGCTACCTCCGGCGCGGAGGAGCGTGGCGATGTTGGCCCAATCATGCAAATGACTATAGGCAGAATTGTTGGACTCAGAGCCATGATGGGGCGCGGTCGCAACAATTGGAAACCAAGTGCGCGGCATCCTTAAGGAGCTCAAAAAAGAGACGCCAAAATCGGAGCCATCCCCTAGCGGCGAGTCCGCACAAAAAAGTACTCCTAGTCGTTCCCTTGCTGGTGGCGCAAGAAATACTAGGCTCTCTCTATTTATTTCAGTCAGCCTCAAATAGATGGCAATATTTTTGGGAGAACTTGCTTGTTCAACAGAGTTTACAGGCACGAGGAAACCACGAGCGCCGCCATTCGCTTGGCGTGTTTTCTGAAACCCCTCAAAATCAAACCAGCGTGTCGGAATTTTCTGTTCAATCGCCGCATTGGCAACTTTCCGGATTGCTTCGGCAGTCTCGATCAAACCCAACCAGTAGCAGGCAATCCGGGCCTGATATTCTGAAGTTATTTTCTTTAATCGGTACCTTACCTTGCGGCGTGCCGACTTGTACGCCGAAGACGCTCCCTCGGTATTCACCGAATCCACTCTTGATCGGCGTATCTCTGCAAACCATTCAGGCTCGTATCCTACATCAGTGGTATCGAAGGGCAGATCAGGATCGTTGACCCATTCGTCGACAGGTTGGATATTATCAGCGTAAGGCGAATTGCCTCTGTCTTTCTGAACATCCCCACGGAGCGCTTCGACCGTAGTATTTTGAATAATTGACAATATAGCATCAGAGCTTTGCCTCAATTCGGCGTCCAGCTCACTGATCAACTGCTTAAAGAACTTGGCTGGATCGCAAACGAGATCCGGGACGACATCGACCCACCTCCCTGGAAGCCATAATTGTCCGACGCGTTCGCCCCATTTTTCGAGAAGATCAGCAACACCACCAACATGGTCATTGTCGCCGTGCGTGCAAACAACGACGCTTAAATACGATACGTCCGAAAATTGGCCGTTTAGGACATCGGCAATTTTGTCTTTCTTATAACCACCGTCAATGAGCACGTTTTTCCCCGATCGACGAAGGAGAAAAGACTCGCCTTGAATGGGTAGGGCCATCACCAGGTCAGCTGATTTAGGTAGATCAGTTTTCATCTTTTGTTGCACCAGTAAATGATGGTTCGGCCAGCATTAACCGACGACGGCGGACTAATTACAATTCACAAAAAAAGTCATTTAAGAGCCCGTGGTAAATGCACACTTTGTCCCGCCTACCAGCCAACCAAGCTTTTGGCAACAGAGCATGGTCTGGGTCGAAGACTCGTCAAGGCCACCCGCCGTTGACAGGTCCAAAGCCTGAGGGCGCAAGGGTCGCAACACCTGAACCACCTCACTCCTCCTCCACCCGATCCCAGAACACGCTCTCGCCCCATTCGGGGCGGTTCCGGCCGATCTCGCGGGCGACCTGTTCCGGGCGCAGGACGAAATCGGTGATGTCGGGCCCTTCGACGATCTGGGCCAGCCGTCCGTGCACATAGGCGGTCAGCACCCGGTTCATCCGCGCGCCATGCCCCGGCCCCATCACCTTGAAGTATTTCAGCACGTCCGAACTCACCCGGAAGGTGGTCTTCACCAGCTTCTGGCTGAACACATCCGGGTCGTCGTGGATGGCGTGCCACTGATACGGCACCCGCTCTTTCAGGCGCACCACGTCCAGGCTGTCGAATTCCAGCTGCTTCAGCGCGTCCGCGTACAGCGCCAGGTGCATGCGTTTCTTCCGGGTCTGGCGGGGCTCGCTCATCTTGGGGTCTCCTTCGGTTTCGCACAGGATCTCACCCAGGAGTTAACGGCCTCCGACACCACCGCGCGCAGCCATACACCGGCCATACCTTTTCCAGACGTTTTCCAGCCCGCGAAAATCGCCGCGTTGCGCGCGCCGCGCCACCCGGCTAGGCTCCTCCCAACTTGCGACCTTTGAAAGGGACACCATGCGCCTGATCCTGCTTCTTTCCCTTTGCACCACGCTCTCCGCCTGTGGCGGCGTGCCGCTGGTTCCGTTGATCTGATGCGCCGCGTTCTGCTGCCGCTTCTGGCTCTCGGGGCCTGTGTCACCACCGCGCTGCCGGTGAGCCACGGGCCGATCACCACGGCGGATGCCTTCCGGGCCACCGTGGCGGGCAAGACCGTCGCCAACGCCGACACCACGGTGACGATCCATCGCAACGGCACCCTGTCGGGATCCACCAAAGGCACCGAGATTTCAGGGGTTTGGGAGTTCCGCGACGGCCAATGGTGCCGCACCATCACCGCCCCCGCCCCCAGTGCCGAAGATTGCCAGCTGTGGCGGATCGACGGCAACCTGGTGACCATCCAGCGCGATAGCGGCAAGGGCGAGACGCTGCGATTCCGGGTCGCCACCGCCGGCTAGCCCGGATGATTTGAGTCAAATGCCACGGACCTGATGCCGGACCGTTAAGGTTCCGACAACCTCCCCGGCCTATTCCAAGGACACCGGCCGGCGGTTGTTATCGAGTGTTCAGGTTTCGGGGGCCCGTGCCACAAGGCCGGGCCCTTGCCTCTGCCCGACACCGCGCATACCAATCCCCCATGGCCAAGCTCTACTTCCACTACTCGACCATGAACGCCGGGAAATCCACGGCGCTGCTGCAAGCGGACTACAACTATCGCGAGCGCGGGATGGACACCTTTCGCCTGACCGCCCGGCTGGACCGGCGCGCAGGCATGGGGCAGATCGCCTCGCGCATCGGAATTTCCGAACCGGCCCAGACCTTTGCCGAAGACACCGACCTGTTCGACATGATCGCGGCCCGCCTGTCCGAAGGCCCCTGTGCCTGTGTCTTTGTCGACGAGGCACAGTTCCTGACCGAAGCGCAAGTCTGGCAACTGGCACGGGCCGTGGACGATCTGAACGTGCCGATCATGTGCTACGGCCTGCGGGTGGATTTCCGCGGCAAGCTGTTTCCCGGCTCGGCCGCACTGCTGGCGCTGGCCGATGAAATGCGCGAGGTGCGCACCATCTGCCATTGCGGCAAGAAGGCCACGATGGTGGTGCGCCACGGCCCCGATGGCCGTCCGCTGCGCGACGGCGCGCAGGTGCAGATCGGCGGCAATGAAACCTATGTCTCGCTGTGCCGTCGCCATTGGCGCAAGGCGATGGAGGGCGCGGCTCAGTAAAGCCGGGCGCCCGGCGGCACGTCGGTATCCGGGGCCAGCAGCACCACCTCGCCGCTGGCATCCGGCACCCCCACGACCAGCGCCTCGGACATGAACGGACCGATCTGGCGCGGTGCGAAGTTCACCACGCCCATGACCATGCGGCCCTCAAGCTCTTCCAGCGCATAGTTTTTCGTGATCTGGGCCGAGCTTTTCTTGACCCCGATCTCGGGTCCATAATCGACCCACAGCTTGTAGGCGGGCTTGCGGGCCTCGGGGAAGGCCTCGGCCTTGACCACCCGACCCGCGCGGATGTCGATCTTCAGAAAATCGTCGAAACTGGCCGTCACTTGCCCAACTCCCGCGAGCGGTTGGCCGCCGCCGCCACCGTGGCGCGGATCAGCGGCGGCAGTCCGTCGGTTTCGGACATCAGTACCGCCAGACCCGCCGCCGTGGTGCCATTCGGACTGGTGACGTTCTCACGCAGGGTGGCCGCGCTGTCGTCCGAGGCCATGGCCAGCGCCCCGGCCCCGGCCACGGTGGCGGTGGCCAGTTGCACGGACAGATCGCGCGGCAGCCCCTCGGCCTCGCCCGCTGCTGCCAGCGCCTCGATCATGTGAAAGACATAGGCCGGGCCGCTGCCCGACACGCCGGTGACGGCATCCAGTTGCGCCTCGGCCTCCAGCCGCACCACCTGCCCCACGGCGCTGAGCAGCGTTTCCGCAAGATCCAGTTGTGCCGGGGTCACCACGCCATTTCCAATGATCGCGGTTATACCCTGACCGATCGCCGCCGGGGTGTTCGGCATCGCCCGCACGATCGGCGTTGTGGGGCCAAGCGCCTGTTCATAGGATGAAATGGGCACCCCGGCGGCCACCGACAGGAACATGGTGTCGCCGTTGCCCAGACCGGCCAGGTCCGGCAGGGCGTCATTCATCAACTGCGGCTTGACCGCCACGATCACCACCGCCGGATTGGCCGGCAGCGCATCGTTCACATGGGTCACCCCCATGTCGCCCAACACAGGTGCGGGATGCGGATCGCGTACCCAGACCTCGGCCGGATCCAGCCCGTTGTCGAGCCAGCCCTGCAACAGCGCCGATCCCATCTTGCCGCAGCCCAGCATCACCAGGCCACGGCCCGAGATTGAGTTCATCATGTCCTACCCCCGATGCGGGCCTGTCCCGCGGGGGAAAATCCTAGGCCCGTCCGTAGGCCTCTGCAATCGCAACCTGAAGCGCCTGTTCCGGGGCGGTGTTGCCCCAGGCAACCAGTTGGAAGGCCGGGTAGAACCGCTCGGCAGCGGCTACGGCGGTGCCAATCAGCGTGTTGACCTGATCGGGATGCACCCCCATCCCCCCGGCCAGAACCAGCCCGTAGCGATAGACCATCAGCCCCTGCTCGTCCCAGTAGGAGAACGCTCCGGTCCAGCAACTGTCATTGGCACGGTTCAAGGTTTCGTAAAGCTCGGGCAACCGCTCTTTCGGCGGCTCCATCTCGTAGCTGACGATCATGCGCAGGGTTTCGTCGTAACCCGACCAGGCCAGGGTGATCGAATAAGTGCGCCACTGGCCTTCGACGGCCATGGCAATCTGATCCTCGCCAACGCGGTCGAACTCCCAATCGTGGTGTTCTGCCAGCGTCTCGACAATGTCGATCGGATGGATCTCTGCGATCTGATGTTCGGAAAGTGACATGCCCGGCCTCACTAGTTGGAGCCCCCGGGCGGCGCCCAGAGACATGGTGCCTGCTCAAGAAGCAGAGGTTAACGACCTCATGCTTACTAGATGTAGTCTGTAAGCTGGAATCCGGTCTGTAAAGTGAAGTTTTGTGACAGTGACCCGGCGAAAGGTTTCAGCGCGGGGTGTCTCTGTCGTGCCGCAGAAATCGGCAGCGCGGCGCGGGGGGCCGCCTCTCCGGACCGGTTTGGGCGATTTGGGCTGGCCTTGACGCGAAAGGCGCGCAGTCATTCGCGCGTCGCCTTCCGGCAGTTTTCACCGGTCAGGGAATTGCCCGCGCGGCGTCATTGCTGGCCCCCGTGCGGCAAACTGCGCCACCCATCGCGTGCCTAGGCGCCGGTCCTGAAGCGGTTCTCGGGCAGCCCGCGCGTATCCGTGTCGATGGCGAAAAGGCTGCCGGCCAGACGGTCGGCGGGATCCTTGTCGGCGCTGGCAGTGGTGACGTACAGGGTCGAAAGGTCCGGTCCGCCGAAACAGCAGGTGGTGATGTTCTTCACCGGCATGTCGATCACCCGGTCGACAGATCCATCGGGGGCCACCCGCACGATGCAACCGCCGAAGTAGCGGCAGTTCCAAAGGTAGCCTTCGGCATCGATGGCCGATCCATCGGGCAACCCGCGATCAAAGCCCGTGAAGTGCGACCGGCCCACGCCGATGTCCCCGGTGGCGGGATCATAGGGATAGGTGCGGATCTCGTTCTTCAGGGTATCGCCGAAATAGAAGGTCTTGCCATCAGGGGCCCAGCACAGGGTGTTGGAAATGCCGATGCCGGATTCGACCTCTTCCAGCGGACCGCCCGCGCGATAGCGGAACAGACGGCCCAGCCCCTCGGCCACGTCCAGCCCTTCGCCGTTCAGACCGACGTTGTTGCCCATGGAGCCGATCCAGAAATTGCCCAGCGGATCGCTGCGGCCATCATTGAAGCGCGCCTGCGGGGCGTCGGGCAAGGCGACCCCCAGATCGGTGCGCGCATCGCTGGCCGGGTCGAGGTAGATCAGCCGCGACCCAAGGGCCACCAGCAACCGTCCGGGCCGGTCGGTCAGCGACAGCGCCACCGCCGGTTCGTCGAACAGATGCGAGGTGACGGCCAGCGTTGCCACATCCATCCGGCGCACCACGAACCGGTTGATATCGGTCCAGTAGAGGCAATTCTCGGCCGCCGAAAAGGTCGCGGCCTCGCCGCAGATGTCGCCGATGGGGGCAATGCAATGGATCTGGGTCACGGGGTCCTCCGGTGGTCGGGTCAGGTCTTGGGCGTGCGACGGTCCGGTGTCGGGCTTGTCAGGACCGTGCCGATGACAAGCGCCATGCGCACCAGAAGTCGCCCATGCTCTGAAACATTGAGTAGCGTCATTCCCGTGACGATGACACCCGCGAACAGCGGACCGCAACAAATGAATGGCTGCCTATTGGTGCCGTGCTAGTGTTTTCGGGAGACGTCTATTTCCATATACTCTTGGAGCATGACAATGTTCACACGCACTTCCCTTGCCGCCACGCTGACACTTCTGGCGCTTCCCGCGGGCGCGCAGGTCACCACGGACGCGGGCACGATCGACCCCGCCCGGATCGAACGGTTCTTCAACCAGAAGCACTATTCGCCCTACGCCGGGCGCAATTACCCCTCCCGGCCGCTCTGGGGCGAGATCCACTTGCACACCAGTTGGTCTCCGGACGCGTTGGCCGGGGGCACCCGGATCGGTCCGGACGATGCGCTTCGCTACGCCAAGGGCGAAGAGATCACCTCGAACACCGGGCAGAAGGTGCGGTTGTCCAGTCCGTATGATTTCATGATGGTCGCCGATCATTCGGATTCGCTCGGTGTGATGAGCAACGTTCTTGCCGGAGATCCGAACCTGCTGACCGATCCCACTCTGAAGCAGTGGAACGAGGGCATGAACGCCGGGGGCGAAGCTGCCACCGCCGTGGTCATGGAAATGATCACGTTGCAAGGCGAGGGAAGGTTGCCGGCAGCCGTCACCGACAACGACGTTCAGTTCGACATGTGGCACAAGATGACCGAGATCGTGGAGGGCCATAACGATCCGGGCACCTTCACTGCGCTTATCGGCTACGAGTGGACCTCGAATTACGGGGGCGGCAACAACCTGCACCGCAACGTCGTGTACCGCGACGGCAAGAACAAGGCCGACATGGTCCGGCCGATGACCACCTACGACAGCGACATTCCCAACAAGCTTTGGGACTGGATGGCGGCGTATGAGGACACAACCGGCGGCAAGGTGTTGGCGGTGCCACACAACGGCAACCTGTCGAACGGATTGATGTTCGCGCCAGAAACCCCGGACGGACAGCCGATCGACGAAGGTTGGGTCGAGGCGCGGGCGCGGTGGGAACCGCTGTACGAGGTGTCGCAAAGCAAGGGCACGTCGGAACAGCATCCGTCGCTGGCGCCGACCGACGAGTTCGCGAATTTCGAGATCTGGGACAAGGGCAACCTGAACGTGGTGCCGAAAGAGCCCGGCATGATCGACTTCGAGTATGCCCGCGAGGCGCTGAAACGCGGGCTGACGCTGGAAGAGAAGTTCGGCACCAACCCGTTCAAGTTCGGGATGGTCGGCTCGACCGACGATCACACCGGCATTTCCTCGGCGGAAGAGAACAACTTTTTCGGCAAGTTCCCGGCCAGCGAGCCGGGGCCGGAACGCTCGGACGGCAACGCCTTCGACTTTGATGGCCGCACGGTCAAGGACTGGCAGCTTGGCGCATCGGGCCTGATGGCGGTCTGGGCGCCCGAAAACTCACGAACCTCGATCTGGGACGCGATGAAGCGAAAGGAAGTCTACGGCACAACCGGCCCGCGGATGCTCGTGCGGTTCTTCGGCGGTTGGGACTTTGTCGAGGCAGACGCGCTTGGGCGCAATCCCGGGGCGGTCGGCTATGGCAAGGGCGTGCCAATGGGCGGCGATCTTCCCCCGGCCAGCCAGGGCGCTGGCGCGCCATCGTTCCTGGTCGGCGCCTTGAAGGATCCGCTGTCAGGCAACCTCGACCGCATCCAGATCATCAAGGGCTGGGTCGACGCTGCGGGCGCAATGCAAGAGAAGATCTACAATGTTGCTTGGTCTGGGAACCGCGCGCCGGACGCAGAGGGCAATCTGCCGTTGGTGGGGGACACTGTGGATGTGGCGCACGCCACCTGGACCAACACGATCGGGGCATCGGAACTGATCACGGCCTGGACAGATCCCGATTTCGACCCGTCCCTTAGAGCGTTCTACTACGCCCGCGTGCTGGAAATCCCGACCCCGCGCTGGACGGCCTATGACGCGGCTTATTTCACACAGGCGGATTTCCCCGCCGATGCCACCATGAAAGTGATCGAGCGCGCCTACACTTCGCCGATCTGGTATACGCCCGAGGGCTGAGAGGCGTTTCCGGATCGCATCTGGCATGGTGGCGCAATTGAACAGGTGTCACCCCGCAACACGTCCAGTTGATCACAAGACGCAACGCGCAAAGCATGGTGACCCCGGCAGGATTCGAACCTGCAACCTGCCCCTTAGGAGGGGGCTGCTCTATCCAGTTGAGCCACGGGGCCACGGGCTTCTTTTCGCCGGAAGCCAGCGGCTTCGCAACCCGCAGGCCTGCGAAAAACGCGCGCGCAACAATCGTAGCCGATTGCGGCGCGGTCGAAGTTAGCGCTAGACTCGGGCAACGCAAGCGAAAGGCACGGGCATGACGGCACAGACACGGCGACCATTGACGCTGAGGGATGTTTCAGAGGCTTCCGGGGTCAGCGAGATGACTGTCAGCCGGGTGCTGCGCAATCGCGGTGACGTGTCCGACAAGACCCGTCAGAAGGTGCTCGATGCGGCCAAGACGCTGGGCTATGTGCCCAACAAGATCGCGGGCGCGCTGGCCTCGCAGCGGGTGAATCTGGTGGCGGTCATCATTCCGTCCATGTCGAACATGGTCTTTCCCGAAGTCATGATGGGCATTTCGGAGATCCTGGACGACACGCCGCTGCAACCGGTGGTTGGGCTGACCCACTACAAGCCCGAGCGCGAAGAGGCGGTTCTGTACGAAATGCTGTCATGGCGGCCCTCTGGCGTGATCCTTGCCGGGCTGGAGCATACCGACGCGGCGCGGGCCATGCTGTCTGCCGCAGGGATTCCGGTGGTCGAAATCATGGATACCGATGGCGAACCGGTCGATGCCATGGTCGGCATCTCGCACCGGGCGGCGGGGCGCACCATGGGCGAGGCGATTGTCGCTGCGGGCTATAAGCGTGTCGGCTTTCTGGGCACCAAGATGCCGCTGGATCACCGGGCGCGGAAGCGGTTCGAGGGCTTTACCCTTGCGCTGGCCAAGGCCGGACTGGAGATTGCGGATCAGGAATTCTACGCCGGCGGCTCGGCGCTGGTGAAAGGGCGCGAGATGACCGAGACCATTCTCAATCGCACGCCTGACATCGATTTCCTGTATTATTCCAATGACATGATCGGTGCCGGCGGATTGTTCTACTGCATGGAAAAGGGCTATGACATTCCCGGCAAGCTGGGTCTGGCCGGGTTCAACGGGGTCAACCTGCTGAAGGGCCTGCCCATGCAACTGGCCACGATGGATGCCTGCCGGCTGGAGATCGGACGCAAGTCGGCGGAGATCATCGCGGCCCACGCCCTGGATGGAGACGGGCCCGAAGGCGAACGGATCACCCTGACCCCCGACATCACTTTTGGCGACACGCTGCGCCCGCCGCAGGGCTGACCGGGGCCTGCGCGCAACTGGGCTCTTGCACAGTTGCCGAGGGTGGGCGACACCCACGGCATCCCAGTTGCATCGGAAGCTGCCATGACGCCCGACGAAATCTCTGCCCTGCCCTATCGCCCCTGCGTGGGCATCGTGCTGGCCAATCGCGCCGGCCATGTCTTCGCGGCGCAACGCATCGACACCGCCAATGCCTGGCAACTGCCGCAAGGCGGGATTGACGAAGACGAGGATCCGCGCGAGGCCGCCCTGCGCGAATTGCAGGAAGAAACCGGGATCGCGCCCACATCGGTCACCATCGAAGCCCAGACCGACGACTGGATTTCCTATGATCTGCCGCAAGAGCTTGTGGGCAAAATCTGGAAGGGCCGGTTTCGCGGGCAGAAGCAATTGTGGTTCCTGATGCGGTATCAGGGCGCCGATACCGACATCTGCATCGACACCGAACATCCCGAGTTCAGTGACTGGAAATGGATGCAGCCGGGCGACATCATCGACAACATCGTGCCGTTCAAACGCGCCACCTATGTTCAGGTGTTCAACGCCTTCCGTGACGCGCTTTAGCCTGCGGGATCCAGCGTCAGGCGCAGGGTCTCGCCGCTGCGGTCGCATGGCGGCAGGCTGAGCGACAGCGGCGCTGCGGGGCTGTTGGTGCGGTGCAGGCGCAAGGAAAGCTCCGTGCCGCAGGTCGCTTCGGTCACCGGCAGGTCAACGTGCACCGGCCCAGAGGTCACGGGCAGCACCCGCGCTTGCGGCAGGCCGCCGGGAAAGCCCAGAGGTTGTGCCGTGACAACGCCCGAGGACAAGCCCAGGGCTTCGACGGGCTGTGCCCAATCCAGTGCGATGAATGCCACGGCGGCAGCGCTTTCGGGCACTTCGGCGGCAAGGGCGCGGTCGGCTGCGGTCACGGACAGCCGGGTGATCCCCGCAAGATGCGGCAGGGTGAGGGCAAGCTGACCATCAATGCCGGTTTCTTCGACGAAACGGATCGGCCCATAAGACAGGGCCACGGCGGCATAGGGATCGCAGGGCAGTTGCAGCGCGAGCGTGATCTGGCCCGGCGCCGCTTCCGACACGGCAAGCGTTCCGGCGCAGTCGTCAGCCCGCACCATGGCCGGACCGGCCACAAGGCCCAGAAACAGCATCAGGCCCCGAAGGGCCTGACCTGAAGAGGGTGTCCGCCGATCAGGCAAGACGCCCATGGCAATGCTTGAACTTCTTGCCCGACCCGCAGGGGCAAGGCTCGTTGCGGCCCGGATTGCCCCAGGTGGACGGGTCGTTTTCGTCAAACCCTTCGGCCGCATCGCCTGCGGGCACGGCTTCGGCCATGTCGGGCGCAGCGGCCGGGGCCGGGGCCGGGGCCATGCGGCCCTGTGCAGCGGCCTGCTGCTGCGCCAGTTGTTCCATCATCGCCTGACGTTCTTCTTCGGTCAGCGGACGGATCTGGGCCAGCTTCTGGGTCACTTCCTCGCGCAGGCCGTTCAACAGCCCCTCGAACAACTGGAAGCTCTCGTTCTTGTATTCGTTCAGCGGGTCGCGCTGCGCATACCCCCGGAATCCGATGACCGAGCGCAGATGCTCCAGCTTCAGCAGGTGATCGCGCCACTTGCCGTCGATGGTCTGCAGCAGCAACTGCTTTTCGATGTTGCGCATGTTCTCGGGGCCGAAATCCACGGCTTTCTTGGCCATGAATTCGTCACCGGCCTTGTACAGACGTTCGCGGATCTCTTCGGCGTCCACGCCCTCTTCCTCGGTCCAGGCAATGACCGGCAGATCCTGGCCCAGCTTGTCCAGAACCTCGGCATACAGCCCCTGCCCGTCCCACTGGTCGGCATAGGACTTGGGCGGAATGAAGGTGTCGACCAGATCATCCACCACCTGATGACGCATGTCCTGGGTGACATCGTTGACGTCGGCGGCTTCCATGATCTCGCGGCGCTGGCCGAAGATGGCCTTCCGCTGATCGTTCATCACGTCGTCGAACTTCAGAAGCTGCTTGCGGATGTCGAAGTTGCGCCCTTCGACCTTCGCCTGCGCCCGTTCCAGCGACTTGTTCACCCACGGGTGCACGATGGCCTCGCCTTCCTCCATGCCCAGACGGCTGAGCATCTTGTCCAGACGTTCCGAGCCGAAGATCCGCATCAGGTCGTCTTCGAGGCTGAGATAGAAGGACGAACGCCCGGGATCCCCCTGACGGCCAGACCGGCCGCGCAACTGGTTGTCGATCCGGCGGCTTTCGTGACGTTCGGTGGCCAGAACGTACAGACCGCCCGCGTTCTTGACGGCGTCTTCGTCGGCGGCATGGGCAGATTCGATCTGGGCGCGGATCTCGTCGGGGTGGGTGTCGGGATCGGCGGCGATGGCCTCCAGCACCTTCATCTCGACGTTGCCACCCAGTTTGATGTCGGTGCCACGACCGGCCATGTTGGTGGCGATGGTGACCGCCCCCAGCTTGCCGGCATCGCCCACGATCTGGGCTTCTTTCTCGTGCTGGCGCGCGTTCAGCACGTTGTGCGGGATCTTGGCCTCGGTCAGAAGCGATGACAGCACTTCGGACTTCTCGATCGAGGTGGTGCCCACCAGAACCGGCTGGCCCTTTTCGTTGGCTTCGCGGATCGCCTTGACGATGGCTTCGTATTTCTCGCGGCCGGTGCGATAGACCTGATCGTCTTCGTCGATCCGGCTGATCGGGCGGTTGGTGGGAATCTCGACCACGCCCAGCTTGTAGATTTCCATGAATTCGTCGGCTTCGGTGGCCGCAGTACCGGTCATGCCGGCCAGCTTGTCATACAGCCGGAAATAGTTCTGGAAGGTGACCGAGGCCAGCGTCACGTTTTCGGGCTGAATCGCGCAGCCTTCCTTGGCCTCGATGGCCTGATGCAGACCATCCGACAGGCGCCGCCCGGCCATCATCCGGCCGGTGAATTCGTCGATCAGCACGATCTGGCTGTCGCGGACGATATAGTCCTTGTCCTTGTGGAACAGCTTGTGCGCCTTCAGCGCCTGGTTCACATGGTGCACCAGCGTCGTGGATTCCGGATCGTACAGGGTCTGGTCGGGCGGCAGCAGGCCCAGCGAGGACATGCGCTGTTCCAGAAAATCGTTGCCCTCTTCCGAGAAGGTGACGTTGCGGGACTTTTCGTCCAGCGTGTAATGCGCGTCGGTAATCTCGGGAATCAACTCGTCCACGGCCTTGTAAAGGTCCGACCGATCCTGTGCCGGACCCGAGATGATCAGCGGCGTCCGCGCCTCGTCGATCAGGATGCTGTCCACCTCGTCGACGATGGCGAAATTGTGCTCGCGCTGGCTCATCTGCGCCAGCTCGGCCTTCATGTTGTCGCGCAGATAGTCGAAGCCCAGCTCGTTGTTGGTGGCATAGGTGACATCGGCGGCATAGGCGGCCTGCTTCTCGGCCTCGGGCTGCTGCGGGTAGACAACCCCGCAGGTCATGCCAAGCGCCGCATAGACCTTGCCCATCCACTCGGCGTCGCGCCGAGCCAGATAGTCGTTCACGGTGACGATATGCACGCCTTTGCCGCTGAGCGCGTTCAGATAGGCCGGGAAGGTGGCGACAAGGGTTTTGCCCTCGCCGGTCTTCATTTCGGCGATATTGCCGCGATGCAGGAAGATCCCGCCGACAAGCTGCACATCGAAGGCGCGCAGGCCAAGGGCGCGATGCGCGGCCTCCCGGCAGTTGGCGAAGGCTTCTGGCAGCAGTTTGTCCAGATCCTCGCCGGCGCGGGCCCGTTCCTGCAACTCGACGGTCTTGGCCTTGATGCCCGCGTCGTCCAGTGCCTCGTATTCCGACGCCAGATCGTTGATCTTGGTCACGATCGGACGCACCGATTTCACCAATCGGTCGTTGGGCGTGCCAAAGACTTTCTTCGCGAGTGTTCCAATGCCCAGCACCATGAGTTCTCCGCTTCCCTCGCCCGTCCCGATCCGGCAGACACCCGGGTTGCTCCCCTTGGCGCCACATCCTACAACGACGGTCGGGCGACCCGCCTTGCTGATCATCTGCGATGTAAGGGGCGGTATACCCAGTGTCAACGCGGCCCAAGCGGCCCGAACCTAAGGATGACCCATGCTGTTGAAAACCGCTCGCTGGCTTGCCCCCCTCGCCGTCGTCGCAAGCCTGCAAGGTGCCCATGCCCAGGACGCCGTGACCGCCGGAACGGTCCTGGCCACCGTGGATGGAAAAGACATCACCGCCGGGCACCTTTTGCTGATGCGTGCGCAGCTGCCGCAGCAATACCAGAACCTGCCGCCCGAGGCCCTGTACGACGGCCTTCTGCAACAGGCGATCAGCCAGGTTCTGCTGGGCAACAAGGCCGGCGAACTGGGCCCGGTGGCCAAACTGGCCCTTGAGAACGAGGAACGCGCCCTGCTGGCCAACAGCGCCATGCGCGAACTGGTCGATGCCGCCGTGACCCCCGAAGCCATTCAGGCTGCCTATGACGCGAAATACCTCGGGCAGGAAGCGGGCAATGAATACAGCGCCGCGCATATCCTTGTGGAAACCGAGGAAGAGGCCCTGGCCCTGATCGCGCAACTCAACGATGGCGCCGATTTCGCCACGCTGGCCGCCGAGCATTCCACCGGCCCCTCGGGCCCCAATGGCGGAGACCTGGGCTGGTTTGCCGAAGGCGCCATGGTCAAGCCGTTCGAAGACGCGGTTCTGGCACTGGAAGCCGAGCAGATCTCGGCACCGGTGGAAACCCAGTTCGGCTGGCACGTGATCCGTCTGAACGGTGTCCGCGCCATCGAAGCGCCGACCCTGGAAGAAGTGCAGGGCGACATCGCCACCGAAATCCAGCGCGCCGCCATCGACGCCGAAATCGAAACCCTGCGCGAAGCCGCAACCGTCGACAGCAAGGCCGTGACCGACATCGACGCGGGCTTCCTGAACGATCCTTCCCTGCTGGACGAGTAACATGTCGAATCCGACCCCTGAAGAGCAGCGCCTGCGCGAGGAAGTCGCGCGCCTGAAGGCGCAGGTGGAGGCCCTGGAGGCCGCCGCCAAGCCCGGTTTGCCAGCGGTCTCGCCGCTGGCGCCAAAGGGCGGGTTTCCCGACCTGCCCCCGGTCGCCGGTGTGCAACTGGCCGCGGCAGCGGCCGGCGTGCGCTACAAGGGGCGCGACGACGTGATGCTGGCCTATCTGGCCCCCGGAACCGCCATGGCCGGGGTGACCACGCGGTCGGCCACACGGTCGGCCTCGGTGCTGGATTGCGAAGACAAGCTGCGCCTGACCGAGCACGACAAGGACGGCGCGGCCATTGTGGTGAACGCGGGCAACGCCAACGCCTTTACCGGCGACAACGGGCGCCGATCCGTGGCCGCCATCACCGAAGCCGTGGGCGCCACCCTGGGGGTGCCCGCCACGCGGGTGTTTTCCTCCTCGACCGGGGTGATCGGCGACCCCCTGCCCCATGATCGCATCACCGCCGTTCTGGCCCAGATGAAAGACGGCCTGCAGCCGGGCAACTTCCGCGCTGCAGCCGACGCCATCCGCACCACCGACACCTTTGCCAAGGGCGCTGGCGTCACGCTGGACCTGGGCGGAGAGCAGGTCACCATCGCCGGGATCGCCAAGGGGTCGGGCATGGTCGCGCCCGACATGGCGACGATGCTGGTCTATATCTTCACCGACGCCCGCATTTCCCAGGCCGACCTGCAGGCCATGCTGCGGGACCTGACGGACCGCAGCTTCAACTGCATCACGGTGGACAGCGACACCTCGACCTCGGACACGCTTCTGCTGGCTGCCACAGGCCAGCGCGGGCCCGTGCTGACACCCGACACCGCAGCCTACGACAGCTTCCGGGACGGGCTGCTTGCGGTCATGACGGATCTGGCGCAGCAGGTCGTGCGCGACGGCGAAGGCGCCACCAAGTTCATCGAGATCCGGGTCACGGGGGCAGCCAGCGACAGCGACGCGGCCATTGTTGGGCGCGCCATCGCCAATTCGCCGCTGGTGAAAACCGCAGTGGCCGGCGAGGATCCGAACTGGGGCCGCGTCGTCATGGCCGTGGGCAAGGCCGGGGTGACCGCCGACCGCGACCTATTGTCGATCCGTTTCGGCGACATCCTTGTGGCCGAGAAAGGTTGGGTGGCGTCCAGTTATCGAGAAGAAGACGGGGCCGCCTACATGAAGAACCCGGAGCTTGTCATCGGGGTCGACATGGGGCTGGGCGACGGGCAGGCCACGGTCTGGACCTGCGACCTGACCCACGCCTACATCCAGATCAACGCGGACTACCGGTCGTGAAAACGGTTCTGGTCTCGGCGGTGGTTCTGGTGGATCCCGACGGCCGGGTGCTGCTTGCGCAGCGCCCGGAAGGAAAATCCATGGCCGGCCTGTGGGAATTTCCCGGCGGCAAGGTCGAAGCCGGCGAAACCCCCGAAGCCGCGCTGATCCGCGAGTTGCACGAGGAGTTGGGCATCGACACCTGGTCCAGTTGCCTGGCGCCGCTGACATTCGCCTCACACGGGTATGAAAGCTTCCATCTGCTGATGCCGGTCTTCATCTGCCGGAAATGGGAAGGGACGCCGCATTCGAAGGAAGGTCAGGCCCTGAAATGGGTCCGACCGACACAGTTGCGCGACTTCCCAATGCCCGCTGCGGATGTGCCATTGATTCCGATCATTCGGGATTGGCTGTGAATTCGGCAAAAATCCGCTAGAGTTCCTTTGCATTAACAATAGTTAACACCCCGTTTGTATTAACTTTGTTTCCCAACCGCCCAGTTCTCAGGCTTGCATTTCAATATTGTGATGTATTTGTTAGTGATTTATGAAGTTTTTTTAACTATATCTGACATATCAGGCACTGCTTTGGGGATAAAACAATGCTGAAAACGATCATGATAGGAACGTGTGTTTCGGTTCAGGGTACGTTTGTTCAGGCGCTTTCCAACGGCAAGATCGCAGTACAGGTCGGGCAACGGATTTTCGAAGGAACGCCAGTCAGGTCTCAAGCGGCTTAATCGTGTTTCCCAACTCCTGCCGCGGGAACTGACAAGACGTAGGCCGCGAACCGAAGGGTTCGCGGCCTTTCTTTACGTAACGAAAAGGGCGGCCGAAGCCACCCTTTCACGATCTTGATCAGTCGAGCGTTCTTTCGACTTCTTCGCGTTCGAAGATCTCGATGACATCTCCGGCCCGCACGTCTTCGTAATTCTCGAAGGCCATGCCGCATTCCTGACCCGATTGCACTTCGGCAACCTCGTCCTTGAAACGCTTGAGCGTCTTGAGCGTGCCTTCGTGGATGACCACGTTGTCGCGCAGCAGTCGCACACCGGCAGAGCGGCGTGCCACCCCTTCGGTGACCAGACAGCCCGCAACCTTGCCGACGCCCGACACCTTGAACACTTCCTTGATCTCGGCGTAGCCGATGAAGCGTTCGCGGATCTCGGCCGACAGCAGGCCCGAGGCCGCTGCCTTCACGTCATCCACCAGGTCGTAGATCACCGAGTAGTAGCGGATCTCGACGCCCTTCTGGTTCGCGGTGCTGCGCGCCGAAGCATTGGCCCGCACGTTGAAGCCGATCACCGGCGCACCGGAGGCTTCCGCCAGACCGATATCGCTTTCCGTGATGGCGCCGACGCCCGAGTGCAGAACCCGCACGCGCACCTCGTCGTTGCCGATCTTCTCCATCGCCTGAACGATGGCCTCGGACGAGCCCTGCACGTCGGCTTTCACCACGATCGGCAGTTCGACCACATCCTCGTCGGCCTTGGCCTTGGCCAGCATCTGTTCCAGCGTGGTGGCCGCCCCGGCCGCCGCACGGCGATCCTTGGCCTGCTGTTCACGGAACTCGGCGATTTCACGGGCCTGCGCCTCGGTATCGACCACGTTCAGCACGTCCCCGGCTTCGGGGGTGCCGTTCAGGCCCAGAACCTCGACCGGAACCGACGGGCCGGCTTCCTCGACGCGGTCGCCCTTGTCGTTGATCAGCGCCCGGACCTTGCCGTACTGTTCGCCCACGACGAAGATATCGCCCTGGCGCAGGGTGCCGTTCTGAACCAGAACGGTGGCCACCGGACCGCGACCGACGTCAAGCTGCGCTTCGATCACCGCACCGGAAGCGGCACGCTTCGGGTTGGCGTTCAGTTCCAGAACCTCGGCCTGCAGGGCAATGGCTTCCAGCAGTTGATCCAGCCCCTTGCCGGTGATGGCCGAGACTTCCACGTCCTGCACGTCGCCGGACAGACCCTCGACGATCACCTCGTGCTGCAGCAGATCGGTGCGCACCTTGTCGGGGTTCGCATCGGGCTTGTCGCACTTGTTGATCGCCACGATCATCGGCACCTTGGCCGCCTTGGCGTGGTTGATGGCTTCGACGGTCTGCGGCATCACTGCATCGTCCGCTGCCACCACCAGCACCACGATGTCCGTCACCTGCGCGCCACGGGCCCGCATCGAGGTGAAGGCCGCGTGGCCGGGGGTGTCGAGGAAGGTCAGCAGGTCGCCGCCATCGGTACGAACCTGGTAGGCACCGATATGCTGGGTGATGCCGCCGGCTTCGCCGGAGACCACCTTGGCATTGCGGATCGCGTCCAGCAGCGAGGTCTTGCCGTGGTCGACGTGGCCCATCACGGTGATGACCGGCGGGCGCGCTTCCAGATCTTCCGAATTGTCTTCGATCGAGTGAATCACGTCTTCCACGTCGGCATCCGACACGCGCTGTACGCGGTGGCCGAATTCCTCGATGATGAGTTCGGCGGTATCGGCGTCGATCGACTGGTTCTGCGTGACCATCATGCCGTTCTGCATCAGCGCCTTGACCACATCGGCCACACGCTCGGCCATACGGTTGGCCAGTTCCGAAACCACGATGGCCTCGGGCAGTTGCACGTCACGAATGACCTTTTCACGGGGCTCGTTGCCGCCCATGGCTTTCTGACGGGCACGCTCCTGCTTGCGCTTCATCGACGCCAGCGAGCGATGACGCCCGCCTTCACCGTGCGACAGCGCCTTGTTCAGGGTCAGCTTGCCCGAGCGGCGGCCATCGCCACCGCGGTTCTTGCGGCTGTCGCGATCCTGGTCGCGATCCTGCTTGCGCGGGGTCGGCACACCGGATTTGGTCGGCGCGGGACGTGCAGACGCAGCATCGGGCTCCCTTGCGGGATCCTGACGTCCGCCGCCGGCCGGCGCCGCCTTGGACTTGGCTTCAGCTTCCTTGCGGGCTGCATCTTCTGCGGCCTTGCGCTGACGCTCTTCTTCCTCGGCTGCGGCCTTCGCCGCTGCACGTTCCTCGCGTTCGCGTTCTTCGCGTTCCTTGGCCTCGATCTCGGCCCGGCGACGGGCCCGATCATCGGCGCGACGCTTTTCTTCGTCCGCGCGTATCTTGGCGTCTTCGCTTTCGCGGGCCTTGGCTGCCTGAAGCGCCTTCAGCCGGCGTTCCATCTCTGCATCAGAGATGCCCGCCGGGCGCCGCGAGGGGTCGCCACCAGCTGCGGAACCGGACTTGCCGGAACCGGGCTTCGGCACGACCACGCGTTTGCGCTTGGTCTCCACCACGACATTCTTGGTGCGGCCGTGGCTGAAGCTCTGCTTCACCTGCCCCGACCGGGGGCCGCCGCGCACGCCGAGTGTTTTCTTGCCGTCACTATCGCTCATGTGGTCGTCGTATCCTTCCGGGCGGGGCGGTCCCCGCCGTGTTTCCTGCGCATTCCCTGCAGTCGTGCGGCTTCCTCTACAACACGTGTCGTGAGTCCACCAGCGGCAAGCGCACCGTGTATTACACTTTCACGACCGAAGGCCAGCCCCAATTCGGCTGCAGTCAGCACCTCGATCAATCCGTTCGGCCCTTCGGGGGGCCGCAGTTTGGTCTTCCCGCGGACCGAGCCATCGCTTGCCTGAAGCAACGCAATGGCCTGCCCTGAAACCAGGAAAGACTTGGTCTTCTCGTATCCGGCCACTGCCAGCCCGGCCTTGCGGGCCAGCGACAGGGTGCCGACCAGGCGCTGTGTCAGCCCCGCTTCGACCTGTTCGACCAGATCCCTGGGCACATTCACCGCCTGTCGCGCGGCGCGGGCAAAGGCCTTTTTCTTGACGGCCTTGTCCAGAACCTCGTGATCCGCAGTCACCCAGATCCCCCGGCCGGGCAGTTTGCCCGCCAGGTCGGGATAGATCCGGTCTTCCGGACCCAGCACGAACCGGATCAATCCGGCCTTGTCGCCCCGTTCACCGGTGACGATGCAGCGCCGCTCGGGCTCGTCGCGCGTTTTACTGCATCCACCACGGGACATGCCAGATCCTCCGTTGTCGCGGCTCAGGCCTGGTCTTCCTCGGCCTCTGCCGACTCAAGCTCCTCGTCGCTCTCGGCCTCATCCTCGGGAAGCAGATCATCTGGATCCACCCAGCCCAGCTGAATCCGCGCGGTCATCACAAGATTCTGCGCTTCTTCAAGGCTGACGTCGAAGGCTTCCAGAAGCCCGTCATCCTTTACCCGCTGCCCGTCGACCGTTGTCCAGCCGCCGGCCAGTTCCCAGTCCGCACAGGTGGCGAAGTCTTCCAGCGTCTTGACGCCATCGGCGGCCAGAGCGGCCAGCATCTGCGGGGTCAGCCCGTCGAAATCGACCAGCGAATCCTCGACCCCAAGCTCGCGCGCCTTGGCCAGCGCGGCCTGCGCCTGCGCCTCAAGAAAGTCACGGGCCCGGGCCTGCAGTTCCTCGGCAGTGGAATCGTCCACCCCGTCGATGACCAGAAGCTCGTCGATCTCGACATAGGCCACTTCCTCCAACGTGGAGAAGCCTTCCGAGACCAGAAGCTGGGCGAAGAACTCGTCCACGTCCAGCGCCTCCATGAACAGCTTGGTGCGCACCGCGAATTCCTGCTGGCGCCGTTCGCTTTCCTGGCTTTCGGTCATGATGTCGATGTCCAGACCGGTCAGCTGGCTGGCCAGACGCACATTCTGACCGCGCCGGCCGATGGCAAGGCTCAGCTGCTCGTCCGGCACCACGACCTCGATCCGCTCGGCTTCGTCATCCAGAACCACCTTCGACACTTCGGCGGGCTGCAGCGCGTTCACCAGGAAGGTCGGCTGATCCTCGTTCCACGGGATGATGTCGATCTTCTCGCCCTGAAGCTCGTTCACCACGGCCTGTACGCGGCTGCCGCGCATGCCCACGCAAGCGCCGACCGGGTCGATCGAGTTGTCATAGGAAATCACGGCGATCTTCGCGCGCGATCCGGGGTCACGGGCCACGGCCTTGATCTCGATGATGCCGTCGTAGATTTCCGGCACTTCCATCTTGAACAGTTCGGCCATGAATTCCGGCGCGATGCGGCTCAGGAAGATCTGCGGGCCGCGCGGCTCGCGGCGCACATCCTTGATGAAGACGCGGATGCGGTCGTTCGGACGATAGCTTTCGCGGCCGATCTTCTCGTTGCGGCGCAGCACGGCTTCGCCGCGACCGATGTCGACGATGATGTTGCCGTATTCCTCGCGCTTGACCAGACCATTGATGATGGTGCCGGCGCGATCCTTGAATTCCTCGTACTGGCGATCCCGTTCGGCTTCGCGCACCTTCTGCAGAATCACCTGCTTGGCGGACTGCGCGGCGATCCGGCCCAGTTCCACCGGCGGCACCTCTTCGACCAGCTCGTCGCCGACCTGGGGATCTTCCTTGTACTGCTTGGCCTGTTCGACGGTCAGCTCGGCCTGATAATTCTCAAGCTCTTCGTCTTCCACAACCGTGCGCACGCGGGTGAAGGTCGCCACGCCGGTCTTGCGGTCGATGGACACGCGAATGTCCATTTCCGCGCCGTAGCGCGACTTGGCGGCACGGGCGAGGGATTCCTCCATCGCCTCGACCACCAGACCGGGGTCGATCATCTTCTCACGGGCAACCGCCTCGGCGGTTTGCAGAAGCTCAAGCTGGTTGGCGCTGGTAATCGCCATGTCCTAGTCCTCCTTCTGGGGGGCGGTTTGCCGGGCGTCCGTCTCGTCGGTGTCGCCCATGTCTTCGGTCTGGATCTCGTCGAACTGGCTTTCGTCGATGGCACCCGAGGCTTTGCGGGCGCGCAGCATCTCGGCGATCAGCTCATCGGTCAGCACCAGTTTGGCGTCGCTCAGCCAATCGAACTCAAGCCCGATGGTCACCGGTTCGCCCTGATCGGCGATCTCGACCAGAACCTCGCCGTCCTCGACACCGGCCAGCAGGCCCTTGAAGCGGCGGCGGCCGTCGATCAACTCGGTGGTTTCCAGCTTGGCCTCATAGCCCGCCCAGGCCTCGAAATCCTTCAGCCGGGTCAGCGGGCGGTCGATGCCGGGGCTGGAGACCTCCAGCGTATAGGCTTCCTCAAGCGGATCCTCGACATCCAGCACCGCGGACACGGCGGTTGAAATGCGGGCGCAATCGTCAACCTCGATCCCGCCATCCGGCTTGTCGGCCATGATCTGCAGGGTGTTGGTCTTGCCGCCCATAAGGCGCACGCGCACCAGTTCATAGCCCATGTCCTCGATCACCGGGGTGATGATCGCGGCCATGCGCTGATCGATGGCGGCCTTGGCGATGAGATCGGTCATCAAAGTCTGTCTGCCTGGGTTCGATGGATACAAAAAAACGGGCACGCGGCCCGTCGATCTTTCCCGGTGGAACATTGGGACAGGTCCCGACGCGCCGCTGTTGAGGGGCATATACGCAGCCAAGGACGACTTCGCAAGGGAAAACCCCCGATACGGTTGCCGCCCGCCGTGCTAGGCTGGGTCCATCAATGGATCGGAGACAACCATGGCAACCATCACCGGCATCGGCGGCGTGTTTTTCCGCGCCCGCGACCCCCAGGCACTGGCCGCCTGGTACGACACCCATTTCGGTATAAATCCGGTGCCGCAAGGCCCCGACGACACGGTCTGGATGCAGGCCGCGGGCCCCACGGTTTTCGCCCCCTTTGCCGAAGACACCGAGTATTTCGGGCGCAAGGAACAGCAGTTCATGCTGAATTTCCGGGTGCCGGATCTGGACGCGGCCATCGCCGATCTGCGCGCCGCCGGGATCGAAGTCACGCCCTGGCCGCAAACCCCCGAGATGGAGGCGGTGGGCCGCTTCGCCCATCTGACCGACCCGGAAGGCAACCGGGTCGAGTTGTGGCAGCCCGCCGGCTGAGCCTCAGTCGCCGCTTTTCCAGCCTTGGTCGCGATGCGTGCCGTCGCAATAGGGCTTGGCTCCGGACAGCCCGCAACGGCACAGCACATACTTGCGATCCGACATGCCCGCGCCCTGTGGCGGTTGCGGCGCCGTCACGCCCTGCACCCAATAGGGGCCGTTGCGCTGCACAGTGATCTCGGCCCGGTCGGCGAACAGATCCGGCCCCTTGTCCTGCCCCTCGGCCAGCTTCAGCGCCCCGGACGGGCAGGCGGCCACCACCGCCTCGACCTCGGCGCGGCTGCCGTTGTCAGGCTGCACCCAGGGCTTCTGGGCCGGATTGAAGATGTTCTGGGCGATGCGCCCGCATTCGGCGGCATGGCTGCACAGGCGCGGATTGAAGGTGACGGTCACCTCCTGCCCGGCATAGGAAAACACCCGGTCCGGTCCCTCGGGCTTGCCGCCGCGATCCCGGAACCCGGCGTCCTTGTGCGAGCCGTCGCAGAAGGGCTTGTTCTTGCTGTGGCCGCAGCGGCACAGGGCCATCACCGGTTTCCCCGCGATCTCGGCCCCGTCCGGCCCGACCATTTTCGAGATGCCCCGCGCCATCAGCGGCCCGTTCTCGCGTTCCTCGATTTTCGGTCCGTCCTCGGCCATGGTGCGTTCCTCCCTAAAGCCCAAGGGCGCGGCGGTGGCGCGGCAGCCGGTTCATGATCTGCACCAAGGCAGCACTGATCCCCGGCTCCGACAGCGCGTGACCCGCCTGCCCGATCATCTTCAATTCCGCCCGCGGCCAGACCTGCGACAGTTTCCACGCCGAGGCCGGCGGACAGATCATGTCATAGCGCCCCTGCACGATGGTGCCGGGCGTGTCCGCCAGAAGCGACATCCGGTCGAGGATATGGTTGGGGCCTTCCAGAAAGCCGCCATTCACGAAGTAGTGGTTTTCCAGCCGCGCAAAAGCACGGGCATATTCCGCCGGGCTTTCCCCGGTGATGCCGTTGCTCTGGATCGAGGCCAGCGCGTTTTCCCACGCCGCCCAGGCACGGGCAAACCGGGTCTCGACGATGCGGTCCCCGGAAAACAGCCGCCGGTGGTAGGCCGCGATCAGGTCGTCACGCTCGTCCTCTGGCACCAGTTGCACGAACCGCTGCCACAGGTCGGGCCAGAACAACCCGGCACCACCGCCATAGAACCAGTCCAGTTCCGGCTTGGTCATAAGGAACACGCCGCGCAGCACCAGATAGGCGGTGTGGCGGGCGTGCGACTGGGCATAGAGCAGCGACAGCGTCGCCCCCCAGCTGCCGCCGAAGACCACCCAGCGCGGGATCTCCAGCGCCTTGCGGATCACCTCCATGTCGGCGACCAGATGCCAGGTGGTATTGGCCTCGACGCTGGCATGCGGGGTGGACCGCCCGCAGCCGCGCTGGTCGAACAGCACGATGCGATACACTTCAGGGTCGAAATAGCGGCGCATGGCCGGGCTGCAACCGCCACCGGGGCCGCCGTGCACCACGACAACCGGCATCCCCTCGGGGTTGCCGCATTGCTCCACATAGAGGCTGTGGCCATCGCCCACGTCCATCATCCGCTGGTCGAACGGGTCCACCGGCGGATAAAGAAATTGTGTCGCCTTCTTCTGACCTGCGAATTGCTCCATGACCGGACTATATAACGCGCCAGAGGCCCCGACCATATGGGCTGCGCAAGAAAAGGACCGACCCCGTGACCGACTCCACCAGCACCGTCGACCCCGCCGAGATCGCCAAATTCGAAGCCATGGCCGCCGAGTGGTGGGATCCGGACGGCAAGTTCAAACCGCTGCACATGCTCAACCCCTGCCGGCTGGACTACATCACCCGCCAGATCGCCGTGGAATTCGACCGCGACCTGTCCGGCGCCACCCCCTTCGCGGGGCTGCGAATCCTCGACATCGGCTGTGGCGGCGGGCTGCTGTCCGAACCCATGGCGCGGCTGGGCGCCACCGTGGTGGGTGCGGATGCGGCGGAACGCAACATCCCGGTGGCCCGCCTACACGCGCAGCAATCGGGGCTCGAGATCGACTATCGCCACTGCACGGCCGAATCGCTGGCTGCGGCGGGCGAGCAATTCGACGTGGTCTTGAACATGGAAGTGGTCGAACATGTGGCCAGCCCGCCCGACTACATGGCCGCCTGCGCCGCGCTGTTGAAACCCGGCGGTCTGATGGTCGCCTCGACCCTGAACCGCAATCCCAAAAGCTTCGTGATGGGCATCATCGGTGCCGAATACGTCATGCGCTGGCTGCCGAAAGGCACCCATGACTGGAAGAAGTTCCTCACCCCGGACGAATTGTTCGACCTGATCCGCGGCGCGGGCCTCGACCCGATCGACCGCAAGGGCTTCGTCTTCAATCCGCTGGGATGGAGCTGGTCAATCTCGGACAAGGACCTGTCGGTCAACTACGTCACCGCCAGCCGCAAACCGGGCTGACGATCAAGGGCAGCGCTCCACAGTTTCGCGCCTGAAACGCTCCCCGTTTGGCGGCAAAAGGCGCTACTAGCGCCTTTTCGCCTCGGCCGCACCATTTCCGAGACGGCGCTCATTCTTTTTGGCGAAAATACTCCCGCCGGAGGCTTGAAATCCCGGTCCCGTCAGGGACCGGTAAACGCCCGATCATGGCGCAACGCCGGCACCTTCGCCCGCGCTGTGTCCACCTCTGCCAGGTCCAGATCGGCAAAGGTCAGCCCCGGAACATCGCCGCCATCGCCAAGGACACGCCCCCAGGGATCGATGGCCAGCGCATGGCCCCAGGTTTCGCGCTGCGTACCGGCAACATGGGCGTGCCGCCCCACCTGTGCGGGGGCCAGCACGAAGCTGCCGGTCTCGATGGCCCGCGCCCGCAGCAGGCTTTCCCAATGCGCCCGCCCGGTGGGCACCGCAAAAGCCGCGGGCACGGTCAGCACCTGTGCCCCGCCTTGCGCAAGCGCCCGGAACAGCGGCGCGAATCGCAGGTCATAGCAGATCGCCATGCCGATGGTGCCAAAGGGCGTCTGCGCCAGCACCGCGCGATCCCCCGGCGCAAACCCATCGGATTCGCGGTAGGTCTCGGTTTCGGACAATTGCACATCGAACATGTGGATCTTGTCATAGCGCGCGGCAATCGCCCCGTCCGGCGCGATCAGGAAGCTGCGGTTGGCAAAGCGTCCGTCCGCATCCCCGGGGCGTTTCAGTGCCAGCGAGCCGATCAGCAGCCAGACACCCGCCTCCACCGCCGCCTCGCGCAGCCCGGCCAGCACCGGATCCTCGGCCTCGGGGCGCAGCACATCGGTCATGTGGCGGCGGCTGGCGGACATGCAGTTGGTCACCTCGGGGGTCAGCACGAAGCCCGCCCCCTCGGCCGCCGCCTGCCGCACGAAGCCGCGCGCCGTGGACAGGTTGTCCAGCGGCTGGTCGGAACTGGTCATCTGGACAAGGGCTGCGCGCATCGTCTCAGCCCTTCAACAGGCGATCAAGCTTGCCGGACCGGTCCAGCGCATAGAGATCATCGCAGCCGCCCACATGGGTCTTGCCCACGAAGATCTGCGGCACCGTGTGGCGGCCATTGGCGCGCTGCATCATCTTCTGGCGCAGCCCCGGCGTGCGGGCCACGTCGTACTCGGTAAAGCTCACGCCCTTGGAGGACAGCAACCGCTTGGCGGCGTGGCAGAAGCCGCAGGTGGGGCTGGTATAGATCTCGATCGTCTGCATGGTCGGGTCATCCTTTGTGGTGCCCCTGATTTAGGCATCCCGGACCGCGCGCGCCAGTGCGATCACGCGGACGTTGGCCGCGCCTTCCGCCAGACAGACCCGCGCACAGGCATCCAGCGTTGCGCCCGAGGTCATCACGTCGTCCACCAGCAGCACCTCGGCCCCGTCAATCCGCGCCCCATGCCGGTCCGACAGGGCAAAGGCCCCGGCCATGGCGGCATATCTGTCGCCGACGCTCTTGCGGTCCTGCGGCTGGGTGGCGCGCGGACGGCACAGCAGGTCGGGCAGCACCGGGCGGTCAAGCCGGGCCGCCAGGGCCGTGGCCAGCACCGCCGCCTGGTTATAGCGCCGCCGGAACAGCCGCCAGCGATGCGCCGGCACCGGCACGATCAGAGTATCCGCGCGCAACAGCGCCTGGGCCTGCACCGCCATCCAGCCCGCCAGCGCCGGCGCCAGATCCAGCCGATCGCCATGTTTCAGCGCCAGCACCAGCCGCCGCGCGCCGTGGTCGTAGATCATCACGCTGCGGCCCTGCACCCAGGGCCGGTCCAGCCCCCGGCAATCGTCGCAGGCGATGGAAAAACCAGGATCTTCCCCCGGCAACGGAACCCCGCACAGATCACAGCGCAGCCCGTGACAGAACGGCGTGTCGCGCCAACAGGGGCCGCACAAGCCGCCTTCGGTCTGGACAAGCGCCCCGCAAAGCAGGCATTGCGGCGGGAAGACTGTCGCCAACCCGGCCCGAACCACGGCGCGCAGCCGCGCCCCGCCCTGCAAGGATCCCGAGGATGCCATCCGATCAACGCCCTCCGCTTACCGACCGTACCGCCCTGCGCCAGCATCGCGCCCGCGCGCGGACCCGCAGGGCCCCGGCGCTGTTCCTGCACGAAGACGTGCTGGACGAGGTTCAGGAGAGGCTCGCCGAGGTTAACAGGACGTTTACCCGGCCCGCGATCGTCACCGGCTTTCCCGAGTTCTGGCAACGCGCCTTTCCCGATGCGCGGGTGGTCGAGGATACCGACACGCTGGATCTGGAACCCGGTGCCCATGACCTGGTGATCCATGCGCTGGCCCTGCACTGGGCCAATGATCCGGTGGGCCAATTGATCCAGTCCCGCCGCGCGCTGTGTCCCGACGGGCTGTTCCTGGGCATGGCCTACGGCGGCCAAAGCCTGCAGGAGTTGCGCCAGTGCCTTGGCAGCGCCGAAGCGGAACTGCGCGGCGGCATGTCCCCCCGCGTGGCCCCCATGGGCGAGATCCGCGATCTGGGCGCGCTGCTGCAACGGGCGGGATTCGCGCTGCCGGTGGCCGACAGCTGGCGGCGTGACGTGCTGTACCCCTCGCCGCTGGGCCTGATGTGGGATCTGCGCGCCATGGGCGAAACCAACGCGCTGACAGGCCGCGCGCGCAGCTTCACCCCCCGTGCGGTGATCATGCGGGCGATCGAACTTTATGCCCTGACCTTCGCCCGCCCCGACGGGCGCATCGCGGCCACCGCCGAGATCATCGCCCTGACCGGCTGGGCCCCCGCCGAAGACCAGCCCAAGCCCCTGCGCCCCGGCAGCGCCGCTGCACGCCTGGCCGACGCCCTGAACACCGATGAGGTCAAGCTGCCCGGCGACGGGTCGGATTGACGACCCCGGCGGTGCCTCTACCTCCCCTATGCACCGCTTGAACACAGACCGACGCCACCTATGCTGGGCGTAACAGCCACCGGGAAGCCAAGACACATGAAAGACCAGACCACCGACGGTTCCAATCCGCACCTGCCGGGCGATCACCCGCCGGTCCGCGCCCGTAAGCTGGGCATCCTGCTGGCCAATCTGGGCACGCCCGATGGCACCGACTATTGGTCGATGCGCCGCTACTTGAATGAATTCCTCTCGGATCGCCGGGTCATCGACTACAGCCCGTGGTTCTGGCAACCCTTGCTGCAACTGGTGATCCTGTCAAAGCGGCCCCGCACATCCGGCGAGGCCTACGAATCGATCTGGAACCACGAGGCCGGTGAAAGCCCGTTGATGACCATCACCAAGGCCCAGACCGCCAAGATCACCGACGCCTTGAAAGCGCGGTATGGTGACGCCGTCGAAGTCGATTTCTGCATGCGCTACGGCAATCCGTCCACGCCTTCAAAAGTTCGTGAGATGGTGGCCAAGGGCTGCGACAAGATCCTGTTCTTCCCGCTGTATCCGCAATACGCGGGCGCCACGACGGCCACGGCCAACGACCAGTTCTTCCGCGCCCTGATGAAAGAGAAGTGGCAGCCGGCGACCCGCACGGTACCGCCCTATTTCGACGATCCGGTCTATATCGACGCGCTGGCGCAGTCGGTCGAACGCGCCTACGGGCAGATGGAGCAGCGCCCGGATGTGCTGGTGTGCTCGTACCACGGGCTGCCGCACCGCTACCTGATGGAAGGCGATCCCTATCACTGCCAGTGCCAGAAGACGACGCGCCTGCTGAAGGAGCGGCTGGGCTGGGAGGATGACGCCATCACCACCACATTCCAGTCGCGCTTCGGTCCCGAGGAATGGCTCAAGCCCTATACGGTGGAAGAGGTCGCAAGACTGGCAAAGACCGGCAAGAAGCGCATGGCGGTGATTGCCCCGGCCTTCTCGGCCGATTGCATCGAAACCCTTGAGGAAATCAACGAAGAGATCCGCGAGAGCTTTGAAGAGGCGGGAGGCGAGTCGTTTACCTACATTCCCTGCCTGAACGATGACGATGCCCATATCGACGCGCTGACCGGCGTCATTGCGCGCAACCTGGAAGGCTGGATCTGATCCGCGCGGACCGAAACCGTCCCCGGAAAATGTAAAGGGCGGCCCGTGAGGGCCGCCCTTTTGCATTCGTGTTCCTAAAGATTAGGAAGCAGCTGCGGCACCGATCAGGGCCAGCAGAACCACGGGGATAACCCATGCGCCGCCCGAACCCGACGTATCTTCTTCGATGATGACCGGCTCGACGACCGGCTCATCCAGGCCGCCAGCGTAAGCTGCGGTGGAAGCGGTGACTGCGAGTGCGGCAGCAAGTGCAAGTTTCTTCATGTTGACCTCCAGTAGTTGCCGCCCGCTGAAATGATTGAGGACTACGGACGACGGAAAACTGTACCTCGTGTGAATCCTATAGCCGTGGATTTCCGACCAACGCAACAGAAGTTACGCACAATCAACGAGGTGATGCAATTCCGCCTCAGATAAGCAGAACCTGTGTACCGACGTTCGCCATCCCGAAAAGCTCGGCGATATCTTCGTTGTAAAGCCCGATGCAGCCGTTCGACGACTGACGCCCGATCTTGCGCGTGTCATGGGTGCCATGGATGCGATAATACTTCCACGACAGGTACAGCGCATGGGTGCCAAGGGGGTTGTCCGGCCCCGGCGGCACATAGTCCGGCCATTCCGGATTGCGCTTTTTCATCGACGGTGTGGGCGCCCAGCCGGGGCCTTCGACCTTCTGGGTCACGCTGGTGCGGCCCCGCCGCGTCAGTTCCTCCGACAGGGGCACCGACGTGGGGTACACCCGGAAAATGGTCTCGTCATCAGACCAGTAGTGCAGGGTGCGCGATTTGGTATCCACCAGGATCGCCCCGTTTCTCAGGCTGTCGAAGTAGGGCTGCCATGTCTGGGCCCGGAATCCGGACACGTTGCGTCTGACTGGCGCGTCCTCCTCATCAAGTGGCAGGCTACCGTCCTGCGCGCGCAGAATCGCTGGTGTGGCGACAAAGCCTGCTGTCATCATCAACAGCTGGCGCCGTTTCACGTCTTTATGGCTCGATTGTGACATCTGGTTCCAACTCTCAAGGGATCTCTTGCGTCTTCTATAGTGTTGGGGCGAAACATCCTCAAATCAACTCGCCGTAAATTCGTCAGACTGTTTGTGTTGCTTCTGGATGCGCGGTAGGGATTCGGGACCTGACGGAGGATCAAGATGAAGCGCCGTGCCTTTCTGGTAATGCTGGCCCTGGCCGCCTGTGACGCAGGCCCCAGCGTAAACAAGTCCGGGGTCTATGTGTTGCGTTCCGGCGACAAGGCGGAAGTTCAGTACCGAATGCTTGATTCGGTCAATGCGCTGCGCGCCGGCAAGGGGGCCCCGCCCCTGCGTCTGAACGCCCAGCTGACCTCGGCCGCCGAGACCCATGCCAACGACATGTCGCGGCAGGGCCGGGCCTGGTCCTATGGATCGGATCGTTCGAACCCCTACAACCGCGTGGCGCGCTCGGGCTACAACGGTGCGCTGGTGGCCGAGATCTATTCCCAGTCCTACGAGACCGAGCTGGAAACCCTCGCCGCCTGGGTCGATGATGGCGCCTGGGGCGACGAGATCCTTGATCCGGCGGCCACCGACATGGGCTTTGGCTGGAAACAGGACAGTTCCGGGTTGATCTGGTGGTGCATCACGCTGGGCAGCGCCGGCGGTGCCATAGCCCCAAGCGCCGGGTTCTGAACCAAAAATCGCGCCCCAAGGGGCGCGATATCCGGATTTTCCGTTGTCATGCCGTCACATCTGCCACGCCCCGCATCAGGGCGCGATATAGATCGGCGTGCCGTCCTTCACCATCGCGTAGATCTCTTCGATCTCGTTGTCGTCTACGGCAATGCACCCGGCGGTCCAGTCGCCGCCATTTGGGCCCTTGCTGTTGGCTCCGTGGATGAAGATATCCCCGCCAGGATCCAGCCCCACCGATTTGGCCGCCTCGATATCGCGGCGGTTCGGATACGAGATGCCCAGCGACAGGTGATAGGTGCTGTTGGGGTTGCGGCGGTTGATCAGGTAGAACCCTTCCGGCGTCCGCCCGTCTCCACGCATCTGCTTGTGGCCTTCAGGCGCGAATCCCAGCTTGATGTCGTAATCCGCCAGAACGTCCTTGCCGTTCAGCAAGTACAGCTTGCGATTCTCCTTCGAGATGAACAGCTGCGTCACCTCGGGCCCGTCATAGGATTTGAACTTCGAGGAACTGCAGGCCGATGTGCTGAGCACACCGAAAAGCAGAAGTACGGTCAATAATATGCGCATGTGTATAGCCTGCTCGACTGTTGTTTTCTTACGCACCACCAACATAGGGCGACGCGGGCCGCGAAGGAAGACTCAACCGTCACGATGGTGCATCTCGCCCAGATCGGCTTCGATTCGTTTCAGCCGTTCCAGCACTTCGTCGCGGTAGTTTTCGGTTTGTTCGATTTCCTCCGCCGAATGGGCGTCCTGCATCGAGTTCACGATCAGGCCGACCAGCAGGTTCACCACGGCGAAGGTGGTGATCATGATGAAGGGCACGAAGAACAGCCAGGCGTGGGGGTAGACCTCCATCACCGGGCGCACGATACCCATCGACCAGCTTTCCAGGGTCATGATCTGGAACAGGGAATAGGCCGACAGGCCCAGCGTGCCGAACCAGTCGGGAAAGGCCTGGGCGAACAGCTTGGTGGCCATGACGCTGGAGATGTAGAAGATCATCCCCATCAGCAGGAAGACCGAGCCCATCCCGGGCAGCGCGTTGACGAAACCCTCGACCACCCGGCGCAGCGCCGGCGCCACCGAGATGACCCGCAACAGGCGCAGGATCCGCAAGGCCCGCAGCACGGACAGCCCCTGCGCGGCGGGGATCAGGGCCACGCCGACGATGAGAAAGTCGAACAGACTCCAGCCATCGCGGAAGAATCGCAGCCCACGGGCATAGATCTTGGCGCCGATCTCGATCACGAAGATGGTCAGGCAGAGCCGGTCCAGCGTGACCACCAACCCGCCCGCATGGGCCATGATCGTGTCCGAAGTTTCGACCCCCAGCACGACGGCGTTGAACAGAATCACGCCAATGATGAAATTACGCACGGCCGGGCGATCCAGCCATTGGCCCACGGTGTCCCGGGTCAAACCCACGTCAAAGCTCCAGTTCCAATCCAGTACAAGGGCAGCACGGCCTATATGGGCGCTGACAGCAGGCCGCCAAGTCCCGACTTCAAATCAATCTCGAACGAATCGCGCCACCAGTTCCACATGCGGCGACCAGCGGAACTGGTCGACCACCTGCACCCAGTCCAGACGAAGGCCCCCCGCGATCAAGATCTCGGCATCGCGGGCAAAGCTGACCGGGTTGCAGGACACCGCCGCCACCACCGGCACGGTCGAGGCCGCCAGTTCCGTCACCTGCGCTTGTGCGCCCGCGCGCGGCGGATCGATGACCACGGCGTCGAATCGCTTCAGATCGCCGGCCATCAGCGGACGACGAAACAGGTCGCGCACCTCGCCCGACACCGCGTGCAGGTCTTGCCCGGCGCGCCAGCCGGCATCCAGCGCGGCAATCATCGCGCCATCGCCCTCCACCGCATGCACTTGCGCCCGCCGCGACAACGGCAAGGCAAAGGTGCCGCAACCCGCAAACAGATCGGCAATCTGGCGCGCCGCGCCCACGGCTTGCGTCACCCCGTTGCGCAGGGCGGTCTCTCCGGCCACCGTGGCCTGCAAGAACGCCCCCGGCGGCAGCGTCACCGCGACCCCGTCAAAGGCGACCTGCGGCGCGGTCAGGGTCACCACCGGTTCGCCGTTCCAGCTCAGCCGCGCCAGACGGCCCGCATGGGCCAGCCGCACCAGATCGGCGTTCAGCGCCGGATCCATGGGTTTGCCCCCGGTCGCGGCCACATCCAGCCCGCCCCGGGTCTCGGTGACGGTATAGGCGATCTCGCCCTTGCGCGATCCACCTGCCCGCGTCATCTCGATCAGGGTCTCCCGCGCCGCCAGGATCGCGGGCGTCACCAGAAGACACTCGGGCACCTCGATCACCGTGTCCGACCGGCGCGCGTGAAATCCGACCAAAGCGCCCTTCTTGGTCCGCCGTCCCGACAGAACCGCCCGCCGCCGCGACCGCGCGGGCGAGGTTACGATCGGCCGAAACTCAGCCGCGACCTTGCGCGCAGTCAGCGCCGCACGCACAACGCCCTCTTTCCAACCGGCGACGAACCCATCCGCGCCATGCTGCAATCCGCAGCCGCCACAGGCCGGAAAATGCCGGCACGGTGCCGCCACGCGCTCCGCCGACGGCGTCACGATGGCCGGTGCCTCCATGCGCCCGCCCGTCACCTCGCCCCGAACCACCTCGCCCGGCAAGCTCAGGGGGACAAGGGTGCCCTCATCGGCAATCCCGTCGCCCAGATGCCCCAAACGGTTGATCGTCAACTCTGCCATGACGCGTCCCTACCGCAGCCCGGAGGCAACGGAAACGGATTTCTTCTTGGCGAAAATACTCCCGCCGGAGGCAAGAAATCCCTGCCCGTCCTCTCACTCTGCCGCGTCGGGTGGGCAAATGAACCCGCCCGACTGCCGCTGCCAGTAGCGCGCATACAGGCCGTTCTGGGCCAACAGCGCCTCATGAGGCCCGGTTTCCACGATCTGCCCGGCTTCCAGCACCACGATCCGGTCCATCTGCGCCAGCGTTGACAGGCGATGCGCGATGGCCAGCACGGTCTTGCCCTCCATCACCTGATCCAGCGCGTGCTGGATCGCCGCCTCGACCTCGCTGTCCAGCGCCGAGGTCGCCTCGTCCAGCACCAGGATCGGGGCGTCCTTCAGGATGGCACGGGCCAGGGCGATGCGCTGACGTTGCCCGCCCGACAGTTTCACGCCGCGCTCGCCCAGATGGGCGTCATAGCCGCGCCGGCCCGTGTGATCCTCCAGCCCGAGGATGAACTCATGCGCCTCGGCCCGGCGCGCCGCCGCGATCATCTCGGCCTCGCTGGCCTCGGGGCGGCCATAAAGGATGTTCTCGCGGGCCGAGCGGTTGAACAGCGCGGTTTCCTGCGTGACCATGGCGATCTGGTGGCGCAGGCTGGCTTGCGTAACCGCGCGCACGTCCTGCCCGCCGACCAGAACCCGGCCCTCCTCCACGTCGTGCAGGCGCAGCAGCAGGCTCACCAGCGTCGATTTTCCCGCGCCAGAGGCACCGACGATCCCGACCTTTTCGCCCCGACGCAGCGCCAGATCGATGCCAGACACCCCGCCGCGCGCCCGGCCATAGGCAAAGCTGACCCCGTCAAAGCGCAGGTCGGCCGCCGTGGCAGGCAGATCGGGGGCCCCCGGCGCATCGGTCAGCGTGTGCGGCGGCGACAGGGTGCGCATCCCGTCCTCGATCTCGCCCAGGTTGGCGTAGATCCCCATCAAGGTGAAACTCACCCAGCCGGTCATCTGCGAAATGCGGATCGCGATAGTGCCCGCCGCCGCGATATCGCCGGGTGTGGCACTGCCACGGGACCAGAAATACAGCACCCCGCCCACCAACAGCACCGGCACCACCCCGGCAATGGCCATCAGCGACGAGCGGAACAGCGTCGAGGCATAGCCGAAGGTCAGCGCCTTGGTCCGGTAGCCCGCAATCGCCGCCATCGCCTTGCCGTCTTCCAGCGGATCATTGGCGAACAGCTTCACCGTCCGCATGTTGGAAATCGTGTCGACCACAAGCCCCGAGGCCGCCGCCCGCGCCCCGGCCCGGCCCGCCGCCCGGCTGCGGATCTTCGGCAGCCACCACGAGATGAACTTCAGGTAACCCGCGATCCACAGGGTCAGCAGGGCGGCGATGCGCCAGTCGATCGCGATCAGGACCACCGCCGCCGCCAGCAGCGAGGCCAGCGCGAATACCACCGTGTTCAGGCATTCCACGGTCACATCGGCCACCGCACGGCTGCACTGCATCTCTTTCTGCGAGATCCGGCCGGCAAAATCGTTGTCGAAGAAGGTAACGGCCTGCCCCAATGTCCACTTGTGCAGACGGCTCAGCGCCAGGGTGCTGACGTTGGGCGCAATCACCACCGTCTGCATCGCCGAGGAAATGCCAAGGATCAGCGGCCGCACCAGCAGGATCACCAGGGCCACGCCGACCAGCAGCGGCCAATGGGTGGCAAACAGCCCTTCGGCGCCATGATCCAGCGCGGTGTCGATGACCACGCCCAGAAGCACCGCGTTGAGGACCTCAAGCCCGCCCGCCAGCCCGGCGATGGTTGCGGCCACCGCCAGATGCGGGGTGGTGCCGCGCAGGCACCAGCGCAGGAACGGCCACAACTGGCGCGGCGGCGGTCCCTCTGATGGCGCGAAAGGATCGATCAGGGCGCCCAGCCGATGCAGCCCCATGCGCCGGGACAGGATGTCGATGGTCAGGCTCACGGCGCACTCGCTCCGTCCGGGTCGGTGCCCAGAAACCCGCCCGATTGCCGCGCCCAGAAGCCTGCGTACAACCCGCCGCGCGCCAGCAGTTCCTCGTGGCTGCCCTCCTCGGCGATGGTGCCGGCGTCCAGCACCAGAATCCGATCCATCCGGGCGATGGTGGACAGGCGATGCGCGATGGCGATCACCGTCTTGCCCTCCATCATGCCGTACAGCGTGTCTTGGATGGCGGCCTCGACCTCGCTGTCCAGCGCGCTGGTGGCCTCGTCCAGAACAAGGATCGGCGCGTCCTTCAGAATCACCCGCGCCAGCGCAATCCGCTGGCGCTGCCCGCCCGACAGTTTCACACCGCGCTCGCCCACATGGGCGTCATAGCCGCGCCGGCCTTCCGGGTCCTGCAACCCAAGGATGAAGTCATGCGCCTCGGCGCGCCTTGCGGCGGCGATCATCTCGGCCTCGCTGGCGTCGGGACGACCATACAGGATGTTGTCGCGGACCGAGCGGTGCAGCAGGCTGCTGTCCTGTTGCACCATGCCGATCCGGGCGCGCAGGCTGTCCTGTGTGACGCAGGCAATGTCCTGCCCGTCGATCTCGATGCGCCCGCCTTCAGGCTCGTAGAACCGCAGCAACAACTTCACCAGCGTCGATTTCCCGGCCCCGGACCGGCCCACCAGACCGATCTTCTCGCCCGGTTTCAGGGTGAAGCTGACCTTGTCCAGCCCGCCGCTGCCGCGTCCGTAATGGTGGCGCAGATCGCGCACGGCGATCTCGCCCGCGCGCAATTGAAGGGGCTGCGCGTCAGGGGCATCCAGCAGGGTGATCGGCTGGGCGATGGTCTCCAGCCCCTCGGCGACGATGCCCAACGACCGAAAGAACGTGCTGACCGCCCACATGATCCAGCCGGTCATGGCATTCAGGCGCAGGGTCAGTGCCGTCGCTGCCGCCACCACGCCAACACTGGCCGAACCCTGCATCCACAGCGCGAAGGCCCAGCCCACCACACCGACGATCAGCAGCCCGTTCAGCGCCGTCAGCGCCACATCCATGATCGTGAACACCCGCATTTCACGAATGAAGGTCTGCCGGGTCTCCTCGATGGCTTCCTTGGCATATTCCAACTCGCGATCGTGATGGGCGAACAGCTTGACCGAATGGATATTGGCATAGCTGTCCACCACCCGCCCGGTGGTCATCGACCGCGCGTCCGAGGCCGCCTGCGACGCCGGACCGACATGGATCACCGTCCAGCGCACCAGCACCACGTAGAAGCCGAACCAGATCAGCAGCGGCACCGCCAGCCGCAGATCAGCCTCGGCCAGCAGCACCGCGGCCCCGATCAGATAGGCCAACGAGAAGGTCAGCGCGTCGAAGACCTGGAACACCGCCTCGCCCGCCGCCGGGGGGGCCTGCATGATGCGGTTGGCGATGCGGCCGGCGAAATCGTTCTCGAACCAGCCCACCGACTGGCGCAGTACCTGCCGATGTGCGCGCCAGCGAAACAGCGTGCCATAGCTGGGCAGGATGCCGTTGTTCAACAGCATCACGTCCACACCCTGCACCAGCGGGCGCAGGAACACGATGAACAGGGCGATGGCGATCAATTCGACGCGATGCGCTTGCCAGACCTCGCCCGGCGCCCCGCCCGACAACAGATCGACGATGCGGCCCATGTAGTAGATCAGCCCGACCTCGACCGCTGCCACGACGATGGACAGCACAGCCGCCACGACGAACACCCGCCGGAACGGGCGGGAATAGGCGCGCAGAAACGGCCAGAGCCGACGCGGCGGGGCGTCGACCTCTTCATACTTCACATAGGGATCGACCAGATCTTCGAAAAAGCGGAACACGGGGGGCAGGCCTGCCAATGAGAAGGACAATGCCTCAGACCTAGCCCGAAACCGGGTCTTGGGAAACCGGGGGGGCGCGTGGAATCCGGCCGGGGCCGGGCGGAAGGCCGCTCAGCCCGCTTCGGGCAATTGCAGCAGGGCGGATTTGTCCAGCGTGAACCCCGATGCGATCCAGCGTGCTTCCAGCGCGGTCAGCGCCGTGCCCAGGGCCTTGCCCTGAAGCCGGGGCATCAGGTCGGCGGCCTTGATCGGAAAGCGCGCTGCACCCCCCCGCGCCAGATCGGCCTCCAGCGTCGCAGGCAAGGGCTGTTCCAGGCTGGCGGCCAGCAGCAAGGCGATGTCGCGCGCCGCATCGGGACCATGACGATAAGCGGCCTCAGCCACCGGGCACGGATCGGCCAGCCCCTGCTGCAACAGGTCCAACCGGCGGGCCTGCGTGCGGCTGAGTCGCAACCGGGTCGAGACATCTTCGCCCCCCAGCACCGCAAGACGGCGCAGCGGATCGGCGGGCAGATCGCCTTCCAGGTGGATCAGCACCGGCAGCGCGCGGGCCGTCGCGCCGGGCAGCACGCGGGACAGAAGGCCCGCCTGTTCCATCGCCGCCACGGCGGGGCCGGGATCGGGGGCGGCAAGGAGTTTCAGAATTTCCTGCCCCACCCGCTCTGCCGCCAGCCGGTCCAACCCCTCGGCCCCGGCGGCACAGGCGGCCAGGGCCTCGGCGTCCATGCCGCCTGCGGGGTCGGCATACCACGCATGGAAGCGGAAGAATCGCAGGATGCGCAGGTAATCCTCGGCAATCCGCTGATCGGCGTCGCCGATGAACCGCAGGCGGCCGGCGCGCAGATCCTCTAGCCCGCCCACGGGATCGAGGATCTGACCGTCGGGCGTGGCGTATAGGGCATTCATGGTGAAATCGCGCCGCGCCGCGTCGTCTTCCAGTTTGTCCGAAAACCGCACCACCGCGTGACGGCCATCGGTCTCGATGTCATGGCGAAAGGTGGTGACCTCGAAGCCCTGCCCCCCGGCGACCAGCGTGATGGTGCCGTGATCCTTGCCGGTCGGCACCGATTTCAACCCGGCGGCGGCAGCAGCAGCCTCGGTCTGTTCGGGTCGTGCATCGGTGGCCAGATCCAGATCGCTGACCGGGCGGCCCAACAGCGTGTTGCGGACGCATCCGCCGACGAAATAGATCCTGTGCCCGGCCTCGGTCAGGGCCGCACAAACCGCGCGCGCCGCCGGGTCCGCCAGCCAGTCGGCGTCAATCCGGGTCACGGGACCTGCGCCAGCCGGTCCGCCAGCCCCCGCAGAATGCGCGCCGTGGCGCCCCAGACATAGTACGGCCCGAAGGGCACGGTGTAGTAATGGCGCCTTGCGCCGCGCCAGCGTCGGCCCTCGACCCGGTAGCGGGCCGGATCAGCCAGATGGCGCAGCGGCACGGTGAAGACCTCGTCGACCTCGCCGGGTTCGGGCCGCAACGCGAAAGGCCGGGTGATTTGCGCCAGCACCGGCGTCACCCGGAAACTTGTGACGGTCTCGTGGCAAGGCAGCCGGCCCAGGATGGACACATGAGAGGCGGGAAGGCCGATCTCTTCGCGTGCTTCGCGCAGGGCCGCGGCTTCGATCCCGCTGTCATTGGCATCGACCTTGCCGCCGGGAAAGGCAATCTGGCCGGGATGATGCGCCAGATGCGAGGCGCGCTTGGTCAGATAGATCTGCGGCCCGTCGGCGGTGTCCAGAACGGCGACCAGCACCGCCGCATCGCGCAGCTTGCGGCCCGGGGGCAAAACCGCATCCGGGTTCAGATCGAAATCCGACGAGGCCCCGGTCTGCAGGGTCAGCGCCGCCCGAAGGCGGCGCCCGGTGTCACTGGCCGGCATCGCTGTCGGCATCCGGCGCGGCGGTGGCTTCGAACCCCAGGGTCGCGGGGTCGAATTCATAATGCGCGCCGCAGAACTGGCAATCGGCGGTCACCGTGCCTTCCGGCGTGGTCATATGGCCGATGTCCTTGGCCGAATAGATCGACAGGCTTTGGCGCACCCGATCAGAACTGCAGGTACAGCCGAAGGCCACCGACTGGGCATCAAAGACGCGTGGCTGTTCCTCGTGGAAGAGCCGCACCAGGAGTTCGGTGGGCTGCACCGAAGGGCCGATCAGCTCCAACTCGTCCACTGTGTCCAGCAGCAGGTTGGCGCGCGACCAGTTCTCTTCGGCGTCGCCGTCCAGCAGATCCTCGGCCTGCATCAGCCCGGCATCTCCCGAACCGCCTTCGCCCGACGCCGGGGCCGCGCCCTTGGGCATCATCTGCAACATGACGCCGCCCGCGCGCCAATGCGGCGTGCCACCGGCTTCGGTCGATTCGCCGAAGGTCAGGGCAAAACGGGTGGGCAACTGCTCGGACTGGGCGAAATAGGTCTCGGCGCAGCCCTTCAGCGAAGTGCCCGCAAGCGGCGTGATCCCCTGATAGGGTTTGGTGCCCTTGCCCTGATCGATCAGGATCGCGAAATAGCCCTTGCCCACCTGCGCGAAGGCGGTGTCATCGGTCAGCTTGTCGGCGTCATAGCTGGCATAGGCCCGGATCCGCGCCGGAGCGCCATCCTCGGTCGGGGCATAATAGTCGGTGGCGATCAGCCGTGCCGCGCCGCTGCTGCGCACTTGCAGCGACAGCTTCCAGCGCAGCTTGATGGTCTGGCCAATCAGCGCGGTCAGCAGGGCCATCTCGGCCACAAGGGCTTCGATCTGGGGCGGGTAATCGTGCTGGGACAGGATGCCATCCAGCACCCCGTCCAGACGCGCGACGCGGCCCCGCACATCGGTGCGGTCAAGTTGAAATGGCAGGACGGTGTCGTCCCAGGCAATCTTCGATCCAAGGGTCATGGGGTTTCCTTCGCCCGATTAGGGGGGCATACCGCGTCCATATAGGCACGACAACCGAAGGTCCAAGGGATGCGCAGATACGGAGACCCGGTGGATGGCTCGCGTCGCCACGTGGCGCGGCCCGGCGTTTACGCCATTCTGGCGCGCGGCGACCAGGTTTTATTGACCCATCAGATGGCGCCGGTGCCCGAGTTTCAGCTTCCCGGTGGCGGCATCGACCCCGGTGAACAGCCCCTGTGCGCCCTGTATCGAGAAGTGTTCGAAGAGACCGGCTGGCACATCGGACGGGCCACCCGGTTCGACGCGCACCGGCGGTTCACCTTCATGCCCGAATACGACATCTGGGCGGAAAAGATCTGCCTGATCTACGTGGCGCGCCCGGCCCGCGCAGTGGCGCCACCGCCCGAGGCCGGTCACACCGCCGTCTGGCTGCCCGTGGATACCGCTGCAAAACTGGTCGGCAGTCCCGGCGACCGCGCCGCCTTGCGCCGCTATGCCCGAAAGATCGGGCTTTAACGACCCGGCTCGGCCCCGCGAAACTCGAACATCGCGACGGAGACGTCGTCGGGAAACTCCGACACGCCCGAGAAATCCTCCAGATCGGTCACCAGACCGTCCAGCAATGCCGGTCCCGCCAGAGACTTGCGTGCGGCCAGCATGGTCTGAAAGCCTGCGTCTTCCAACTGCCCGCCGCTGCGACCGGGACATTCAGTGATCCCGTCCGAGGCCAGCAGCAGCCGGTCGCCGGGGCACAGCTTGACCCGCACGGGGGCATAGTCCGCCGCGTCGATCAGGCCGACGGGCAACCCGCCCTGCCCGTGCAGTTCCACCGATCCATCGGCGCGCTGTACCACCGGGTGCGGATGGCCGGCCTGGCAGAAATCCACCACCCCGCTGTCGAGATCGACGATGGCATAGGCGATGGTGAAATAGAGATCCGTCGAGATCACCGTGGACATCAATTCGTTGAACCGCCGCACGACTTCATCCGGCGGAAGCACGCGGTAGAAATCCCCGGCGGTGTGCGACAGGGCGATATTCTGGCGCGGGCTGGCGGTGTTCAGGTGCCCGGCCAGCCGCGCGGTCATCAGAGCAGAGCTGATGCCATGCCCCGAGACATCTATGGAATAGAGCCCCACCTGGCTGGCACTGGCGCGGAAAAAACCCACCAGGTCGCCGCCCACATGGCCGCTGGACCGCAACAGAAGCGACACCTGCCCGGTGCCGAAATCGCGAAACCGCTCGCGCACCAGCGCTTCCTGCAGTTTCTGGGCTTCAAGCAGGTCTTCCTCGATCTTGCCGTAAAGGCCCTGAAGTTCGGACAATGTCTGGCCGATCAGGCGGTTCTTCTCGGACAATTCGTGCTGCATGGCGATCACCCGCATCCCGGCCTTCAGCCGCGCGCGCAACTCGTCGCCGTTCACCGGCTTGGTCAGGAAATCGTCGGCCCCGCGATCCAGCCCGTGGGCAATATCCGCCCGTTCGCTTTTTGACGTCAGCAGGATGAAATAGGCATAGCTGAGATCGGGATCGGATTTGACCCGATGACACAGTTCCGGGCCGCACATGCCCGGCATCACCCAGTCGCTGAGGATCAGCCGGATCTCCTGGCTGCGGCAGACTTCAAGCGCGCGTTCGGCACAATCGGCCTCAAGCACGTCAAAGCCGAACCGTCGCAATTGCGCCGCCATCAGCATCCGCTGCGCCGGGCTGTCGTCCACGATCAGGATCCGGGGCCGCGCCCCGGCGGTCGTGTCGGCGCCCACGAAAGGCAAGGTGTCATGTCTGGTCATCGGAACCCCCGAATGATCCTCCAGTGACAGCGCAGTGTTAACAAAAAGTGAAACCGACAATTCTACGGGTTTTATCAGTGGGTTCTTAAGGCGGCTCCGCTAGGCTCACTGCCGGGTAATAGGTGTGGGAGTTTGGCGCATGGATTGGGCGCGACTGGATGAATTGCGGGACGAAGTCGGCGCAGAGGCGCTCGACGAGATCGTCGAGATGTTCATGGCCGAGATCGAGGGGTTGGCCACCAAGCTGCGCGCGAGACCGGATCCGGCCACTCTGGGCGCGGATCTGCATTTCCTCCGCGGCGCGGCCCTGAACCTTGGGTTCACGCCGCTGGCCGAGGCTTGCCAGGCCGGCGAACTGCTGGCCCGGCAGGGACAGGCCGATCAGGTCGATCTGGCGGGCATCCTGGCGCGATATGACCAGTGCCTGCAGGCTTTGGCCGAGCATCGGTCGGCGGCCTGATGTCAGATCAGGAATTCGGCCAGTGTCGTGTTGCGGGTGATGTCCTGATAGACGAAGCCATGCGCATCAAGCCGGGCAAACAGATCGTCGAAATTGCCCGCATCGGGGGTTTCGATCCCGATCAGGACCGACCCGAAGTTGCGCGCCGACTTCTTTAGGTACTCGAACCGGGCAATATCGTCATCCGGCCCCAGAAGGTTCAGGAAATCCTTCAGCGCGCCGGGCCGCTGCGGCAGGCGCAGGATGAAGTACTTCTTGATGCCCGAGAATTTCAGCGCCCGTTCCTTCACCTCCGGCAGACGTTCGAAATCGAAATTGCCCCCCGAGGTGACGCAGACCACGGTCTTTCCGGATATGTCCTGCGTGATGTCGGCCAGGCTGTCCACGGCCAGCGCGCCCGCCGGTTCCAGCACGATGCCCTCGACGTTCAGCATCTCGACCAGCGTGGTGCAGATGCGATCCTCGGGCGCCGTCAGCACCTTTTCCGGCGGCGTTGCTTTCAATACCTCGAAGGTCAGCGCGCCGATCTGGGCCACGGCCGCGCCATCGACGAAATTGTCCACCTTGGCCAGCTTCACCGGCGCCCCGGCAGCCAGCGCCGCACTCAGGCTGGCACCGCCCTGCGGCTCCACCAGACGCAGATCCACCGCCGGTGCCACTTCGGACAGATACCGTCGCGCCCCCGAGGCAAGACCACCCCCGCCCACCGGCAGCACCATCAGATCGGGTGATTTTCCCAACTGGTCCAGGATCTCGACCGAGACCGAGGCCTGTCCTTCGATCACATCGGCATCATCGAAGGGGGCCAGAAAATGGCCGCCGATCTCGCGGCAGTACGCCTGCGCCGAGGCCAGCGTGTCGTCGAAATAATCCCCTGTAAGCCGCACCTTGATGGCGTCGCCGCCAAAGGCGCGGGTCTTCTGGATCTTCTGTTGCGGCGTTGTCACCGGCATGAAGATCGTGCCGCGCACCCCGAAATGCTTGCAGGTAAAGGCCACGCCCTGCGCATGGTTGCCGGCGCTGGCGCAAACGAACTGATCCTGCTCGGGTGTCTCGGCGCGGACCTTGCGCATGGCGTTGAAGGCCCCGCGGATCTTGTAGGAGCGTACCGGCGACAGGTCTTCGCGCTTCAACCAGATGTCCGCGCCGTATCTTTCCGACAGAAAGTCGTTGCGCAACAGGGGCGTGGGCGGAAACAGGGCCCGCATGCGGGCGGTGGCGGCAAGGGCGGCATCGGCAAATGAGGTCATGGGCGCATCTGCCGCCAAGCACGCCGGATTGGCAAGGGAATTGTCCGACCCCGGCGCACGCCGCGCGCCTAGCTTTGGCAGGTCAGAGTGTTGAGTTTTGCAACCAGCGCATCACCGGCCGCGGGTTCCAGAAAGCGGCTCCACCCCAGACGGGCCTGATAGCCTTCTTCATCCCGGTTGATATATTCCCACAGCAGGCTCTGGTCCGCATCCAGCGCGAACAGCCGCCCGGCATTCTGTTCCTCGATCATGATTTCGCCCGAGGCACGGATTTGCTGCAATCCCTCGGTCGCGCTGCGCAACGCCATCTCGGCCAGCACGTCCCCCCACGGCGAGGTGACCGTCTGGGTGTCGAAGTCATAGACCAGCACCTCGGAATGATCGGGAATCCACGGGATCGGATAGGCTTCGTAAGAGTTGTTGTTGAACACCGCAATCCGGTGATCGTCCAGCACATCGACATCGTGCTGGTGGCTCCAGGGACCGGACTTGGACCAGACGATGCGATCCTCGGACGGACGGTACAGCGCGATCATCGACGGATTCCGCAGGCTCAGGAACAGGTCGCCCTTCTTCCAGTAGGGGCCATCGGCCGTCACCGGCTGGATGTCGTTGAGGTGAATGGGATTGGCCAGATACTCATCCCGGCCGAAAACGAAATTGTGCATCCCCTGCTTGAGCAGAATATCGGCCACCGAACGCACCATCAGAACCTCCCCCTCGGCGCTGACGTGGGTGATGGCGTCGTCGAGAAATTCCTCCTTGTTCACACGGGCGATCGAAGGCGGATTCAGCACCGTGGCCACCCAGAGCGAGCCATCGGTGTCGACCTCGGTCGAATGGTGAAACAGGTAGTCGTCGTTGATCCAGACGATGCGGTTGCAGGCATCTACGCGGGACAGGGGCGTGCGCGACTTGATGACGATATCGCCGTTGGGCAGGATCGCCGGATGGCGCGGCAGAAAACGGCTCTGGTTCTTGTCGCGGGCCAGATCCATGGTGTCGCTCTTGAAATCCGTGGCCTGTCGGTTGATTTCGTCGATGGGCGGCAGCCAGACGTGCAATTCTGTCTGGGCGTTGAGGTCCCACAATTCGATGACGCCGCGCGCCCGATCCGGATCGTAGCGGCTGAGCAGCAGGTACCCGGCATCGACGCGAATGCCCGGCGGATAGGCAAAGGTGAACCCCGAGCGGCCCTCGAACCGCCGGTTCGAGATTTTCAGGTAGCGCTCGGCCGAGACAAGGCTGTTGAGGAATTTCGGGATGTTCGAGACCGCAAAGATCATGTCCCCCGCGACCCCGGCCTTGCGCCCGCCTTGCGCTGTGTGCACCGCGATATTGGAAAAAGCGATCGTGCCGATCAGGCCAAACACCACCAGAAGGCCGACGGCCCAAACCGGCACCCTGCGGGTTACGAAGCGCTCAAAACGGCTCATTCACTCCTCCGGAAGTCACGAAAGGAATCAGCGGAAATGGACTTTGCGGTGACATGTCAGAAAAGGGTTAACGCTAACGTCACCTTTTACAAAGCTCTGTTGAACGCCGGGACGCCACCGGCATGAATGCGCCGTTTTCCGTCTGGGCTGACGAATGTTCCGGATGGCGGACCTTCTGACCACCAGCCTCACCGCCGGGCAGAATTCAGGGGGCACGTGTCTGCCCTGTTACGAAGGGAGCCAACCGATAGAGCCTTCGCGCGGTCTGGCCGAAGATATCCTCCAGCTCCGCACGGGAACGCCCGCCAAGCACCCGGGCGAGGCTGGCAAATTGCCGGGGCACCGGGCAGTTGACCCCTTCCACCGGCATGTTCGAGCCATATAGCACCCGCTGAGACCCGAGACAGGCCAGAAGATGATCGACGAAAGGCTGCAGAACCTGCGGATCCCATGTCTTGTCGACGGTCCACAGCCCGGACAACTTGATGGAAACGTTGGGACAATTCGTCAGTCCGGCGATTCCGGCCTCCCAGGCATCAGTATTGCCAGGCTGCGACGGCTCAAGCGTCGCGAAGTGGTTGACGGCGATCCGCAAGCGCGGATGCGCGGCGGCGAAATCCGCCAACTCGCCAAGCTGTTCGGGCACCACAACCATCTCCAGGCACAGATCATGGTCGGCCATATGCGCCGCCGCCGCGCGAAATCCGGCGTCCGACAGCACCTTGGGGCGGTCGGCCACGCGCCAGCGCCCGGCGGCGTCCCAGGCCACGGGCGTGCGCAAGCCGCGCAGGGCCGCAAACGCCCGGTGCCGGTCGATGGATTGCCGCGCGTCGGGCGCGGCCAGATCAACCTGCCCAACGATGGCCGTGGGCCAACCGGTGCGGTCGGAAAGGTCTTGCAGCCAGCGGGTTTCCGCGACGGGATCCGCCCCGCAATTGGCCTGCACATGCACGCTGCCCTGCAGCGGAAGTCCGGCGAAATCGGCCAGATACTGTGGGGGCAGGTAGTCACCCGCGATGCCCGCCTTGTCCCCAAACCGCGCGGCCGGCGCCGAAGGATCCAGCCAGCGATAGGGAAACCGGCCAATCTGCCAGTAGTGGTGATGCCCGTCGATCAGCGCGATGCCCCGCAAGAGGTCTGAAGCCTCCTGCGAAACACCTGCCGTTTCAGCCGCCGTCACGAAACGGCCGCTCAATAGGTCGCGCGCCCGCCGGACAGATCAAACACCGCGCCGGTGGTAAAGCTGTTCTCCGGCGAACACAGCCAGACGATCATGGCCGCGGCCTCGTTCAGCTCCAAGAACCGGCCGCGCGGGATTTTCGACAGCATATAATCGATATGCTCCTGCTTCATCTGGTCGAAAATGCGCGTACGCGCCGCCGCCGGGGTGACGCAGTTCACCGCGATGTCCAGATCGGCAAGCTCCTTGCCCAGCGATTTGGTCAGTCCGATGACCCCGGCTTTCGACGCGGAATAGGCCGAGGCATTGGGATTTCCCTCTTTCCCGGCGACCGAGGCGATGTTGACGATGCGGCCATAGCCTTCGGCCACCATGGCGGGCACCACGGCGCGATTGGCGTGGAACGCACCGATAAGGTTGATCTCGCAGATCCTGCGGAACTCCTCGACCGGATAGTCAGCCAGCGGCGCGTTGGACCCGGCCACCCCCGCCGAATTCACAAGGATGGCAATCGGGCCGCCCTGCGCCTGCGTTGCGGCCATGGCCTGCTGCACGCTGTCCCAGTTCGAGATATCGACGGCACAGGCGAAGGCGCCCCCGCCAATCTCCTGCGCGGTTTTTTCGGCCAGGTCTGCGTCATTGTCCCAGATGGCAATGCGGGCGCCCGTGGCGGCAAGTTTCTCGGCGACGGCGCGGCCAATGCCCTGCGCGCCGCCGGTTACGATGGCAATCTGTTGCATGTCTGATGTTACTCCGTAGGGGCCGCCGGGGCGGTGGTGATGGTTTGCCGGGCGCCGCCCGAATGGGCCGATCCCAGAAGGGCGTGCAGAACCTCGACCGCGCGGGCACCGACATCGCCGGGGCTTTCGTTGCGGCCCTTGCCAAGGGCGATATCGGCCAGCCGGTTGGCGGGGCCTTCGCAGCTGTAGGTCCAGGCGCCGGGCGGCACCGTCGCGGTTTCGGAAACCCCGTCGGGCAGTTTCAGGGTCAGCCGCTGGGTTTCGATATCCAGCAGGACCGAGCCGGTGCTGCCGTAGATCCGCAGATCAACCTCGAACCCATGGCCCTGGGGCACCCCGCAACTGCCCGAAAACACCCCGGTCGCGCCGGTGGCAAAGCGCACGGTGGCGGCGTCGTGCAGATCGATGGTGGTCGGCGCATCATAGGTGATCGCCTGGATCTCGGCGGCGCGCAGGTCGGTCAGCCAGAACAGGATGCCCAGCGCGTGCGACAGTTGACCGTAAGCGTAACCACCGCCCTGATCTGGGGATTCCCACGTCGAGCGGTCCGGCTGGATCGCTACATGCTGCCATCGGCCCAGCGCGCCACCCGAGAAGATCGCCCGCGTGAACGAAGCCATGTGACAGACCACATGTTCGATCTCGCCGATCTTGCCGACCATCTCGCGCATCCGATCCAGACCGGGCTTGTAGTTCCAGCCATAGGCGACCAGCAACTCGCGGTCGGCGCGGCGCGCGGTTTCGACCAGATCCCAGGCTTCGGCGGGATCAAGGCACATGGGCTTTTCGACAAGGACGTGACAGCCCTTTTCCAGAAACGCCTTGGCCTGCGCGTAGTGGAAGTTGTGCGGCGAGGCGATCACGGCAATGTCGATGTCGCGTTCCAGAATCTCGCGCCAATCTTCGGTGGCAAAGGCAAACCCGAATTCGTCGCGGATCAGGTCTAACTCTTCCCGGCCCAGACGGCAGACACTGTCCAGAACCACCTCGGGCCGCGCAGCCAGAACCGGGATGTGCATGCGATAGGCGAAATGACCAGCGCCGATGATGGCAGCTTTTACCATGATCGGCCTCCGTTGGCCGCGAAACCACTGGCCCGGCGTGAAAGCTTCATGTGCTGCTCCTGATCTGTAACTGAAATCCGACGTCCTTGACGGTGCGATCCGCCGGGGCGCCCTGCAGCCGCTGCAATGTCTGCGCCGCGGCGGCCTCGCCGATCTCGCGACCGCGAATCTGCACTGTCGTCATGGGGACCGGCAGCAAGGCGGACAGGCTGAGATCCCCGAACCCGGCAATCGCCACATCCCGGGGCACCCGGACACCGTTCGACAGGCACCACAGCATGGCGCCCTGCGCGGGAAGTTCGGCAAGGAAGAACACCGCATCGGGCTTGCGGTCACGGGCCAATAGGCTGCGAATCAACGGGCCGCCGCTTTCGATGGTGGCGGGATTGTCGAATTCGACGATGGTCTCCGGCCCCACCTCGCGGCCCGCAGCCGTCATCGCATCGATGACCCCCTGCGTCCGGTCGGCGGCCTGGTCGTTGTTGACCGAACTGCCGCCCACCATCACGATGTCCCTGTAGCCCTTGTCGATAAGATAGCGGGTCATGTCCGCCGCCGCCGCGTGGTTGTCAAACCCCACGGCACTGTCGATCACGTTGTCGCGTGTGTTCCACGCCTCCACCACCGGCCCGTCGTACCGGTCCAGCAGCCGCCGCGCGGCATCGGTGTGGGAAAAACCGGTCAGGATGATCGCATCGGCCTGCCGCGCGATGAAGGTGCGAATCGCCTCTTCCTCTTTCTCGGGCTGCCAGTTGCTGACCGCCAGCAGAACCCGCTGGCCTTGCGGCTCCAGCGCCTTGGACACGCCCTCCGCGAAATCGGCAAACAGCGAGCTGGCGAGAATCGGCACAACGACCCCGATCATGTCGGAGCGTTGCGAGACCAGAGAGCGCGCGGCGAGGTTTGGAATATAGCCCAGCTCATCGATGGTTTTCTGAATCTTGGCGCGGGTGTCCGCGTGCACGGTCTGTGGCTGGCGCAGGGCGCGCGACACGGTGATCAGCGACAATCCGGACGCCTTTGAGACATCTTTCAACGTCACCTTCTTGCGAGTCTCTCCTGCCATCGGCCCCAGCCCTTTCACCGGTTCAAACACCCCCGGGGGTGCCCTGGCCGCCCTTCCACCGAGGGAACGAAAACGACCGTATTAGCAATTGACACACGAATATCATTGCCCTTAGGTTCCGTCAATATCGAATGATACACGTATATCATCGAGATTCGGAGGCGACAGTCCTGTCGCCACATCACTTGGGAGGATCTACCATGATCAATGCAATCAACCGTCGCCGCTTCCTTGGCACGACGGCCGTTGCCGGGGCCGTGACCCTTGCAACCGTCGGCGGCGCCTATGCGCAGTCGGGCGAACTTTCGGTCTGGAAATTCGGCGGTACGCCCAACGAGGTTGAACAGTGGGCCGGCCGGAACGACGCGTTTTCCGAAGCCAACCCCGACGTCGAGCTGAACTACTCTTACTTCAACGGCCAGATCCGCCGTCAGAAGATCCTTGCTGGGTTCCAGACCCGTCGCCTGGCCGATGTGATCGTGGCCTTCGGGCAGGACATCCCTGAATTCGTCGGCTTCGGCATGGTGCAGCCGCTGGACGACATTGCCGGTGACAGGATCGACGGCTGGAAAGAGCGCATCGTTCCCGAGGTGCTGGAATCCGGCATGGAAGACGGCAAGCTCTATGGCCTTCCGACCTATGTCGACATGGCGAGCTTCCTGGCCGTCAATCTGGACGCGCTGGAAGAAGCGGGTTTCGACCGCCCGCCCGCAACCTGGGACGAGCTGCGCGAATACGCCAAGGCGATGACCAAGCCCGGGCGTCCCGGCATTGCCTTCCCGGCAACCACCGCACCCGTGGACATCAACATCTTCGAAGGCATCGCCTATGCCAACGGCGGCCGGATATTCGACGATGAAACCGGCAAGGTCACCCTGAACGATCCCGGCATCGTGGATGCGCTGCAGCTTTATGTCGATCTGATCGCCGATGGCTCGACCCCGGCAGCCACCTCGCTGACCGAGACCTTCTTCCGCGACACCGCGCAGCTTTTCGGACAGGGCCGCTCGGCCATGTGGATCGGCCTGTCGTGGCTGAACACCCCCTGGGGTGTGAATGAAGACGTGCGCTGGACCGGCGTCCCCTTCCCCCGTCCGGATGAGGCCACCGGCTCCTTCCCGCCGGTGAACGCGATCATGGATCCGACCGCAATCCTGATGGTCTCCGCGCGCTCGGACAATCCAGAAGCGGCCATCGAGTACCTCGATTTCTGGTCGCAGAACGAGCAGCTGGAAATCTGGGGCGGCCAGCCCGAGATCGCCCGCATCCCCGCCGGCGTCGCCGCCTGGGACAATGCCGAGCTTGAGGCCGTCTGGCCGAACTGGGTGAAAGCCTACAACGAAGGCACGCTCTTCGAAGGGGCGGCCCCGATGCCGCGGTTCATCGGCGTTTCCGCCATTGAATCGGCGCTTGGCACCGCCATTCAGGAAGCTGTGCTCGGCCAGAAGACGCCGCAAGAGGCGTTGGACGACGCGACCAAGGCCGCCCAGACCCAGATCGACCTGATCCGCGGATAATCTCTCGGCCGACAGAAGAAAGGGCCCGAAGACAATGCAGAATGATCGCCTCTTGGCGTATTTCATGATTTTGCCCGTGGTGATCGCCGTTCTGGCGTTCGTCATCGGGCCCACCTACAACGTTGCCACGCTCAGCCTGACGAAGATCGTCATGGGGCAGGAGCGCGGCTTTGGAACCTTCAGCAACTTCACGTCGCTGACCGCCGATCCGGTGTTCTGGCTGGTGATGAAAAACACCGCCATCTGGATCCTGGGCGGCACCTGCCTGTGCGTGCTCGTCGGCCTGGGTGTCGGCACCTTCCTTGCCGTGGACAGCAAGCTGACCGGCACCCTGCGGGCACTGATCCTGCTGCCCTGGGTGCTGCCAGACGTGGTCACCGCCATGGCCTGGAAATGGATGCTTCACGGTCAGGTCGGCATCATTGGCCAGACCCTGGAATCGACAGGGATGACTGAAGGCACGATATCCTTCCTGGGCGATCCCAACCTTGTCATGTGGGCCCTGGTCGTGGTGCTGATCTGGCGCAAGATGCCGCTGGTGGCACTGATCCTGTGCGCCGCCATCCGATCGGTTCCCGATGATCAGATCGAAGCCGCGCGCATGGATGGCGCCAGCCCGTTGGAGCGGTTCCGCTTCGTCATCATCCCCAACATCGCGTTTTCGCTGACCGCCGTGACCGTCATCTCGATGATCTGGATCACCGCTGAATTCGCGCTGCCGTGGATCATGACCGGGGGTGGCCCGGCCAATGCCAGCCAGATCATGTCGACCTACATCTACCAGCAGAGCTTCGAATTCTTCAACTGGGGCGTGGCCTCGGCCATGTCGGTCATCAACCTGGTGATGCTGGCCTCGATCGTCGCGCTGTATCTCTACATCAACCGCCGCTCGTGGGCCTCGGAGGGTTCGGAATGAACGAGTCTCCCCGCACATTCTACTGGATCGCGCTCAGCCTTGTGGGCGTCGTGATCGCCATCTACATCCTGTTCCCGATCTTCTGGCTGTTCCTTGCGTCGTTCAAGACGCAGGCCGAATTGGCCCAGCTTCCGATCTCGTTCTGGCCGCAAACGCCGACACTGGACGCCTACAAGGCGCTGTTCTCGCCGACGCACCAGAAGGGGCAACTGCTGGACTGGCCGCGCCTGATCGGCAACAGCTTCTTCATCGCGATCACCTCGACGGTCCTTGTGGTCTTCTTCGGAACCCTGGCCGGCTATGCCTTCGCGCGGCTGAAATTTCCGGGCCGCGACCTGATCCTGGGCGGGCTGCTCATCAGCCGCATGTTCCAGGGGGCCGCCCTGCTGTTGCCGACCTACCGGCTGATGAACATGATCGGTCTGCAGGACAGCCTGATCGGTCTGGTGCTGCTTTATTCCGCCTTTGGCCTGCCCTTCGCGACCTGGATCATCGCCTCCAGCCTGCGGGAAATTCCGCGCGAACTGGAAGAAAGCGCCATGATGGACGGGGCGACCCGTATTCAAAGCATGGTCATGGTGGTGCTGCCGCTGGCGACCCCGGCGCTGATCACCGCCGCCATGTGGCACTTCGTGGGAGCGTGGTCCGAGTTCGCCTTTGCCTCTATCCTGCTGGAATCCAACGACAACAAGACCGTCACCATCGGTCTGGCCAGCTTTGTCGAACTGTTCACGCTTGAGTTCCAGTACGTCGGCGCGGCAGCAGCCATCGTGGCCCTTCCCATCATGCTCGTGTTCTTCTTCGGTCAACGCTACTTCACGCGCGGACTTCTGGCCGGGGCCGTGAAAGGATGAAGATCCGGTCCATCACTGCCCGGGCCGTGGATTGCGGCTTCCAGAAGCAGACCTTGCAAACCACAAGGATCGCGTCGCCCATGTCGCGCTTCCCCCGGTTTGCCGAGTCTCGCGCAAGCTGGATGTGGCCGACCAAGAAGGTCTTTGTCCGGGTCGAGGGCGAGGATGGCCACATCGGCTGGGGCTGCACCAATGGCGGCGAGGTTGTCGAGATGATCGTCAATGCCCATCTGGCGCGGCTGCTTACCGGCGAGGATCTGGGCGATGTGGCGCTGTTGCAAGACCAGATGACAGCCTCGCTTCTGCCCAACGATCGCTCGGGCTTTGCCATGATGGCGGTGGCCGGGGTGGATATTGCCCTGTGGGATCTTCAGGCCAAGGCCAGCAGCCAGCCGCTGGTGGATCTGCTGGGCGGCAGTGCGCAGGACACCCTGCCGGTCTATGTGACCACGCCGCGGCCCGAAGCCTTCTCCGGCGGGCCGTGGCACGGGCTGAAGGCGGCAGCACCTTACGGACCCGAGGCCGGGCAAGAGGGGCTGGAGGCCAATATCGCCCTGATGCGCCGCTTTGCCGAGGCCGCCGGTCCCGATGTACCCATCATGATCGACGCCTTCCTGGCGTGGGATGCGGATTACACCCTGCGGTTTGCCGAAGCCGCCGCCGGTCTGCCGCTGGCCTGGATCGAGGATCCGATCCCGCCGCAGAACATCGAAGACCTGCAACGGATCCGAAACGCCCTGGATCCGGGCATCGCGTTGGCGCTTGGCAACTTCGCCTTCTCGCGGGTCGATTGCGCCGACCTGTTGCGCAGCGGCGTGGTCGGGGTGTTGCAGCCGGATGTGGCCTGGGCGGGCGGCATCACCGAAACCCTGGCCGTTCTCGACATGGCCGCCGGTGCCGATGTGGCGGTGATCCTGCACAACACCTGCGAACAACCCTGGGCGCTGGCGATGGCCGCGGCCTGCCAGACCGGGGCGCAGGTGGAATGCGTCGACCGTGGCGAGACTTCGCCGCTGTACAGCCTGATGGGGCCGCGCCCCGATCTTGCGGGCGGCCAGGTGGCCGTCCCCCGTGACCCGGAGGGCAACCGCCCTCCCCAGTTTGTGCTGCCTGCGTTCGACGCGGGTGCTGAAATTTCCAAGGGAGGATGATCCGATGGGATCAGTAGCGCTTAGAAACATCCGTAAATCCTATGGCGCGGTCGAAGTCCTGCACGGCATCGACCTCGACATTTCGGACGGCGAATTCACCGTGCTGGTCGGCCCCTCGGGCTGCGGCAAGTCCACGCTTTTGCGCTCTATCGCCGGGCTGGAAACCATCTCGGGCGGCGAGATCGTGCTGGACGGCACCGTCATCAACCGGCTGCAGCCCAAGGAACGCAACATCGCGATGGTGTTCCAGAACTACGCGCTGTACCCGCATATGGACGTGGCCAAGAACATGGCGTTCTCGCTGCGGCTGGCCAAGGAATCCAAGGACGAGATCGCCCGCAAGGTCAACGCCGCGGCCGAGATCCTGGACCTCGTGCCACTGCTGGAACGCTTCCCGCGCCAATTGTCGGGCGGCCAGCGTCAGCGCGTGGCCATGGGCCGGGCCATCGTCCGGGATCCGGAAGTGTTCCTGTTCGACGAACCGCTGTCGAACCTCGACGCCAAGCTGCGGGTGCAGATGCGCGCCGAGATCAAGGAATTGCACCAGCGTCTGAAGACCACGACGATCTATGTCACCCACGACCAGATCGAAGCCATGACCATGGCCGACAAGATCGTCGTCATGCGCGGCGGTCATGTGGAACAGATCGGCTCGCCGCTGGACCTGTATGACCATCCGGCGAATGTCTTCGTGGCCGGGTTCATCGGCTCGCCCGCCATGAACTTCCTGCCCGCGAAAGCGTCGGCAGAGGGGCTGCGCACCGCCTCGGGGGTGATCCTGGGCTCCGCTGGCACCCAGTTGAAAGACGGTCATGACGTCATCGCGGGCTTCCGCCCCGAGGATCTGCGCCTGGCCGACACCGGCATTCCCGCCAAGATCGTCGTCATCGAACCCACCGGCGCGGAAACCGAAATGGTGCTGCGCACGCCGGATGGCACCGTCACCCTGACCACCCGCGACCGCATTCCTCATGCGCCGGGCGACCAGGTGCATCTGTCGATCGTTCCCGGCAAGATGCATTGCTTCGACGCGGCCACCGAAGTGGCGCTTGGTCAGGTCGGCGGCGCGTCATGAAGATCAGCGACGTCAAGGTCACGCGGTTCCGCACCTACGCGGACCGCTGGGACATCGGCCATGCCCGGCTGAAACCCGGCGCCGAGGTGATCCAGACCGTGACCACCATCGAGACCGACGCGGGGCTGGTCGGCCATTTCTTCGGCGGCGGCAAGCATGGCGATCAGGACGGCATGACGCCGGACGAACAGCGCCTGATCGAAGGCCAGGTCCGCGACATGATCCTTGGGGCCGACCCGTTCGACCGCGAACTGATCTGGAAATGGATGTGGGTGCGCAACACTCCCGAAGTGGCGCAAAGCGTCATCGATTGCGCACTGTGGGATCTGGCGGGCAACCACGCCGGCCTGCCGGTCTACAAGCTGATGGGCGGGGCACGCGACAAGGTGCCCGCCTATGCCTCGACCTATCCCAACATCGGTCCGCCGCAGGTCTATGCCGAGCATGCGCTGGCCTGCAAGGCCGAGGGCTACAAGGCCTACAAGATCCATCCGCATTATTTCTGGAACCCGGACACCGGCAAACCCACCAACGGCCGCCCCTCGAACATCCGCGCCGATATCGAGACCATCAACCTGGTGCGCGAGGCGGTCGGGCCGGACATGGTGCTGATGTACGACGTCTGGGGCACCTACCACACGCTGGAAGAGACGATCAAAGTCGGCCGCGAGCTGGAGAAGCTCGACTTCTACTGGTTCGAACATCCGATGCCCGAATACCGGGTCGAAAGCTATCGCCGGCTGTGCCGCGAACTGTCGATCCCGATTTTGGCCCCCGAAATCGCCGCAGGCGGCGTTTTCACCCGCGCCGAATGGATCCTTCAGGGCGCCTCGGACATGAGCCGGATGGACATTCGCCGGGGCGGCATCACCGGCTGCCGCAAGACCGCCGTGGTCTGCGAAGCCTTTGGCCAGCGCTGCGAGATTCACATGGCGGGCTGGGGCAACCTTCAGGTCATGGGCGCCACCTCGGAAGACACCAGCGAATGGTACGAGAAAGGGCTGCTGGCCCCCGGCGTCGACTATGACGCTCCGCACCCCTATCTACGCCGCAACTGCGATCCGATGGATGCCGAGGGCTATGTGGCGATGCCCACTGGTCCCGGCCTGGGCTACGATGTGGTCTGGGACTACATCGACGACAACCGGGTGACGTCATGACCCTGCATCGACGCGCCTGGACCATGCGCCTGAAGGACGGCGCGGAAGCGGCCTATGACAAGGCCCATGCCGCCGTCTGGCCCGAGCTTCTGGACCAGATGACCGCAAGCGGCATCCGCCAGTTCCACCTGTTCCGCACCGGCACCACGATCTTCGCCTTTCAGGAACGGGACCGCCCGTTCCCGGCCCCCGGTGCACCGGCCAGCGAAACCACCACCCGCTGGTGGAACGAGATGGCGCAACTGATGGTGACCGACGCCGACGGCCGCCCCGAGCACTACCCCCTGAAACCCGTATTTTCCCTGACCCTGACGGAGAGCGCCGAATGACTGGGCTGACCGGAATCGTCCCGATCCTGCTGACCCCCTTCACCGCCAATGGCGCCATCGACTATGGCAGCCTGCGGCTGGAGGTCGATGACATGCTGGAGGCCGGTGTACACGGCATCGGCATCGCCATCGGCAGCGAGATCTTCAAGCTGACCCAGCAGGAACGGCGCGTCATGCTGAGCGCGGTGGCCGATCAGGTCGATGGACAGATGCCGGTCATCATGAACGTCTCGGCGCCCGGCACCCATGTGGCCGTGCAACTGGCCACCGAGGCCGCCGAGGCCGGCGCCACCCGCCTGATGATCTGGCCGCCCGATTTCTTCCCCAGCGGGCCAGACGCGGTGATTGAACATCTGCACCAGATCGCGTCGGCCACAGGTCTGCCCATTGTCCTTCAGGATGTACCCCAATCGCCGATCCCGCCGGCGCTGGCCCTGCGCATCGCCGACGCCGTGCCGCTGGTCGACACCATCAAGGTGGAAACCCAGCCCACCGTCGCGCAGGTGCAGGCCATGACGACCGCCGTTGGCGACAAGCTGGCGATCCTGGGTGGTGCGGGCGGCGGCACGCTGGTCGAGGAATTCCGCCGTGGCGCGCGGGGCACCATGCCCTTTGCCAGCCAGGCACGCGAATTCATGCTGGTCTGGAACGCCCTTTGTGCCGGTGAATTTGACACTGCCGCCGCATTGGTTGAAACCGGGATACTGCCGGTCAGCCGTCTGGGCTTTCAGTCGGGCGATCTGTTTTATCACATTCACAAGGCGTTGCTGGTGCAGCGCCGCATCTTCAAATCCGCCTATGTGCGACCGCCCACCAGCCAGCCCGACGCCATCACTGCCAAGGAACTGGAACAAATGGTGCAGCGGGTCGCCGCCAACACAGCGAAACACAAGGAACTGACATGAAACTCATGCGCGTCGGCCCCAAGGGCCAGGAACGTCCCGCAGCACTGCATTCCGATGGATCGATTCGTGACCTGTCGGGCGAGATCGAAGATGTTGCAGACGCAGCACTTCTGCCTGAAACCCTGGACCGCCTGCGCGGCCTGTCGCTGGACAGCCTGCCGGTGATCGACGCCGACAGCCGCATCGGCGCCTGCGTCGGCAATGTCGGAAAATTCATCTGCATCGGCCTGAACTACGCCGATCACGCCGCCGAAAGCGGTATGGAAGTGCCGAAAGAACCGGTGATCTTCATGAAGGCGACCTCGGCCATCATCGGCCCCAACGACACCGTCGTTCTGCCGCGCGGTGCCGAGAAGGGCGATTGGGAAGTCGAACTGGGCGTGGTCATCGGCACGGAAGCCAAGGATGTGTCCGAAGAGGACGCGCTGGACCATGTGGCGGGCTATTGCGTCGTCAACGACCTGTCCGAACGCGCGTTCCAGCTGGAGCACGGCGGCCAGTGGGTCAAAGGCAAATCCGCCGACACCTTCGGCCCCATCGGCCCCTGGATGGTGACGCGGGACGAGGTGGCCGATCCGGCGCAACTGTCCATGTGGCTGGAGCTGAACGGCAAACGCGTGCAGGACGGCTCGACCCGCACCATGGTGTTCGGCGTTGCGCACGTTGTGTCCTATCTGTCGCGCTACATGTCGCTGCAGCCCGGCGACATCATTTCGACCGGCACCCCTCCGGGCGTGGGTCTGGGCATGACGCCGCCGCGTTTCCTGAAGGAGGGCGACGAGATGCGTCTGGGTATCGAAGGGCTGGGCGAACAGCATCAGCGCGTCACCGCCAGCTGACCCGAATGATGAGGCGTGTGGACGACGCCTCATCCAGACCACCGCGCGGCGTCCTCCCCGTCGCGCGGTGATGTCCCGTTTCGGCAGGGGGCGCTTGGCGATTGCGCGGCCACCCGCCCATCAGGCCCTATGACAGGGTGATCGCGGCACAGGCTGCCGTGTTGCCGATATGGGCGCACATGGCGTTGTCGGCCCGTACCCCGTCGCCTATCCGCAAGGCCGACAGGATCTCGCCACATCAGGCCGTCTTGGACTCGGGCGTTTCCGGTTCCGGTTCGACGCGTGGATCCAGTGCCATCGCAACCGGCGAGATGTCTGGCAGCGGCACGAACTTTTCGCTTCCTTCGGCGGGCAGATCAGGCCGCGCCCGGACACAGAACAGAACGAAGATGGCGTAGGAAATCGCGACGGCGGATTCGAACAGAAAGAACGAATAGGGTCCGTAGATCGACATCAGCGTTGACGCAAGCAGCGGTCCGATCGTCGCGCCGATGGAATAGACCATCAGCAGACGCCCCGACGCCGCGACGTAGTATTTCCGCTCCAGCCGGTCAAAGGTCTGGGCGACGCAAAGCGGGTAGACACTGCTGATTGTACCCCCGAAGGGCAGCGCCAGGACCATCAGCCAGGACAGCGGAACCCCGCTGGCAATCGAGTTCGACAGCAACCCCCAGGACAGCCCGACGGCGATCAACATGCAGGCCATGACAATGCGTCGGTCGAACCTGTCCGCCAGCATGCCGACCGGCACCTGGAAAGCAAGACCGCCGATCACCACGGTACTCATGAACATGGCGGCTTCGGTCACGCCCAACCCGATCTGACGGGCAAAGACTACACCCATGGCGTAGAACGAACCGACAAGAATTCCGGCGACGGCCGCGCCGATCACCCCAACCCGCGACGCGGCGTACAGTTTCTTGACGCCCAGAACGCGCAGATCACCAAGCTTGGGTTCGCCCAGCCCGGTCATGGCGATCGGCACCAGCGACAACCCGATCAGCGCCGCGGAAATCATCAGATGATCACTGCCGCCAACCGGAGCAACGTTCACCAGGGTCTGGCCAAACGCAATCGCAAGATAGAACGCCAGCATGTAGAAGCCCAGAACGCGCCCCCGCGTTGCATTGCTGCTTCTTTCGTTGAGCCAGCTCTCGATCGAAGTTGTCATCCCGGCGATGCAGAATCCGTTGAGAACCCGCAGGGCCACCCAGGCAGCCGGCGTGAAGAAAAAGTCATAGGCAAGGCATGTGGCCGCGGTCAGCGCCGCGAAGGCGGCGAAGGCGCGGATATGTCCGATCCGAAGAATGACATGTTTGGCCTTGTACCCACCAAGGGCCAGCCCCAGATAGTAGGCCGCCATGATCGCGCCGATCAAAGCCACGGAATAGTCCGCCGCCTGCATCCGAAGCGGCAGCACAACACCCAGCAGGCTGTTGCCGGCCATGAAAGCGATGGTGCCGCCAAGCAGGGATTTTACAGGCGACAGCAGACTGCGAAAATTATGGGGCACGGCTTGATCGGGAATCTTCTGTCTCCAGCAAACGGTTTAGGGCGGGCTGTCATGTTGCCCCAAGCGTAGATTGCCCCCGTCAGGAACGCACCAAAAAAAAGCCCCGGCTATAGCCGGGGCTGATCTGACGGGCATCGTGGTGCCCGCGTGGACCTAGGACGCGATCGCGCGCAGCATCCAGGCCGCCTGTTCGTGGAAGCCGGCACGTTCGGTGGCAAGGTCCGCGGTCACCGGATCCTGCGCGGACTCTGCGGTTTCGACCAGCGCACGCATGCTTTCTGCCAAAGCCTCGTGGTCGGACAGAAGGTCTTTGACCATCTCTTCCGCCGACAGGCCTGCGTTCAGGTCCTGCCCGTCCGGCCCCGCAGCCAGACCCGCCGGACTGATCAAGGCAGGCTTGCCCAGGGCCCGTATGCGCTCGGCCAACACATCAGCGGCGGCGAACATGTCGGTATACTGTTGCTCGGTGATGTCGTGGACCGAAACGAACAACGGGCCGGTCACGTTCCAGTGGTAGACGTGGCTTTTCAGAACAAGCCGGTAGGTGTCGCTCAGAACCTTGCCCAGGGCATCAGACACGGACAGGGCGTTCGACAGATCGGTCTTGGAGTCTTTGGTTTGCGGGTTTTGTTTCAAAGTGTTCGTCATGGGAACCTCCTATTTCGAGCGTTATTGGGTATCGGTCTTGGTGCCACCGGCCGCCCATGTGCCAGTCCAGTCTACATCCCGGATACAGGCATCGAGCGGCGGCCGACCAGCACATCGCAGGCAGCGTCGCGCAGCAAGCTTTGGGTCACGCTGCCCATGAACACGCGCCTGACCAGACCGGACCGGTTGGGTCCAAGCGCGATCAGGTCCACATCAGCGTCCTGCGTCATACGGGTGAGTTCCGCCGACGGCTCGCCGCGCAACACCTGCCAGGTCACACCGGTCTCAAGTGCGCCCGTCAGCGCGCGAAGGTGGCTTTCGGCGGCCTGTGCAAGGACATCGTGATGCGCCACCAGGTCGGACCGAGGCAGCCCCACACGCAGCATTGACTCTTCAAGCTGTTGTGCCACTTCGACGGCCTGAACCAGGTGCAAGGCCGCATCCGGCAACAGCGCCCCCACGAAAGACAGCGCCGCCGGTGCCGCGTCGGGTCCGTCGATCGCCAGCACCACACGTCCGTACGGCTTTTCGACGGGGTGCCGGACAAGTAGGACCGGCACGATGTCAGCGGCGATCACCTTTTCGGTGGTCGATCCGATCAGCTTCTTGACCAGCCAGGGCTTGTGATGCGCGCGCATCACGGCAAGCGCCGGCTTCAGACCTTTGCAGATCTCGACAAGAACCCGCGGGGGGGAACCGGTCTCGATCCATATCTCGGTGTCCGCCGGATCGAAACCATGCCGGTGCAACGCCGTTTCGATCTCGTCACGCGCGACGGTTTCCGCCGTATTTCGAGAAGAAGGGGCCGCCGGATCATCGGGCGTTTCCAACACATGCGCGATGGTCAGCGGCACACCGTGGCGCGCTGCAATCTCCATACCGCGCTGCAGCACCGCGTCGTCATCCGGAAACCGGCCGACCGCCGCGAGAATGCGCATGGCCTTCATGGTCAATCCTCCTTCTGGAACATGAACCCAACGGTTCGGCGATTAAAACGCCATGCGCCGGTCCGCTGACATCGACCCGAGGGCCGACAGCATCGTCCATGCGGCGGCATAGGCCATCGCGGCCGGCATCACGGCGGCGGCGGCACCTTCCGAGGCGTTCCCCAGATTGTCCGGATCATGGTGCGGCTCGCGATCGGAAACCACACGGCCTTGCCAGGGCGAGGGCCGTCTTTTGCCAGCGTTGTCATCCGGGCGCGCGCTGATCGACGCGCTGTCAGGCATTGCCACCTGGCTCACTTCGGGGGCCGGCTCGGCCGGGAACAGTTCGGGAAACAGCTCTTCGAAATCGGCTCTACAGATCATCATCTCTTCGGTCCTTTCCGATCGAAACAGGTCACATGCAAGTTTGGGGCTCGCGTCACCGGAACCCGGTGACGCGATGGTCACGTTCAAGGCCGGTCAGGCCGCCATCTGCTGCGGTTCAAGGCTTGCCCGGACTGGCGCTGCGGGCTGTGCCAAGGGCGCCATGCCCAATTCGCGATCATCGAACTCGTTGACCACGCGGACAATATCGCGGCGGTTGAGGCCGATATCCCTGAGCGTGTTGTTGTCCAGGGACTCGAGCATGGCGATCATCTTGCGACGCCGCAAACTTCTGATTGCGCGGCCGAACAACCGCCGGAAGGGATTGCTGTATTCCTCACCGCCATGCTTTCCGGAAGCGGGGGCGATATCTTGACGGGTGATGTAGATGGACATGTCATCCTCCAATCCTGAAACTGCTGGTATCAAGACGTTGGGTGTCAACGCGCACAGTTGGACACGGTGGTCCGCATATCCTGCGTGAACGCCTGCATCTTGCTTGATTGATCTAAGGAAGATCAGAGAACCCCGAGGCGTGAACAAGCACGGCTGCCTGCCCGCCCGGGGTTACCGGCGGTTCAGTAGCTTTCCTGCGTTGAGCAGGAACCTCATATGGAAGCTGAACATCATCATGGCCCTGATATGGTCACCGCAACGGTGGCTTTCAATACGGTCGCTGAGGGGTGCGACCTTTCGGCCAAAAAGCGCCCGAATCCGTCGGTCACGATGTGCGGCACGAACTGTATGGCGGTTGCCGATTGACTATTGGGAACCGGATACCTACCTCAAGGATCATGATGGCACATGCAGATCATTTCCGATTTCGTCTGTTGAACCGCCCGTTTCCCCGGGCGGTCTAGGCGCGTTCGCGCCTGCCGAACCACCCGGGGTCTCCTCATTGTCCTGAAATGAACACGCGGCGACGCAGTCGTCCGAGGAGAAATCATGAGCTGCATCCAAGACACCTTGCGGACCAACACCCAGACCCGATCTGACCTGCGCGCGCAGCCGGTCGTTCAGGCCCCCGCCGCCACCTGACAACGGCCTTCGTGCAGGACCTGCACGACAGGAACGCAAGACCAGAACCTGTCCGCGAGCGGTATGGCGCCGCGCGGAACCCGTGCTGAAACCCAGATAGTCCCCAACAGCGAACGGCACCCCGCCTTTCGCCTTCACGCACTCACATCGAGGAGGCCTTTCAATGATGGTCGAAATGAACAAACCCGCCAAAAAGCGTAGCCTTCGGGCTCCAAAAGTCATGATCAGTGCCGATGATCTTGCGCATATCGAAGCCCTGGCCGAAGGCGCTTTGCACCGCAATCCCGCACTGGCGGACCGCCTGTTGGACGAACTGGGACGGGCCCGGATTGTCGCGCCGTCCAAGATGCCGGCAAATGTCGTGTCAATCGGCAGCACCGTGACCTACCGCGACGAGACCACCGGCCTTGAGAAACGCGTGACGCTGGTGTTTCCCGAAGATGCCGACATCACGCAACAACGCGTGTCGGTCCTGACCCCCATTGGTGTCGCGCTGCTGGGGCTGGCCGAAGGCGCCGTTTTCCACTGGGACACGCGTGCCGACCAACGGCGGATGCTGACGGTGATCCGGGTAGAGCCACCCGCGGTCAAGGGTAGGGCATGACACCACGACAACCGTGAGGGCGGCCCCCATCTGGACCGCCCTTTCAGGAAATCGTTGACGCAAGACGATCGCCGATGGACCCTCCGGGGGGCACGTTGAGTGCCGATACCACCCTGCGTGAAACGGGCCGCCCGGAGGCACCGCTATGACCGATTGCCAGACCCGCGCGACCGGCACCGCCCGAAAGGCACCGCTTCGGTGTGCGCCTGCCGGCCCTCGCCCAACGTGCGGTCGCGCCCGGTTCGCCGCGACGCTTTCGGGTTTCCCCCCACGGGCCGCACCCGCGCCGCCCCATCCGCCGGGCCAAGGCCGGTCCTCATCCCAACCGGCCCTGCCTGGTCCTTGCGCCCCCCGCAGTCCAACCAGCCGAAAGAGCACCTGCCATGACCGTGATGCATCACATCCGCCGACTACTCTGGCCCGTCATTCTGGCGGTTGTCAGCCTGGGTCTGTTGCTGTTTCCGGCGCGGGTGGCCGTGGTTTTCGGAACCAGCGAGACCGTGACGCTTGCCGTCACCGCGCTGGCGTATTTCGCGGCGGCCTGGCTGGTCAGCCGTATCGCGGGACTGGCCTTCGACCAGGCGGCGGTGCGGCGTCGTCCCTACCCGCGCCTCCTCAAGGACATGGTGGCGGCCCTGATGTTTCTGGCCGCCTTTGTCGCGACCACCTCGCTTTTCATGGGGCAAGGCGCGGTCGGAGCGCTGGCGGGGTCCGGCCTTGTGCTGGCCCTGCTGGGTTTCGCCATTCGAAACGTCGTCGCCGACACGCTGTCCGGGATTGCCCTGGGCGTTGAGGGGCCGTTTCGCATCGGCGACTGGGTCGACATCGAAGGGTTGGCCCGTGGCAAGGTGATCGAGATCGGCTGGCGCACCACGCGTCTTCTGACCCGCGATGCTGCCTATGTGATCCTGCCCAACAGCCAGATCGCGCGCCAGCGCATCACCAACTATTCCGCACCAAAGCCGAAGTACCGCGCCCAGGTCAGCATCACGCTCGACCACAGCGTGTCGATCGCACGCGCCCGCGAAGTGATGCTGGCGGCCCTGGAAGCCGCGGAACTCATCCAGCAGGACCCTGCGCCGGACGTTCGGGTTCTGGCCTATGAGGAAGGGGGGATCACCTATGCGCTGCGCTATTGGCTGTCCCGCTTCGACCGTGACATCGATTGCCGGGACGAGGTCTTTACCCTTGTGGACGAAGCCCTGCGCAAGGCCGGATTCGTCGCGCCCTATCGCCGTATAGAGGTGATACCGGCGGTATCATCCAAAGACGCATAGTCGCCCGACACGCCCCCTTAGAGCAGGGGTTGCTTGGGTCGCCGACCGGCGCGCCGCTCGCAGGCGTCTGGGATGCGCCCCGGGGGCAATGCCGGCGAAAGTGTTGCAGCCGGCCCAGCAGATGCGGGCCGGCTGCAAGGTCGTGTCAGTCCGTGATTGCCAGGCTCTCGCCATCCCATTGCAGCAAGAAGACCTCGCTGCGCGCGTTCCGTTCTGCATCCTCGCCGCCAACGACAAGAAGCCCGTCCTCGACGGTGAAGGACCCGCCATAGGCGAGACCGTCGGGCAGTTGCCCGATCTGCGCCCACTGACCATCCTTCAATGCGAACACATCCGAGGCCCAGTTCTTTGAAAGGCCCTCATGCGCGTACCAGTTGCCGGCATCGGCTGCCGCGCGCGCACCCAGGAAGTTTGCACCGCCAGCGACCAGGACATAGCCGTTCGACAGGCCGCCATAGGCCCCTGCGAGACCTTCTTGCACGTCGCTGCCGTCCGGGGCGGGCACCGGCGCAATGGCGGACCATTTGGCCGCATCCCCATCGAACGTGACGGATTTGACCGCGTCGGTGCGCAGACCCGGTTTGATTTCGCCGTTGATGACCAGGAAGGTGCCGGGCGCGGTCTCGACAACCGCCGATCCGGTGTTGGGAAGTTCCGGGTTGGCACCCAAATCGCCCCAGGCATTCGCGGCGGGATCGTAGGTCAGCACCATGTCGTTCCAGCGGTAGTCTTCCGGCGCCATGCCCATGTAGGCATCCACGACCGCGTTCCATCCGTCAGGGTCGGTCGCCTTGTCGATGGCAAGGACCTCGGCCAGATAGGTGTCGAAAAGCTCCTTGTTGTATCCGCCCAGGATGGCGATGCGGCCATCTTCCAGCGTTACGGCGCTGGCTCCCAGAAGGCCGACCGGCGTCGTCGTATCCAGCGTTTCCCAAGTGTTTGCTTCTGGGTCATACCGGCTGACCGCGTCGAAGATGATCGGGGATGCCGCGTCGGGCGTCGCCTTGCCAGAGCCACTGAAGACATAGAGCGCGCCATTCGCCACCGCGGTGGCGGGCTGCCCGGGCGCAGGGCCGTCAAAGTCCGCAAGCGCCTGCCAACCTGCCGCCGTATCGTTCAGATCCAGCGCGAAGACCTGCGCACCAGCACTGCCCAGGCCGACGATCAGCTTGTCGTCGATACGTGCAGCGATGCCGTTCTTGACCCCGACGGGCAGGTCCGGCCAGGTTTCTGCCATGGCGGTTGCGGCCATCGTGGCGAGCATGAGCGCGCTCACCCCGCCGAGTATTTGTCTGCGTCGTGACATTGAACCTTCTCCTCCTGAAGTCGTGTCTTTGGTGTCCGGTGCCGGGCTTCGTGCTGTGAAGGTCTGGCTCAGACGAGCCAGGCCTTGATCTCGGGGCGCTCCAGAACCGCGCGCATGTGCGCCTCGGCCTTGGCGTCGGACATGCGCAGGCTCATCGGCGCACGGGTCTTGCCGCAGTCGATGCCAAGAATGCGGAACGCCGCCTTCATGCCCGGCAGAACGCCGGTGTCCAAAAGCGCCTCGACAAAGATCTGCGACGCGTCCTGCAACTCTTGCGCGCGGCTCAGGTCGCCGGCCCGCAGTGCGGCATCCAGCGCGACATAAAGCTTGCCAAGGATGTTGTAGGTCGTCCCGATCCCGCCATCCGCGCCCAGCACGCCGCCGGTCAGGTAGATTTCGTCGAAGCCGAAGAAATAGCTGCTGTCGGGACGACGGCGGCGCAGCATCGAAAGCTTGAACAGGTCGGTCGAGGTAAACTTGATGCCGGTGACGTTCGGCAAGTCGAGGATCCGCTCCAGCGAGTCCAGCGGGATCGGACGCCCGGTGCGGATCGGCACCTCGTAGACGATCAGCGGAAGGTCGGTTGCCCCGGCCAGGTCGCGGTAATAGCCTTCAATCTCGGCATCGCTGAACGGGTAGGAATGCGGAGGAAGGGCAGACAGACCATGATAGCCAAGATCCGACGCGCGCTGCGCCAGGCGAATGGAATCACGCAGGTTGGGCATCCCGACATGGGCGATCAGCTTGGCATCCGTGCCCTTGGCGCAATCGGCGACGACGCCTTGCTGTTCGGCCAGTTCATCAACACCCAGCAGCCCCGATTCGCCGCTGCTGCCGCCGACGTAGAGCCCTGTCAGCCCCTGCTTCAACACATAGCCGGTCAGGCTGCGCTGCCTGCCTTCGTCGAATTCTCCGGCATCGTCGAGGCCGGTCATCAACGCGGCATACATTCCAGTCAGTTTCTCGGTCATTCGAACCTCTACCTATTGCTTGGCAGGCCATCGCGGAAAGCCAGATTTCCATTTGGCCTTACACATAGCAGGCCAAATTCCATCATCCGCAATATACAATCAATCTTTGGTTTGACAAGAATTGATTGATGTAATACCAAACTAGCGAGAGGAGACGCCAGATGCCCGCGACCACCGACGATGATCTCGCACAGCGGCGAACGCCGGACGTGATCGCCGATACGCTGATCGCCGAGATCCGCAATGGCGAGTACCAGCCCGATGCCCCCCTGCCGACAGAGCGCGACCTGTGCGAACGGTTTTCCGCTTCGCGCCCCACGGTGCGCGAAGCATTGGTTCAGATGCAGATACGCGGCTATGCCGCCACGGGCGCAGGCAGACGGCCGCGCGCCGCACTCCCGTCGATTGCAACCGTGCTGAAGGGAACGGGCGACCTTATCCGCGATATTTTCGGCGACGCCGAAAGCGGCGCCCACCTGGAACAGATGCGCCAGTTCATCGAAACCGGGGCCGCGCGCGAGGCCGCAATGCGCGCCGACAATATCCAGTTGACCAAATTGCAAACCGCGCTCGAGCGCAACTTCGACGCCGTTGGCACCCCCGATTTCGCGACCACCGACATTGCGTTTCACCGCGCGTTGGTCTCTGTTGTTGGCAACCCGGTGATCCTGACGCTGCACGACATGTTTGTCAGCACGATGATCGCCCATCGGCCGCCGACGGATGATGCAATGCGTTACGACCGGATCGCCTATGATGAACACCGCAAGATCTATCAGGCGATCCTGGATGGCGATGTCGTGGCGGCGACCGACGTGATGGATCGCCACCTGGCCCGATCCTATCGTGCCCGTCTCAAGGCCCCGAAGCTTCCACCAGCCAATGACGAGCGTTTCTCACACTGACACCCGGCGGGTGCTCCCGCCGTATATCAATCACCAAGGAGGATACCATGAAACTTAAGACCACTTTGCTTGCCTGCGCGGCGACCCTGGCATTGGCCGCCCCGGCCATGGCCGAACGCACGTTGACATTCGGCCTGCAGGACAACGAAAGCTCGAACGTCTACAAGGGCGCTCAGGAATTCGCCAGCAAGCTGGAAGAAGTCTCGGGCGGCGAAATGACCGTGAAACTGTTCCCCTCTTCGACCCTCGGCGACTTCAAATCGATGGTTGCTCAGCTTCAGGCGGGCGAGTTGGACATGGTCATCACCGGCTATCCCGACATGAGCTATATCATTCCGGAACTGAACCTGATCGGCGCGCCGTATGTTGCCGATGATTTCGCCCACCTCAAGGAAATCATCGCCGGCCCGTGGGGTCAGGAGATGGCGGCGAAGTTCGAGGACAAGGGCGTTCACCTGCTGGACGTGTGGTACTACGGCACCCGTCAGACCACGTCGAACCGGGCCATCGAATCCATCGATGACATGGCGGGCCTGCGGCTGCGCACACCCAACGTTCCGTTCCTGATTGCCTATGCCGAGAACGTCGGCGCCACCCCCGCCCCGGTCGCCTTCGCAGAAGTCTACCTGGCGCTTCAGACCAACCAGGTTGACGCCGAAGAGAACCCGCTGCCCACCATCGAGGCAATGAAGTTCTATGAAGTGCAGTCGCATGTGGCGATGACCAACCACTTCATCGCATCCGCTGCGGTTCAGATTGCGGACGACCTGTGGGACAGCCTTAGTGCCGAGGAACAGGGCTGGTTCAACGAAGCGGTGGCCGCCGGTGGCGAGTTGAACAACAGCCTGACCGAACAGGCCGAGAACGACCTGATCGCCACGTTCGAAGGGCGCGGCCTGACCATCACCCGTCCTGACCTGGCCCCGTTCCGGGCTGCGATGAAGCCGTACTACGACACGCTTGAAGAGCAGTTCGGCGAGGGCGCCATCGCCCGCGTTCGCGGCGAGTAATCAACCCCTCTGCGGGCGCTTTGGCGCCCGCAGAGTTCATCTGCCTGTAGGGGGAAAGCCGTTGAAGACTCCGCGCAAGTACAGCATCGAAGGCATCGTCGCCTCTTTGTTCTTCATCGTCCTGATCGGCGTTGTGCTGATCCAGGTCTTTGGCCGCACCCCGTTGTTTCGTGGCCCCGTCTGGACAGAGGAAGCCGCACGCTGGCTTTGGGTCTGGATGGCCTTCATCGGCATCGCCGAGGTCGAACGCCAGGACGGCCAGTTGCGCATGGCGTTTCTGGCCGAGCGGCTGCCCGCGCGCGCCCGCCTTGTTCTCTATACGGTGATCGACCTGATCTACCTGGGAATCGTCGGCCATCTCATCTGGATCGCCTACAAGACAGTTCTGCGGACCGCCGACAACACCACTGTCACCCTGCCGACCACTGACGCGGTGCTGTACGCTTCCGGTCTGGTTGCCGCCATCCTTATCTTTCACCGGATTGTCCGCCGCCTGCTGGGCCGCCGCAATGTCACCGTCTCTCGGGAGCCCACGCTATGATCCTTGCCATCGTCGGAATCCTGTGGCTGGTCTTCGTGCTGATCGGCGTGCCCATCGGGGTCGCCATGATCTTCGTATCCATGGGGTATTTCTATTACACCGGCATGGGCATCAGCTTTGCCATGCAACGCATGACCGACGGGCTGAACAGCTTTCCGCTTTTGGCGGTGCCGCTGTTCATCCTCGCGGCGGGGGTTCTGAACTCTGCCGGGATCACCAACCATCTCTTCGGCTTTGCGCGGTCGCTTGTTGGCCATATCACCGGCGGCCTGGGTCACGTCAACGTGCTGGCATCACTGTTCTTTTCCGGCATGTCCGGCTCGGCGCTGGCCGACGCCGGCGGCCTGGGCAAGATGGAGATCGAGGCCATGCGCGAGGCCGGCTATGACGATGACTTCGCCGGGGCCGTGACCGCCGCATCGTCGATGATCGGCCCGCTGGTGCCACCGTCGATCACCATGGTTCTGTATGGGGTGATTGCCAACGTCTCCATCGGCAAACTGTTCCTTGGCGGCATCATTCCCGGCGTCATGTGTGCGGCGGCCTTGATGGTCATGGTCTGGTTCATCGCCCGCAAGCGCAACTATCCCACCGACACGCGCAGCAGTGCCGGAGAGGTCGGCACGCTGTTCGTGAAATCCCTGCCCGCGCTGATGACCCCCGTGGTCATCGTCGGCGGCATCTTTTCCGGCCTGTTCTCACCCACCGAAGCCGCGGCGATTACCGTCCTCTACGCGATCCTGATCGACCTGGTCTTCTACCGCGAGCTGACCTTCCGCAAACTGTGGGATGCGATCTATGAAACCACCACGACATCGGCGTCGATCGCCACCATCGTCGCGGGCGTGGGGTTGCTCAGCTTCATCATGGCGCGTGAACAGGCCCCGCAGCAGATCGCGACGTTCTTCCTGTCCATCGCCGACAGCCCGATCACCTTCCTGATCGCCGTCAACGTGATGATCTTCTTCCTGGGCTGCTTCATCGAGGCGCTGGTGATCCTGCTGGTGGTTGTGCCGATCCTGGTGCCGGTGGCCATGGGCTTTGGCATCGACCCGGTGCACTTCGGCATCATCACCGTGCTGAACCTGATGATCTCGATCCTGACGCCGCCCATGGGCATGGCCCTGTTCGTGGTCGCACAGGTCGGGGGCATCCCGTATCAGCGGCTTGCCAAGGCGATCCTGCCCTGGCTGATCCCGCCGTTCGTGGTGCTGATCCTGGTCTGTGCCTTTCCGATCCTGTCAACCGGCCTGCCGAGCCTGATGGACTGACATGACCATGACCCTGCTTGATACCCTGCGCGGCGGCCTTGTCGTTTCCTGTCAGCCTGTCGATGACGGACCTATGGACCACCCCGATATCGTCGCCGCCATGGCCGCTGCCGCCGTGGCAGGCGGGGCGGACGGGCTGCGGATCGAAGGCGTCGAAAACCTGGCCGCGGTGCGCCCGCGCGTCTCGGTACCGATCATCGGCATCCTCAAGCGCGACCTGGACGACAGCCCGGTGCGCATCACCCCCTATCTGGCGGATGTCCGGGCCCTGGCCGAGGCAGGCGCCGACATCATCGCCTATGACGCCACCGACCGGCCTCGCCCGGAATCCACCGCCGCGATCCTGGCCGCGATCCATGCGGCCGGCGCACTGGCCATGGCCGATTGCTCTACGCTTGCGGACGGGCGGCGGGCCCTGTCCGAAGGCGCGGCGATCCTTGGCACCACCCTGTCGGGCTATACCGACGAAACCGCGGGCCGGACCGAAGGCCTGGATACGGTGTTGATCGGCGCATTCCGGGACCTCGGCGGCTTTGTCATGGCCGAGGGGCGGGCCAATACGCCCGCGCTTGCCGCCCAGGCGATGGCCGCCGGGGCGGATGCCGTCACGGTCGGCACCGCGCTGACGCGGCTGGAGCATGTCACCGGCTGGTTCCGTGATGCCGTTTCGCAGGCCATCGAGGAACGGGCATGAAGATCATTCAGCGCGACGCCCTGAATGGGTTCGCTGCCGATCTGGGCGGCACCAAGATCGCCGCCGCCCGGATTGAAAACGGCAAGGTCGTTGAGCGGCTTCTGGCCCCCACTGACCCCGCCGCCGGACCCGAGGCTCAGATTGCCGCCATTCGCACGTTGCTGGACCAGTTGGGCCACAGCAAGGGCGCGCCCCTTGGCGCTGCCGTCACCGGGCGGGTCGATCGCGCGGGGGCCTGGCACGCGGTCAACAGCGGGACACTGCCCGCGATCCTCGGGTTTCCGCTGGAACAGGAACTGGTGCGCGCCCTTGGCGCCGCCACCTGCCTGAACGACGCCGCAGCCGCCGCCTTTGCCGAAGGGCTTTTCGGCGCTGGCGCCACCAGCGACAGCTTTGCCTACATCACGGTCTCGACCGGGGTTGGCGGTGGGCTGGTCATCGGCAACCGCCTTGTTGCAAGCGAAAACGGCCTTGCGGGGCATGTCGGGTTCGTTTCCAGCCGCCACGCCAACGGCCCCTGCGGCAGCGGCCGCATGGCAACGGTCGAAAGCACCGCGGGCGGGCGCGGTATTGCCGCCGCCGCGGCGGCCGCCGGTCAGCAGGGCGTCGATGCCCGCGCCGTGTTCCTGGCCGCGTCCGAAGGCCAGGACTGGGCCGACCGGATCGTCGCCACTTCGGCCCGCGCGGTGGCCACGCTGATCGGTGACCTGACCGCTATTCTGGGCCTCGATACGGTGGCGATGGGCGGCAGCATCGGCCTTGCACCCGGATACATCGAACGCATGCGCAGCGTGCTGAGCGATGAACCCGAACTGTTCCGCCCGCGCCTTGTTCTTGCCGAACTTGGCCATGACGCGCCGCTGATTGGCGCGCTGGCTGCCCACCTGGGAAAGGAAAACCCATGAAGGTCCTGATCCTTCCTGACGAACAGGCCGCGATGCAACGCGCCGCCGATCTGGTCGCCCGCACCGTGCAAGCCAAGCCCGCCGCGGTGCTGGGGCTGGCGACCGGCGGCACCATGCTGCCGCTCTATCAGGCCCTTGCCCAGCGTCACCGTGACGACGGGCTGTCCTTTGCCGAAACCACCAGCTTCAACCTGGATGAGTACATCGGCCTGGCGCCGGACCACCCCTGTTCCTACCACAGCTACATGCAAGAGGCGTTCTTCGGGCTGGTCGACATCGACCCGACGCGCACCCATCTGCCCAAGGGGGACGCCGCCGATCCGCAGGCCGCCTCGGCGGACTACGAGGCCCTGATCGAGGCCGCGGGCGGCATTGATCTGCAACTCCTCGGGATCGGTCACAACGGGCATATCGGCTTCAACGAACCGACGGCCAGCCTTGGCTCGCGCACCCGGATCAAGACGCTGACAACAAGCACCCGCCGCGCCAACCAGCGTTACTTCGCATCCTTCGAAGAAACGCCGCGCTACGCCATCACCATGGGCGTGGCCACCATTCTTGCATCGCGGGCTTGTCTGTTGCTCGCCACCGGAGAGGCCAAGGCCGATGCCGTCGCCCGCATGGTCGAAGGCCCGCTCAGTGCAGCCTGCCCGGCCTCGGCACTGCAACTACATGCCCGCGCCACGATCATCCTTGACGAAGCCGCTGCCGGCGCGCTGACCCTCTCCGAATACTACGAAAACGTTCACCCACAGGGCCGCGACAGCCCCTTCGACTGACCCGGGCCAACCGCAGCGTTTTTTTCAGGGCAACCCTGCGACAGCGTGGGCGACGTCCTGCGCGCCCATCAGGGACCAAGATGACGAAGAGTGCATCGCCCTGCCGGTCTGCCCGGGGGGGTGAGCCGCGCTGTGCCGCCTGCGGCCTGAAGACCCTCGCCCACGGGCGCGGTCCGTCACCGGCGTTCGAAGAACCAAAGCAGGATCGCGGGAACCGGTCGGTCTTTGCCGTGGCCGGTTTGGCCGGCCTCTGATCGGTTTGGCCCATGCTTCGACGCACCTGTACCAGTTCGATATGCCGCATCGATTCCCTTCTTTTCGTAGCCCGGCGCAGGGCCCCGGACGATAATATCTGTGACCTTTTGAAAAGATTTGGATATTCTGACATTTCTTGGGAGCTGACGGTGCGCGAGCGACATCCTTGACTTTCGTTTCATTTGCAACGATAAACGTTTCAGATGAAACATTGTGAAGAGTAACGCCGAAGTTCCCACCCATTCCGTTGCCCCGAACAACGAAGCACCCACGGAGAAACACATGGCAAAGGCATTCGCATCGCAGGGAGACCTGGGAGAGAAAACGATCAGTTTTACCGAAGTGGGCGACGGGCTCTGGGCCTTCACCGCCGAAGGCGACCCGAACTCGGGTGTGATCATCGGTGATGACAGCGTGATGATCGTCGAAGCACAGGCGACGCCGCGCCTGGCAAACAAGGTGATCGAAAAAGTTCGCGAAGTGACGGACAAGCCAATCTCTCACCTGGTCCTGACGCATTACCATGCCGTGCGGGTTCTTGGCGCTTCGGCCTACGGGGCAAGCCAGGTCCTCATGTCGGACAAGGCCCGCGCGATGGTGGCTGAACGCGGCAAGGAAGATTGGGACAGCGAGTTCCAGCGCTTCCCGCGTCTGTTCGAGGGACACGAGAGCATCCCGGGGCTGACCTGGCCCACCACCACCTTCAAGGACAGGATGTCGGTCTTTCTAGGCAACCGCCGCGTGGACCTGATGCATCTGGGGCGCGCGCATACCGCCGGTGACATCGTCATTCACGTTCCGGACCAGAACGTGATGTTCACCGGGGACATCGTCGAATACCACTCCGCCTGCTACTGTGGCGACGGGCATTTCAACGATTGGGGCGGCACGCTGGACAATATCGCCGGCTTCGACGTCGATGCCATTGCACCGGGCCGCGGCGATGCGCTGGTTGGCAAGGAAATGGTCCATGCCGCGATCGAAAGCACCCGCGATTTCGTCGAGAGCACCTATCGCCCCGCAGCCCGCGTGGCCGCACGCGGTGGCAGCCTGAAGGACGCATGGGACGCGGTGCGCGCCGCCTGCGATCCGAAATTCGCGGACTACGCAATCTACGAGCACTGCCTGCCCTTCAATGTCGCCCGCGCCTACGATGAAGCGCGGGGCATCGATACGCCGCGCATCTGGACCGCGCAGCGTGACATAGAAATGTGGGAACAATTGCAGGGCTGAGACGTCAGGGGAGGAGACCCGACATGTTTGATGACAGATACAAGCTGGCCTTCAAGGCCTATCCGTACGAGAGATCGCCCGACCAGGATGCCGAGGCGCCAGTGCGCCATCCGGTCGTGGTCATGGGCGGCGGTCCGATTGGCGTGGCCACCGCGCTTGACCTCGGTCGCCAGGGCATCCCTGTCGTGGTGCTCGACGATCACGAAGGAATTGGCATGGGCAGCCGGGCAATCTGCTTTGCCAAGCGTTGCCTGGAAATCTCGAACCGCTATGGCTGCGGGACACCGATGCTGGAAAAGGGCGTCGTCTGGAACCTTGGCAAGGTGTTCCACCGCGACGACATGGTTTTCGAATTCAACCTGCTGCCGGAAGAGGGTCACCAGTATCCCGCTTTCATCAACCTGCAGCAGCCGTATTTCGAGCAATTCCTGATTGACCGGGCCCGCGAGCTTCAGTCCGCGGGTGCGCCGATCCAACTGCGGGGCAAGAACCGCGTCGATGCGGTAGAGGTCCGGGACGACCACGTGGTCCTGACCGTGATGACACCCGACGGCCCCTATGTCCTTGAGGCTGACTGGCTGATCGGCTGTGACGGCGCAAGCTCGCCGCTGCGCGGGATGCTCGACCTCGACTTCAGCGGGCGCGTGTTTCAGGACAGCTTCCTGATTGCCGACATCAAGCTGAAGGGCGAAAAACGCTTCCCGACCGAAAGGTGGTTCTGGTTCGAACCCAGCCACGGATCGGGCGCGTCGGCGCTGCTGCACAAACAGCCCGACGATGTCTGGCGGATCGACTTCCAGATCGGCTGGGACGTCGACCGCAAGGAGGAAATGAAAGAGGAAAACATCCGCCGCCGGCTGGACGCGATGCTGGGCGATGTCGATTACGAGATGGTCTGGTCCTCGATCTACACGTTCCAGTGCAAGCGGATGGACAGCTTCCGATCCGGCCGCGTTCTTTTTGCCGGAGACGCCGCGCACCAGGTTTCGCCCTTCGGGGCACGGGGTGCCAACTCCGGCATGCAGGATGTGGACAACCTCGGCTGGAAACTTGGCCTTGTGATCGAAGGCAAGGCTCCCGAAAGCCTTCTGGACAGCTATGACGTTGAGCGGGTCCACGGAGCGGATGAGAACATCCTGAACTCCACGCGCGCGACCGACTTCATCACGCCGAAAACCGAAACCAGCCGGATTTTCCGGGATGCGGTGCTGGGCCTGAGCAGGGAGTACGCGTTCGCCCGGCCCATGGTCAATTCCGGTCGGCTCAGCGTGCCTTGTGTCTATGACGGATCAGGCCTCAACTCTGCGGACGCGCTGTTGGGTGGCCCGTCGCGCACACGCCCCGGGGCCCCTTGTCCGGATGCCCCCCTGGGCGACGACTTCCTGCTGTCGAAGCTTGGCGATGAATTCGTGATCCTGACAATCGACGCGGATGCGCCCGAAACACTGGAAGAAGACGGCATCACCGCGCGGCGGATTGCCCTTTCGGCCAGCGACGACCCGTCGGGGCGACTCAAGGAGCGCTATCTGGGCGAGGCCACATCGGCGGTCTACCTGATCCGGCCCGATCAGCATGTTGCCTCCCGCCGCAGCGAATTCAACGAAGCCCTGATGCGCACCGCGCTGCGCCGCGCCACCGGAAAGGAGTCCGTCTGATGAGCGATTTGATCCTGACCCCCAATATCGACGGGACCGACGATTTCTATGCCGATCTGCTGGCGATCCACGAAGGAAAGGACAAGGCCGAGAGCGATGCGATCAACGCCCGGCTGATCCTGATACTGGCCAACCACATCGGCGACCGGGAGGTCCTGAACCAGGCTCTCGCTGCCGCCAAGATCTGAAACACCAAGGGAGGATACCATGAAAATCAAGTTTAAAGGCACAGCACTGCTGCTCGCTGGCGCAGCCAGCGTCACCATGTCGTTTGCGTCGATGGCCATTGCCGATACCACGCTGGCGCTGTCCAGCTGGCTGCCGCCGCGCCACCCCATCGTCGTGGACGCCATCAAGCCCTGGGCCAAACAGGTGGGCGAAGTTACCGACGGCCGCGTGACGGTCCGCGTGCTGGCCAAGCCGATGGGCCCGCCGCCGACGCATTACGACATGGCAGCGGACGGCATCGCCGACATCACCTATGGCCTGCATTCCTTCACCACCGACGATCGCTTCAGCCGGTCCCGCATTGGCCAGTTTTCCTTCATCGGAGACGACGCCGTTGCCGGGTCCAAAGCCTTCTGGAACGTTTATTCCGGTCCGCTCAACGCCCAGGAAGAACATGACGGCGTCAAGCTTCTGGGCCTGTTCGTGCACGGCCCCGGCGTGCTGCACAACAACGCGCGCAAGATCGAAACCCCCGAGGACTTTGCCGGTCTGAAGATCCGGGTTCCCGGCGGCTACATCTCTGACATGATGTCCGACCTGGGGACGACCACGCTTTTCATGTCCTCGGGAGAAGTCTACGAGAAGCTGTCGCGCGGGGTGATCGACGGTGCGACCTTCACCTATGAAGCCCTGACCGCCTTCAAACTGACCGACGATCTGAAATACTCCATGACCGTCCCGGGCGGCATCTACAACACCACCTGGTTCCTGGTGGTCAACGACGAGAAATGGGCCGAAATCTCTCCGGAAGATCAGGCCGCGATCGAGGCGATCTCTGGCGAAGCCTTTGCCGAGCTGGTTGGCGAAGCCTGGAACAATGCCGACGACAAGGCCATCAGCAAGATCCAGGACGCCGGCATCGAAATCTACGAAGCCCCGCCTGCGGTTCTGGACGGGATCAAGTCGATTGCCGCCCAGTACGAACAGTCCTGGTCCGACGAAATCGCTGCGGATGGCTATGACGGCACAGCAGCCCTGGCCGAACTGCGCAAACAAGCCGGCGTGGACTTCTGATCGATGGAGCGGCTTCGCCATCGTTTCCCCGACCAGCCCCCTGAAGAAGGGGGGCTGGATATCGGGCTGCTGCTCGACAGGTCACTGGGTGTCGGAGCTGCTCTGATCCTGTTCAGCCTGATCCTGATCACCTGCGCCGATGTCGTCGGGCGCTACTTCTTCAACGCGCCGCTGGCCGGCGCGTTCGAACTCACCGAAATCCTGCTTGCGGCGCTTGTGTTCCTGGCGCTGCCGCTTACCACCGAACGGCGCGAACACGTCGAGGTGGACCTGCTGAACATGGTTCTGGGAGCCAAGGCACAACGCCTGCTTGCGGCCTTCGCCGGACTGTTTTCAGCGGCGCTTCTGGCCACATTTTCCTGGCGGCTGTTTACCCACGCAGCCAGGGCGGCCCATGACGGCGCGGTGAGCAACGCACTCGAGATCCCGCTGGCGCCGTTTGGCTACCTTGCAGGGGCCTCCTGCATGGTGTCGGCCTTCATCGCCTTCCTGCGGGGCGTGCAACCGCCCCCCGAACACAAAACCGACAAAGACCACCTGGAGGCGACGCCATGATCGAGTCCCTGATCGGTTTCGCCGTACTTCTTGGCCTCATCCTTCTGCGGGTGCCGATTGCCTTCGCGATGGCGGCTGTGGGCGGGTTTGGCTTTGCCTTCATGCGCGGCTGGGAACCTGCATGGGCCATGACCGGACAGGTCGCCTTTGACACCACCCTGTCGTACAGCCTGTCGGTCATCCCGCTTTTCATCTTCATGGGCAACATCCTGGCGGGTTCTGGTGTCGCGCACGGCCTGTTTGCCGGGGCCGACCGGCTTTTTGGACGGTTTCGCGGCGGGCTGGCCATGGCCTCGGTCTTCTCCTGCGGTGGCTTTTCGGCGGTCTGCGGCTCGTCACTGGCAACGGCAGCGACGATGTCCAAGGTGGCCATGCCCTCCATGCGCCGTTTCGGATATGATGATCGTCTCGCCACAGGCTCCATTGCCGCCGGCGGCACGCTCGGCATCCTGATACCGCCGTCCGTGATCCTGATCATCTATGGCCTGCTGACGGAAACCAATATCGCCAAGCTGTTCATCGCCGGCATCGTGCCGGGGATCATCGGAGTGCTGCTCTATCTTGGCGCCGTATTGGTGGCGGTTCGGATCAACCCGGCCCTGGCGCCGGAAAAGGCAAACACCGAACCGATGAGCCGGGATGACGTTATCGGGGTCGTCTGTGTGCTTGGCCTGTTCATCTTCATCATGGTCGGGATCTACGGTGGCTTCTTCACGCCAACTGAGGCCGCGGGCATGGGCGCGGGGGCTTCGGTTCTGATCGCGCTGGCGCTCAGGACGATGACATGGTCGGGGTTCTTCTCCGCCACGCTGGATTCGATCCGGGCCACGGCGATGATCTTTGCGGTCATCATCGGTGCCGAGCTCTTCACCAACTTCATCAACTTCGCCGGCTTGCCAGATGCGCTCTCGGGCTTCGTGCTCGACAACCAACTGCCGGTCTGGGCGGTGATCGCCTTTATCATCGTGGTCTACATGGTGCTTGGCTGCGTGCTTGAAAGCCTGTCGATGATCCTGCTCACCGTCCCGGTCTTCTACCCGCTGATGTTCGAGCTGGAGTTTGCCAACGAGTTGTTGCTCGACCCGGAGAACGCCCTGATCTGGTTCGCCATCGTCGTCGTCGTGGCGACCGAGATCAGCCTGATCACGCCGCCCGTCGGCATGAACGTCTTCGTTCTGAAGGGTGTGCTGCAGGATGTCTCGCTGGGCACGATCTTCAAGGGGGTGTTCCCCTTCTGGATCGCCGACGTGATCCGGCTGGCGCTGCTCATCCTCATCCCGTCGCTCTCGCTCTGGCTTGTGGGATTGATGTGAACCGGCGGGGCAGCGCCGTCTGCCCCGCCACTCTGGCACTGCCCCCAAAAGGGTGGGCCTGAAACACGCCGGTTGGCTGCACGCGAGGGAACTCGAGGGGAACAATTGCTCCCTGGGGAATGCACCCTCGCCCGCCCCCTCCCTGACATGAAGCGCACCGAGCGACGTGGGAACCAGCCCGCAAGAGCGATCCCCCGGACCGCCGCTGCCGGATCAATGACGCCATTCGGCGTGGCAACCTGATCCCTGCCGACAGGAACGCGACCGGCATCCTGCGTTCAAAGGCAAGGACCTGGAAACGCGATCAGATCAACCGGAGTGTCCCGCGCAACCCCTTCGAAGAGGTTGGCAGGGTGACCGGACTGCCCGGAAAGCGTCGGCCGCCATCAAGGTGCCAATCTCTCACGTGCACGTAAGACCCTGATCGCCGGGTTTCGGTAACAGCCCCTTCTGGCAGCGGCTTCACTGTCTGGACGTCAAGACCCGGTTGCCGCCTTCAAAAGCGCAGAGACACCACGGTTGAGGGCCACCCGATCCTCGTCAGACATGGACATCAGCATTTCCTGCGCACGGGCTTCGACCTGCGGCAGGAGTTCATCGAAAAGCCGATGGCCCTCCGGCGTGCAACTGTAGACCCTGATACGGCGGTCGCCTTCAGAAATGGCACGGGTGATCAGACCCTTGTCTTCCAGCCGCTGCGCAGCGCGATGGACCTGCACCTTGTCGAGAGTCGTGCGTTGGGTAAGCTCCCGCGATGTCAGGTTCTGGGCATCGGCCAACAGGAACAGAAGGCGCCACTCTTCCCGCGACAAGCCAAATCCCTGCTGGTAGACCTCGGTAAGCTTCCGCGAGAAGGCTTCCGAAGCGACGGCGAGACGATATGGAAAGAATGAATCTAGCTGCATTTCACCAGACATTGTAGCGGGTTTTGTTTCGCTTGCAACGAACCTCTGTCCGGTGACCTGGCAACAATGGCGTGGCTTTGCTCAGCCGGCGGTCGAGGGCAGCGTCGATCTCGGCACACATCTACCGTCGCCACGCCGCTCTCCTGCTGCTTCAGGATCGCAATGATCTGCTCTTCGCTGAACCGTGATCTCTTCATTCTGTCCGTCTCCTCGTTCGGGACGGAATCTACCTCAAACTGGAGGGAAGTCGGGTCTCAGGTCAGACTCGTCCAACGTTGATGTGGCGTTGATGTAAAACGCGACATCAAAAACTTGATCGGCTGGAGCCGACTTCAAGTCTTTGATATTCTGTTAAATTTTTGGTTGCGGGGGCAGGATTTGAACCTGCGGCCTTCAGGTTATGAGCCTGACGAGCTACCGGGCTGCTCCACCCCGCGACGCTTGGGCATTTATTGTTGCCCATTTTGAGAGGGATCGTTTTGAGAGATACGGTTTTGTTTTTTTGCACAGCTTACTAGGTTTGGCGATGACCTACTCTCCCACGTCTTGAGACGCAGTACCATTGGCGCTGCAGTGCTTAACGGCCGGGTTCGGGATGGGACCGGGTGTTTCACTTGTGCTATGATCACCAAACCGAGAAAGCTGTGCGACCCCGTTTATGGCGGGGTATTTTTTTTCCAAGTCAGGCACACGTTTGGTGTACGACTTTTGATGTTTTTGAAGCGTCTTGCTTCTACTGGATCAAATCAAGCCTATCGGACCATTAGTACCGGTCAACTGAGCACATTGCTGCGCTTACATCTCCGGCCTATCGACGTGGTGGTCTACCACGGTCCTCAGGGATACCTTGTTTTGAGGGGGGCTTCCCGCTTAGATGCCTTCAGCGGTTATCCTGTCCGTTCATAGCTACCCAGCACTACCATTGGCATGATAACTGGTCCACCAGTGGAACGTTCACCCCGGTCCTCTCGTACTAGGGGCAACTCCTCTCAAGTATCCTACACCCACGGCAGATAGGGACCGAACTGTCTCACGACGTTCTAAACCCAGCTCACGTACCTCTTTAAACGGCGAACAGCCGTACCCTTGGGACCTGCTCCAGCCCCAGGATGAGATGAGCCGACATCGAGGTGCCAAACGGTGCCGTCGATATGGACTCTTGGGCACCATCAGCCTGTTATCCCCGGCGTACCTTTTATCCGTTGAGCGATGGCCCTTCCACTCGGGACCACCGGATCACTATGGCCGTCTTTCGACTCTGCTCGACTTGTCAGTCTCGCAGTCAGGCTGGCTTCTGCCATTGCACTCAACGAGCGATTTCCGACCGCTCTGAGCCAACCTTCGCGCGCCTCCGTTACGCTTTAGGAGGCGACCGCCCCAGTCAAACTACCCGCCACACAGGGTCCCGGATCCGGATAACGGACCGCGGTTAGACATCAAGCAGAGCAAGGGTGGTATCTCAAGGGAGGCTCCGCCAGGACTGGCGTCCTGGTTTCAAAGCCTACCACCTATCCTGCACATGCTCGGCCTAATGCCAATGTGAAGCTGTAGTAAAGGTGCACGGGGTCTTTCCGTCTAACCGCGGGAAGCCTGCATCTTGACAGGCAATTCAATTTCGCTGAGTCCACATTTGAGACAGCGGGGAAGTCGTTACGCCATTCGTGCAGGTCGGAACTTACCCGACAAGGAATTTCGCTACCTTAGGACCGTTATAGTTACGGCCGCCGTTTACCGGGGCTTCAATTCGGAGCTCTCAC
>NZ_JBNAFN010000017.1:0-110412 GCF_049800695.1 Fluviibacterium sp. S390 | reverse complement strand
GGTTTTGGGCGCTCAAGAGGTGGGTTCACGACCAAGATCCACCTCCGCGTCAACGCGGCAGGCCTGCCCATGAGAACCGAAATCACGCCGGGCCAGACGTCCGATTACATGGGCTTTGATCTGGTCATGGCTGACAATCTGTCCGAGCCAAGCGTCCTGTTGGCCGACAAGGGCTATGATGCTGACAGCATTCGCAAAACAATGGGCGCGCGGGATGTTTTAACCCAGATCCCGATGCGCAAATCCCGCAAAATGCGCGTCGGCGTGGATCACTCTCTGTATTCCCTACGCAACCTGGTCGAGCGATGCTTCAACAAGCTCAAGAATGCCCGCCGCGTCGCCACACGCTACGACAAAACGGCTGAGAGCTTCCTCGGTTTCATAGACATCACGTCAATCCGCCTCTGGGTCCGCCTTTTGTCAACATGACCTAGGCCTAGATAAACGCGTTGGGAAGGATTTCGACCCGGCCGACGTCGTCGACCAACGCCACGTCGAAACGACAATCCGTGTCCTGACCACCGGGGAGTTGCCCAAGGTAGGTCTGCGCCGTGCGAGTCAACCGGCGCATCTGGGCGGGCCGCAGCGATTCGGCGGCTTGCGCGAAACTGCGGGCCTTTTTCACTTCGATGAAAACCACTGTCTTGCCATCGCTCATCACCAGATCGATCTCGCCGCCCCGGCGTTTCCAGCGGCGATCCCGCATCAGGTATCCGTTGTTGCGATAGCAATCAGCGACACTCTCCTCGGCCGCCAGTCCGGCATGAACCGCCAGCGCCCCGCTCATGACTCTTTGTCCATGCTCAGGGCCATCTGGTAGGCTGCTTTTCGAGGCAGGCCATATTGCGCGGCGACGAACGCCGCAGCATCGCGCACGGATTGGGTTTTCAGGGCTTCCGCCAACGCCTTGCGCATATCGTCCTCCGTCCACTCTGCGGCCCCCGGTGGGCCGACAATGACCACGCATTCGCCCTTGATGGTGCGGTCGATCAGTTCTGCGGCCAGGTCATCCAGCGGTGCCCGTACAACTTCTTCAAAGCGCTTGGTCAGTTCGCGGCACAGGGCGGCAGGACGGCTGCTTCCCAAGACATCGCGCAGATCGTTTAACAACGCGTGAACCCGTTTGGGCGATTCGTAGATCACAAGGCTGCACGGCACCTGCGACACCTCGGCCAGCGCCTTTTTCCGGGCCGTGGATTTCGGCGGCAGAAAGCCAAGAAACAGAAAGCGGTCGGTGGGCAGCCCCGACAACAGCAGCGCCGCGATGGCCGCCGACGGCCCCGGCGCGCCGGTCAGCGGAAGATCCGCGGCGATCATCTCGCGCGCCAGGTCAAAGCCGGGATCCGAGACCATCGGCGTGCCCGCCTCGGACGCATAGGCCACGCTGCGCCCCTGTTTCACCGCCTCGACCAGCTTGGCCCGCGTCCCGGCACCGCTGTGATCGTGGTAGGACCAGACCGGACGATCGCCCAGCGGCACGCCGTGGATGGCCAGCAGTTTCTTCAGGCTGCGGGTGTCCTCGGCCACCAGAATCTCTGCCGAGGCCAGGATATCCAGCGCCCGCAGGGTAATATCGCGTGCGGTCCCGATCGGGGTCGCGACCAGGTAAAGCCCCGGCTGCAGCGGCGTGACGCGATAATTCAAGGTTGGCCCCGAGTTCATTGATGCGTAGGAAAGGCGTAGAGGAGCGCGGGGGCCCCTGCAAGGTCTGCCCCGGCCAGTTTGGAAGAGGGTTTCCATGACCAAGACCGGTGGCGGCATCATCCGCAAGCTTTCGAAATTCATCACCATGGGCGTCGCACTGGTGGCGCTGGCCGCCTGTGATCCGACGGCGATCACCTCGGGAGGGCGTGGCGGCAAGGCGCAGGTCGCGCTTCTGGTGCCCAGCGGATCGGCGGACGGCAATGTCGCCTTCCTGGCCCAGTCGCTGGTCAATGCCGCCAAGCTGGCGGTGGCGGACCTGGAAGGCACCGAAATCGACCTTCGGGTCTATGACACCGCCGGCAATGCCAACCAGGCCGCCAACATGGCCCGCAATGCGGTTGCCGAAGGCGCCGACGTGATCGTCGGCCCGCTGTTTGCCGAAGCCGCCGCCGCTGTCGGCGTCGCGGTGGCCGGCACCAACACCGCCGTGCTGAGCTTCTCCAACAATGGCGATATCGCGGGCGGCAATGTCTTCGTGCTGGGTGCCACCTTCGACAACACGGCCCGCCGCATGATGGGGTATGCCAAGAAACAGGGCATCGACAGCGTGATGGTGGTCAACGGCCAGACCACCGCCGAACAGATCGGCCGCGATGCCATCGTGCGCGCCGCGCAGGATTATGGTATCCGCATCGCTGGCAGCGAGAGCTTTGCCATGTCGCAGGAAGGCGTGGTCGCCGCGGCACCCCGCATCGTGGCCCAGACCCAGGCCAGCGGTGCCAGTGCCCTGTTCCTGACCTCGAACACCGACACCGCCCTGCCGATCATCACCCAGCTTCTGCCGGAACAGGGGCTGACGCCGGAAAGCATCCAGTACATCGGCCTGACCCGCTGGGACGTGCCGGCCTCGGCACTGGCGCTGCCGGGCGTTCAGGGCGGCTGGTTCGCACTGCCGGACACGCAGGCCCTCAACCAGTTCTCCAGCCGCTATTCCACGGCCTTTGGCGCGGCACCGCACAGCATCGCCGGTCTGGGATATGACGGCATCGCCGCCGTTGGCGCGCTGGCCGGGTCGAACAACGGGCTCAGCCCCTCCAGCTTCACCCAGTCGCGCGGCTTTGCCGGGGCCAGCGGCGTGTTCCGCTTCCTGCAAAACGGCAGCAACCAGCGCGCGCTGTCCGTGGCCACCATCCAGAACAAGGCCGTGCGCATCCTTGACCCGGCGCCGAAGTCCTTTGGCGCCGCCGGTTTTTAAGCAGACTGACTTTTGTCCGACACAACACCTGACAGCACGGCCGACCGCTTTTGCGTTCCGGCCGCGCCCGACAGCCTGAACCTGATCGCCCCGCCCGAGAACATCTTCGACCGGCAGGCGGTGGCGGCGGCGCTGCATCAGCTTGCCGAGGATTCGGCGGACGCGAAAACCTTGCGCAACGCCACCGTGGGCCTTCTGTCGGCGCAAATGAAGCACGGCCGCGCCGTCATAGCCGAGGCCATCGCCAAGCGACCGCTGGACGCGGGTCCGGCCGTGCGCGCCTATGCCTATCTGACCGACTGCGTGGTGTGCAGCACCTTCCTGCTGGCCACCAACGTGCTGCATCCGGCCACCTCTGCGGACACCTGGGAAGGCCTCGCACTGGTTGCCGTGGGCGGCTATGGCCGCGCCGAGATGGCGCCCTTTTCCGACGTCGACCTGCTGTTCCTGACCCCCTGGAAGCTGACCCCCTGGGCCGAGAGTGTCATCGAATCGATGCTCTACATGCTGTGGGACCTGCGCCTGAAGGTCGGCCACGCCAGCCGCACCGTCAATGAATGCCTGCGTCTGGGCAAGGATGATCACACCATCCGCACCGCCCTGCTGGAAAGCCGCTATCTGGCCGGGCACCAGCCGCTGGCACAAGAGTTGAAAAAGCGACTCCGCAAGGAGCTATTTTCGAACACCGCCGGCGATTTCATCGAATCCAAGATGTCCGAGCGCGAAGCCCGTCACTCGAAACAGGGCGGCCATCGCTATGTGGTGGAACCCAACGTCAAGGAAGCCAAGGGCGGCCTGCGCGATCTTCAGGCGCTGTTCTGGATTGCCAAATACGTCCACGGCGTCGACCGCCCGGCCGAACTGGTCGATCTTGGCCTCTTCACCCGCGAGGAGTTTGGCTATTTCCAGCGCGCCGAGAATTTTCTCTGGGCGGTGCGCAACCAGCTGCACCTGATCACCGGGCGGGCCATGGATCAGCTGACGTTCGACCTGCAGGTCGAGGTCGCCGACCGCTTGGACTACAAGGATCGCGCCGGGCGCCGGGGCGTCGAGATCTTCATGCAGGACTATTTTCGCCACGCCACCCGCGTCGGCGACCTGACCCGCGTGCTGCTGACCGCGATGGAGGCCGACCACATCCGGCGGATGCCCACCCTTGCCGGCCTGTTCCAGCGCCGCAAGCGGGTCAAGCAGGGCTACAAGATCGTGCACGGGCGGATCAACATTCAGGACGAGAAGGAATTCCTGAGCGATCCGGTGAATCTGTTGCGGCTGTTCGACGAGGCGCTGCGTACCGGCTACAAGCTGCACCCGGACGCCGTGCGCGCGGTTTCAGCCAACCTGGATCTGATCGACGACACCGTGCGCCGCGACCCGCTGGCATCCAAGATCTTCCTGAGCTGCCTGCTGAAACGCAACAATCCGGGCCGCGCCTTGCGGCGGATGAAGGAATCCGGCCTGCTGGGCGCCTTCATCCCCGAGTTTCAGACGGTGGTCGGGATGATGCAGTTCAACATGTATCACCACTATACCGTCGACGAGCACACCATCATCTGCATCGAGAACCTGTGCCAGGTCGAAAAGGGCGAGTTGAAGGACGAGCTTCCGATCTCGACCCGGATCGTCGAGGACGGCATCAACCGCCGGGTTCTGTATCTGGCCCTGCTGCTGCACGACATCGGCAAGGGCCGGCCCGAAGATCATTCGCTGCTGGGCGCGCGCGTGGCCCGCCGCGTGGCGCCGCGTCTGGGGCTGAAGCCCAAGGACTGCGAAACCGTGGAGTGGCTGGTCCGCCATCACCTGCTGATGTCCGACATGGCACAAAAGCGGGACCTGTCCGATCCGCGCACGGTGCGCGACTTTGCCAAGGCGGTGAAGACCCAGAAGCGGCTTGACCTGCTGCTGGTGCTGACCTCCTGCGACATTCGCGGGGTCGGTCCGGGGGTCTGGAACAACTGGAAGGCCATGCTGCTGCGCAACCTCTACCGCCAGACCACCGAGGCACTGTCGACCGGGTTGGAGGACGTCAATCGCGTGTCCCGCGAAAGCGATGCCAAGAAGGCGCTGCGCGAGGCACTGGCCGATTGGGACAAGGCCAGGCTGCGGCGCGAGACCAGCCGCCACTACGGTCCGTACTGGCAGGGTCTGCAGACCGAAACGCAGGTGGTCATGGCCAATCTGCTGGACGGGCTGACGGATGACGAGGTGCGCATCGACCTGCACGAGGACGTGGACCGCGACGCCACCCGCGTCTGTTTCGTCATGGCCGACCATCCCGGCATCTTTGCCCGGCTGGCAGGTTCTCTGGCGCTGGTGGGGGCCAACGTGGTGGACGCGCGCACCTTCACCACCAAGGACGGCTATGCCACCGCTGCCTTCTGGATCCAGGATGCCGACGGCCATCCCTATGAAGTCGACCGGCTGGGCCGGCTGAAATCGATGATCCACAAGACCCTGGGCGGCGAGATCGTGGCGGGCGAGGCCATGGTCAAGCGCGACAAGATCAAGAAACGGGAAAAGGCCTTCCGGCATCCGACCTCGGTCTCTTTCGACAACGAAGGCTCGGACATCTACACCATCATCGAAGTCGACACCCGCGACCGGCCGGGACTGCTGTATGACATCGCCCGGACGCTGGCCAACAACAATATCTACCTGTCTTCGGCACAGATCGCGACTTATGGCACGCAGGCGGTGGACAGCTTCTACGTCAAGGACATGTTCGGGCTGAAGTTGATGGGCCAGACCAAGCTGGAAAACCTTGAAAAGAAGCTGCTGCACGCCATCGAACAGGGTGCCAGCAAGGCCGCCGCGCAATGAAGCCCATCAGGCTGCTGAGCGGACTGCTGACCGTCGGCGGCTGGACCATGGCCAGCCGGGTGCTGGGCTTTGTCCGCGACGCGATGATCGTGGCGCTTCTGGGCACTGGCCCGGCCTATCAGGCCTTCATCGTGGCGTTCTCGCTGCCCAACATGTTCCGCCGCTTCTTTGCCGAGGGCGCCTTCAACATGGCCTTCGTGCCGATGTTCTCGCGGCGGCTGGAAACCGGCGACCGCCCGGCCGATTTCGCGCAGGAGGCCTTTGCGGCGCTGGCCAGCGTAGTGCTGGTCCTGACGTTGATCGCGCAACTGGCCATGCCGGGGCTGGTCTATGCCATGGCGTCCGGTTTCGCCGGGCAGGAGCAATTCGATCTGGCGGTCGGCTTCGGACGCATCGCCTTTCCCTATATCTTCTTCATCGCGCTGGCGGCGATGCTGTCGGGGGTGCTCAACGCCTCGGGCCGCTTCGTGGCCGCCGCTGCCGCCCCGGTGCTGCTGAACGTGATTTTCATCGCCTTCATGAGCCTGGCGCTCTGGCTGGGCGGCGAGGTTGCCCGCGCGCTGATCTGGGCAGTACCCGTTGCTGGCGTGGCGCAATTCGCGCTGGTCTGGAGCGCGGCGCGCAAGGCCGGCTTCACCATGCGGCCCGCGATGCCGCGCTTCACCCCGGAGATCCGGCAACTGGCGATTGTCGCGGCACCGGCGGCGCTGGCCTCGGGGGTGGTGCAGATCAACCTGCTGATCGGGCGGCAGGTGGCCAGCTATTTCGACAAGGCGATGGACTGGATGTACACCGCCGACCGGCTGTACCAATTGCCGCTGGGCGTCGTGGGCATTGCCGTGGGCATCGTCCTGCTGCCCGACCTGTCGCGCCGTCTGGCCGCCGATGACGCCGCCGGGGGCCGCGCCGCGCTCAGTCGTGCCGGAGAGATTTCGCTGGCCCTCACCCTGCCTGCGGCGGTCGCCCTGCTGGTGATTGCCGAACCGATGGTCTCGGTCCTGTTCGAACGCGGCAAGTTCACTGCCGCTGACAGCCAGGGCACCGCGCTGGCCGCCGCGATCTACGGGTTGGGCCTGCCCGCCTTCGTGCTGCAAAAGGTGCTGCAACCGCTGTATTTCGCCCGCTCCGACACCCGCAGCCCGTACCGCTTCGCGGTCTGGGCGATGCTGGTCAATGCCGGCTGCGCCATCGGCCTGTCGCCGGTGATCGGCTGGCCCGCCGCTGCCCTTGGCACCACGCTGGCGGGCTGGGCCATGGTGGTCTTCCTGTGGCGCGGCACCAGCACAATGGGCGAGGTCGCCCGCTTTGACGACCGCTTCCGCCGCGCCGTGCCCCGGCAATTGCTGGCCTCGATTCTGATGGGGGCCGTGCTTTGGGCGCTGGCGCAGGGGTTGCAGGGCGCATTGCACACCGCGGGCCTGCGCTATGGCGCGCTGGCCCTGCTGATCGGGGCCGGAATCGTCAGCTATTTCGCCGCCGCTCACCTGCTGGGCGCGCTGACCCTGCGCGAGTTGAAGTCGGCCTTCCGGCGCGGGCGCTGAGCCTCAGCGCCGCCGCAACGCCGCGCGCAGCTTGGCCCAGCCACCCGGCACCAGCAGGAAGGACAGGCCGAAGCCGCTGGCAAACCCCGCCACATCGGCCACCCAATCCTTCTGGCCGCCGAACAGCAGCCCGAACAGAAGCTGGATCGCCATCAGCAGGCCGATCAGCCGGAACGCCTGCAACTGGTTCTGGCGCAGGAACTTCGCCTGGACCCACATCAGGAAGGTGTAGCCGCCGATCAGCCCGTAGACGCCGGGATAACCGCCCACCAAAGGGAAATCCTCGTTCAGCAGCAGTCCATAAGCCAGCGCCCCGCCGATCGACGCGCCGAAGAAGATGGCAAAGACTGCCACGTTGCCCAAAGCCTCGCCCACCATCTTGCCCATGGCCAGCAGGAAGACGCAGACGAACATCGCGTGGGTAAAGCTGAGATGCAGCAGCGGATAGGTGACGAACCGCACCATCAGGTCCGGCGGGAACTTCAGGTTGACCACCATCCAGTCCAGCGCCTGACCGAAGAAGGCGTAATTCTCGACCGCGCGGGTGCGCAGACCAATGCCGCCGGGGCCGCCCAGCAGACCCCGCTCGGCCAGGGTGAACAGCACTTCGACGCCGAACACGACGGCGGCCAGCGCGATCACCGCTGCGGGCAAGGGATTGACGGGGCGGGCGGGTTCCATGGGTGTTCCTTGATTGACGGCATCCGGCCCCGCAGATAAGCGAGCCGTGCACGGAAATCCAGACGGAGAACCCCCATGACGGATGCGGTCCAAACGCAGTCCACCCCGGCCGAAGCCCCGAACGCCGCCTTCACCCCGCGGGTCTTTTCGGGAATCCAGCCGACCAACCACCTGCAACTGGGCAATTACCTGGGCGCGGTGAAGCGCTTTGTCGACATGCAGGACAGCGGCATCCAGACCCTGTATTGCATCGTCGATCTGCACGCGATCACGGTCTGGCAGGACCCGGCCGATCTGACCCGCGCGACGCGGGAACTGGCGGCAGGATACCTGGCCAGCGGCCTGGACCCGAAAAAGTCGATCCTGTTCAATCAGGCGCGCGTGCCTGCCCATGCCCAGATGGCATGGCTGTTCAACTGCGTGGCGCGCATGGGCTGGTTGAACCGGATGACCCAGTTCAAGGACAAGGCGGGCAAGAACCGCGAGGCGGCCTCGACCGGGCTGTTCGCCTATCCCAACCTGATGGCCGCCGATATTCTGGTCTATCATGCCACACAGGTGCCCGTGGGCGAGGATCAGAAGCAGCACCTTGAGCTGACCCGCGACATCGCCATGAAGTTCAACAACGACTATGGCGTCGATTTCTTCCCGATCACCGAACCGGTGATCGAAGGCGCGGCCACGCGGGTGATGAGCCTGCGCGACGGCTCTAAGAAAATGTCGAAATCCGATCCCTCGGACATGAGCCGCATCAACCTCACCGACGATGCCGACACCATCGCCAAGAAGATCCGCAAGGCCAAGACCGACCCCGAGCCCCTGCCCGAAAGCGCCGAGGGTCTGGCCGAGCGGCCCGAGGCGCGCAACCTGGTCAACATCTACGCCGGTCTGGCCGATATCCCCGTCGATGCGGTGATGGCCGACCATGGCGGCAAGACATTTTCCGAATTCAAGCCGGCGCTGGCCGAACTGGCGGTTGCCAAGCTGTCGCCGATCACCGGAGAAATGTCCCGGCTGATGCAGGATCCCGCCGAGATCGACCGCATTCTGGCCGATGGCGCGGAACGGGCCGACGAGATCGCCCAGCCGATCCTGAAACGCGCCTACGAGATCGTCGGCCTGCTGACCTGACCCCGATATCCTGCGCGTCCCCGCACAGAGGGGCGTGCAGGACGCGCTATATACACGGTCCCCGCGCCCGGCCTAGGCTGTCTGAAGTGTCAGGAGACCGCCATGACCTCTGCCCCGCTTCCCACGCCGCGCATCGGCCACGTCCATCTGAAAGTGGCGGATCTTGAGCGCGCCGTGCGTTTCTATGCCGATCTTCTGGGGCTGGAGGTGCAGGCCACCGACGGGCGCACGGTCGCCTTCCTGTCATGGGGCAGCTATCATCACCATATCGCGCTGAACACATGGCACAGCGAAGGTGGCACCCCGGCGCCGGTCCGGCACACCGGCCTGTTCCATGTGGCGTTCCTGTACCCCACCCGCGTCGAACTGGCCCGCGTGGTGCGGCGCATGGTGGATGCCGGTGTGCCGCTGGACGGGGCCTCGGATCATGGCGTCAGCGAAGCGATCTATCTCAGCGATCCCGACGGTAACGGGATCGAGCTTTACTGGGACCGGCCGCGCGCCGAATGGCCACGCGATGCCGATGGCCAGCTTGCCATGTACACCCGGCGTCTCGATCTGGACGATCTGCTGGCCAATTGAGCGGAAAATATCCCGGCCCTCCCTTGCCTTGGCGCACAAAGGCGGCATCATGGCGCCGATAGCAGGGGATCCATCATGCGTACCTTTCTCGTCGTGCTCGACGACAGCCAGGAATGTCTTAATGCCATGCGCTTTGCCGCCATGCGTGCTGCCAAGACCGGCGGCGGGGTCGAGATCCTGTCGGTGATCCCGCCGGACGAGTTCAACCATTGGGTCGGCGTGGGCGACATCATGCGGGAAGAAGCCCGCGAACGGATCACTGCGCATTTCGAGGTGTTTGCCAAATGGATGCGCGACAAGCAGGGCGTCGATCCGACCCTGGTAATCCGCGAAGGCGACCTGTTCAAGGAAGTGCTGGCTCAGATCCACGACAATCCCGAAATCGGGGTTCTGGTGCTGGGCGCGGGTACCGAGAAAAGCGGCCCCGGTCCGCTGATCTCGCATATGACCAAATCCGCGGCACAGGTGCCCATTCCCTTCACCGTGGTGCCGGGCAACATGTCCAAGGAACAACTGGAAAGCGTGACCTGACGCCAGTTTGGAATCATTCCAAACATTGACTTCGCGCGGCTCTAGCCGCATATCAGGCGCAACGGAGGCTTTGCCATGTTCATTCAAACCGAATCCACCCCGAATCCCGCGACCCTGAAGTTCCTGCCCGGCATGGCGGTTCTGGAAAGCGGCACAGCCGACTTCCCCGAGGCCGACAGCGCCGCGAAATCCCCGCTGGCGCGCCGCATCTTCGCGGTCGAGGGCGTCACGGCGGTCTTCCTGGGCGCCGATTTCGTCACCGTCACCAAGAAAGACGGCGTCGAATGGGATCACCTGAAGCCCGCCGTGCTGGGCGCGGTGATGGAGCATTTCCAGTCCGGTGACGCGACGCTGGACGGCGCTGCCGAGAACGCCGGCCATGCCGCGCATGACGGTCCGGATTCGGAAATCGTCGGCCAGATCAAGGAATTGCTGGACACCCGCGTGCGGCCCGCCGTAGCGCAGGATGGCGGCGACATCACCTTCCACGGTTTTGATCGCGGCATCGTCTACCTGCATATGCAGGGCGCCTGCGCCGGGTGCCCCTCGTCCACGCTGACGCTGAAGATGGGCATCGAGAACCTGCTGCGCCACTATATCCCCGAAGTGGTGGAAGTGCGCCCCGTCGCCGTCTGAACCGATGCGCGACAGCGGGCCGATCCTGGCCTTCGACACCTCAGGTCCGTTCTGCGCCGCCGCCCTGCTTCGGGGCGGCGAGGTGCTTTGGCAGGGGGATTGGCACGGCGCGCGCGGCCAGGCCGAACAGCTTTTTCCCCTGCTTGAGGACGGGTTGGCCCAAACCGGGCTGACATGGGCCGACCTGACACGTCTTGGCGTCGGCGTCGGTCCCGGCAATTTCACCGGCATCCGCATCGCAGTTTCGGCCGCACGTGGGTTGGCCCTGTCGCTGGGCATACCAGCCATCGGGGTCAGCCGTCTTGAGGCGCAGGTGCTGGACGCCCCCCGCCCGGCGGTCTCACTGGTCGCAGCCCCGCGCGGCAGCGTCTATGTGCAGACGTTTCTGCCGGACGGCCCTCACCCCCCCGCCCTGCACACCGCCGCAGATCTGGCCACGCTGGCGCTTCCCGCAGACGCTTCGTTGCTGGGCGTCGATCTTGCGGTGCAGGCCGAAAGCCTGAACAGACCCATCACCCCACCGCCGCACCTGTTGGCGGTGGCCATCGCAACCATCGCCGCCCGCGCACCTGCCGACAGCCCGCGCCCGGCGCCCCTGTACCTGCGGGCAGCCGACGCGGCCCCGGCCAGCGATCCGCCCCCGATAATCCTCTCATGACGCCAGACACGCTGGCGGATCTGCACGCGGCATGTTTCACCACGCCCCGCCCCTGGCGGGCGGTCGAGTTTGCCGGGTTGCTGGCCCAGCCTGCGGTGTTTCTGGAACCGCACCCGTCAGGCTTCGCCCTGGGCCGCGTGATCGCGGATGAGGCTGAGCTTCTGACCCTTGCCGTCAACCCGGCCTGCCGACGCGCGGGGATCGGACGGGCGCTGATGGCGCGCTTCATCGATACGGCCCGTGAGCGCGGCGCGACACAGGCGTTTCTCGAGGTCGCGGCGGACAATGCCGCCGCGCTCGCCCTGTACGACGGGTGCGGCCTTGCCCGCGTGGGGCTGCGACCCCGGTACTACACTGCCCCCGATGGTTCGAAGATCGACGCGGTGGTGATGACCCGGACCATCGTATAGGCGATCGCCGTGTCTGCCCCCGCCCTGCCCCGGCGTTTTGGGCAGCAACCGCTTGGCAAACCGCAGAAACCTGTTGACCCCTCTCCGCTGCTGCGGCCTACTTCTGGCAAGACCGCGCCGCAACAAGGCGCGGCGTGCCGTTTTGCGCGGCAGAAGTCCAATAGTTGGGAGACTGCAATGACCTTCATGAAAACGCTTTTCGGAGCGGGCACCGCCCTGACCCTGAGCATGACCGCCGCGCTGGCGGAGCCGGGGCTGATCATCGATCTGGGTGGCAAGTTCGACAAATCCTTCAACGAAAGCGCCTATAACGGGGCGCAGCGGTGGCTGAAAGACTCCGGTGGCGCCTACAAGGAAACCGAACTGCAATCCGAAGCGCAGCGCGAGCAATCCATGCGCCGCATGGCCGAAAGCGGCGCCAACCCGGTCGTGGTTCTGGGCTTCGCCAATGCCTCGACCCTTGAAAAGGTCGCGCCGGACTATCCCGAAACCATGTTCACCATCGTCGACATGGTCGTCGATCAGCCGAACGTGCAGTCGGTGGTCTTCAAAGAGCACGAAGGCAGCTATCTGGTCGGCGTTCTGGCCGCTATGGCCTCGGAATCCAATGTCGTCAGCTTCGTTGGCGGGATGGACGTGCCGCTGATCTCGAAATTCGCCTGTGGCTATGCACAGGGTGTGAAGGCGGTGAAGCCCGACGCCAAGGTCATCGTCAACATGACCGGCACCACCCCCACCGCGTGGAACGACCCGGTGAAGGGCGGCGAACTGACCCGCGCCCAGATCAGCCAGGGGTCTGACGTGGTCTATGCCGCCGCCGGTGGCACCGGCATCGGTGTTCTGCAAACCGCTGCCGATGAAGGCATCCTGTCCATCGGCGTGGACAGCAACCAGAACCACCTGCATCCGGGCAAGGTGCTGACCTCGATGGTCAAGCGCGTGGACAACGCCGTCTACGAGGCTTTCGATACCTTCGAGAAGGGCGAATTCACCCCCGGCATCAAGGTCATGGGCCTGAACAACGGTGGCGTCGGCTGGGCACTGGATGACAACAACGAACCCCTCATCACCGAATCGATGATGGCAACGCTGGAAGAAACCCAGGGCCGCATCATCTCGGGCGACATCGTGGTGCACGACTACACCACCGACAGCTCCTGCCCGGCCTTCTGAGCGCAGATGACCTCGCAAACACAGACCGGGGGGCGGCCTGACATGGCCGCCCCTTCCGCTGCCCCCGCCATCGAGCTGCGCGGCATCTCGAAAGCCTTCGGTCCGGTCCAGGCCAACAAGGACATCGCGATCCGTGTCGAACGCGGCACGATTCACGGGATCATCGGCGAGAACGGCGCTGGAAAATCGACCCTGATGTCGATCCTCTACGGCTTCTACAAGGCCGACGCCGGCGAGATCTTCATCGGCGGACAGAAAACCGAGATCCCCGACAGCCAGGCCGCCATTCGCGCCGGCATCGGGATGGTCTTCCAGCACTTCAAGCTGGTCGAGAACTTCACCGTTCTGGAAAACGTGGTGCTGGGGGCCGAAGAAGGCGCTTTCCTGCGCCCCTCACTGGCCAAGGCCCGCACGCTACTGACGAACCTGTCGCGCGAATACGCGCTGGACGTGGACCCCGATGCCCTGATCGAAAACCTGAGCGTCGGTCACCAGCAGCGCGTCGAGATCCTGAAGGCCCTGTATCGCAAGGCCGACATCCTGATTCTGGACGAGCCCACCGGCGTGCTGACGCCGTCCGAGGCCGACCACCTGTTCCGCATCCTTCACGGGCTGCGTGACGAGGGCAAGACCATCATCCTGATCACCCACAAGCTGCGCGAGATCATGGAGATCACCGACACCGTCAGCGTCATGCGGCGCGGCGAAATGACGGCCACGGTCAAGACCGCCGAAACCTCGCCCACCGAACTGGCCGAGCTGATGGTGGGCCGAAAGGTGCTGCTGCGCGTCGACAAGACCCCGGCAAATCCCGGCGCCACGGTGCTGGATGTTTCCGACTTGCGGGTCACCGACGAAAAGGGGGTCGAGCGCCTGAAGGGCGTGTCCCTGAACGTGCGGGCGGGAGAAATCCTTGGCATTGCCGGGGTGGCCGGCAACGGCCAGTCGGAACTGTTGCAGGTGCTGGGTGGCATTGCGGACGCCAAGGGAACAATCACGCTGAACGGCAAACCGCTGAGCCTGTCGGGCCCGGACAGCGACGGCCGCGCCCGCCGCGCCGCAGGCATCACCCATGTGCCGGAGGATCGTCACAAGCTGGGGCTGATCCTGGATTTCGCGGCGTGGGAGAACACCGGCTTTGGCTATCAGCATCGCCCCGAATACAGCCACAGCGGCATCATGGACAACGCCGCCCTGCGCGCCGACACCGATGGCAAGATGGAGCGCTTCGACGTGCGCCCGCCGCACAACTGGCTGGCCGCAAAGAGCTTTTCCGGCGGCAACCAGCAGAAACTGGTGCTGGCCCGTGAGATGGAGCAGAACCCCGACCTGCTGCTGGTGGGCCAGCCGACCCGCGGCGTGGACATCGGCGCCATCGAGTTCATTCACCAGCGCCTGATCCAGTTGCGAGACGAGGGCAAGGCAATCCTGCTGGTCTCGGTCGAACTGGAAGAGATCCTGTCCCTGTCGGACAGGATCGCGGTGATGTTCGACGGCCGCATCATGGGCGAGCGCCTGCCGGGCGACACCGACGAGACCGAACTGGGCATGTTGATGGCCGGTATGGACGGAAAGGCGGGTTGAGATGAACAAGATGCCGAAGTGGGCCGATGTGGCCCTGATCCCCGCCATCAACCTGTTGCTTGCGCTGGCCGTCTCGGCGCTGGTCATTGCCTATATCGGCGAAAACCCGGTGCAGGCGATGAAGATCATGATCAAGGGCGCGGTCGGCTCGGCTTATGGCTGGGGCTATACGCTGTACTACGCGACCAACTTCATCTTCACCGGGCTGGCGGTGGCCGTGGCCTTCCATGCCCGGCTGTTCAACATCGGTGGCGAAGGGCAGGCCATGCTGGGCGGTCTGGGCGTGGCGCTGGTCTGCCTGGCACTGCCCTGGCCGCATTGGACGCTGGCGCTGCCCGCGGCAGTGGTCGGTGGCGCGCTGTTCGGGGCCGCCTGGGCGGCAATCCCGGCCTATCTGCAGGCCAAGCGCGGCAGTCATATCGTGATCACCACGATCATGTTCAACTTCATTGCCTCGGCCTTGCTGGTCTACCTTCTGAACAACGTGTTGAAGGTGCCCGGCTCGATGGCCCCCGAAACCCCGCGCTTCATCGAAGGGGCGCGGCTGCCGACGGCCTATGATTTCGGGGCGTGGCTGGGGTTCACCCGCTCGGCCCCGCTGAACGTGGCCTTCTTCGTGGCACTGGCCTGCTGCGTCGGGGTCTGGTTCCTGATCTGGCGGACCCGGCTGGGATACGAGATCCGCGCCTTTGGCCAGTCCGAACCGGCCGCGGTCTATGCCGGAATCCAGCCGGTGAAAATCACCGTGATCGCCATGCTGATTTCCGGCGGGTTGGCCGGTCTGATGGGGGTCAACGCCGTGCAGGGCGAGGCCGAACGCCTGATCATCGACAGCGTTCAGGGCGCCGGGTTCGTCGGGATTGCCGTGGCGCTCATGGGGCGTTCGCACCCGGTGGGCGTGCTGATCGCCGCGGTTCTGTTCGGCGCGCTTTATCAGGGCGGCGCGGAACTGGAATTTGAAATCCCGGCCATCAGCCGCGAGATGATCGTGGTGATCCAGGCGCTGGTGATCCTGTTTACCGGCGCGCTTGACAACATGGTGCGGGCCCCCGTGGCGCGGCTGTTCTCGGGCAATGGAAAAGGAGCGGCATGATGGATCTGAACACGGTTCTTCAGCTACTGGACTCCAGCCTGCGTCTGGCCACGCCGCTGCTGTTTGCCTGCCTTGCGGGGCTGTTTTCCGAACGCGCGGGCATTTTCGACATCGGGCTTGAGGGCAAGATGCTGGCAGCGGCCTTCTTCTCGGCGGCGGCAGCGGCGGTGTCGGGCTCGGCCTGGGTCGGTCTGGCGGCCGGCTGTACCGCCTCGCTGTTGCTGGCAGCCCTGCACGGGGTCGCCTCGATCACTTTCCGGGGAAACCAGCTGATCTCGGGCGTGGCGATCAACTTTCTGGCCGTCGGGCTGACCGTGCTGATCGGGCAGAACTGGTTCAAGCTGGGCGGGCGCACCCCGCCGCTGCAGGGCGATGCCCGGTTCCAGAACATCGACCTGCCGCTGGCCAGCACCATTGAGTCGGTGCCGATCCTTGGCCCGCTCTATTCCGAAGTGCTTTCGGGGCATTCGATCCTGGTCTACGTCGGCCTCTTGTCCGTGCTCGGCAGCTGGTACGTGCTGTTCCGCACAAGGTTTGGCCTGCGCCTGCGCGCCGTGGGCGAGAATCCCGGCGCTGTGGATACGGCGGGTGTTTCGGTCGTCGGGCTGCGCTATTCGGCGGTGCTGATCTGCGGACTTCTGTGCGGGCTGGCGGGAACCTATCTGGCCACCGGCCTGTCGGCGGGCTTCGTCAAGGACATGAGTGCAGGTCGCGGCTTCATCGCCCTGGCTGCCCTGATCTTTGCCAAGTGGCGGCCCTGGTCGGCGCTTGGCGCCTGCCTGTTGTTCGGTTTGCTGGAGGCCCTGGGCAACCGCTTCCAGACCTTCGAACTGGCGGGCGTCACCATGCCCACGCAGCTGATGCAGGCCCTGCCCTATATCCTGACGGTGGTGATTCTGGCGGGGTTCGTCGGCAAGGCCATCCCGCCCCGCGCAGGTGGCGAGCCCTACGTCAAGGAACGCTGACCCACCCGCACGGCGCGCAATCTTGCGTCGTGCGGGCGGCTTTTTTCCAGAAACTGCAGAGTAGCCGCGCTGCAGGAAGCCCGAAGGACTGGACCCCGTCGCAAGGGTCACTATTGTCGCGCCATGCAAATCTATCTTCCCATCGCCGAAGTTTCGGTCAACGCGTTCCTGCTGCTTGGGCTGGGCGGACTGGTGGGCGTGCTGTCGGGCATGTTCGGGGTCGGCGGCGGCTTTCTGATGACACCATTGCTGTTCTTCATCGGCATCCCCCCCGCGGTGGCCGTGGCGACCGAGGCGAACCAGATCGTTGCCTCCTCCTTCTCGGGTGTGCTGGCGCATTTCAGGCGCAAGACGGTGGACCTGAGGATGGGCGTCGTGCTGCTGACCGGCGGCCTGATCGGCGCGGCTCTGGGGGTGAAGGTCTTTGCCCTGCTCAAGGAAATGGGCCAGGTCGATCTTCTGGTGAAGCTCTGCTACGTGGTGTTTCTGGGCGTGATCGGCGGGCTGATGTTCGTCGAAAGCCTGAACTCGATCCGCAAGGCGCGCCGGGTCGGCGCCCCGGCCCCCAGACGGCGGCGCGCGGCCTGGGTGCAGGCACTGCCGCTGAAGATCAAGTTCCGCACCTCGGGCCTGTATATCTCGGTCATCCCGCCGCTTCTGGTCGGCCTGTTCGTCGGAGTGCTGTCGGCGATCATGGGTGTCGGCGGCGGTTTCATCATGGTGCCCGCGATGATCTATCTGCTGGGAATGCCCACCAAGGTGGTGGTTGGCACCTCGCTGTTCCAGATCATTTTCGTCACCGGCTTCTCGACCCTTCTGCACGCCACCACCAACTATACCGTGGACGTGGTTCTGGCGGTCCTGCTGCTGGTCGGCGGTGTCATCGGCGCCCAGATCGGCACCCGCATCGGCACCCGGATGAAGGCTGAACAACTGCGCATCCTGCTGGCGGGCATGGTGCTGCTCGTGTGCTTCAAACTGGGTCTCGACCTGCTGATCGAGCCGTCCGAACTGTATTCCATCGGCACCGAGGGTGGGCACTGATGCTGCGCCTGCTGATCATCGCCACGCTGCTGTGGGCACTGCCCGCCGGCGCCGAAAAGGTGGTTCTTGGCCTCAGCCAGGACGAAGTTGCCATCACCGCCACCTTCGACGGCTCGTCGCTGTTGATCTTCGGCGCCGTGAAGCGCGAGGAACCGCTGCCGCAGGATTCCGATCTGGATGTCATCATCACCGTGTCCGGCCCGCCCGGCCCGCTGGATATCCGCCGCAAGGAACGGCGCATGGGCATCTGGGTCAACACCGACTCGGTCCACCTGCTGCACGCGCCCAGCTTCTACGCGGTGGCCAGCACCCGGCCGCTGGATCAGATCCTGAACATGGACGACGACCAGCATCACATCATCTCGGTCGACTACGTGATGACCACGGTTGGCCCGGCCCATGCCGCGCCCGAACTGGACGTGTTCACCGATGCGCTGGTGCGCATTCGCAGCGAGGCCGACCTGTATCAGCAGCATGAAACCGGCGTGGCGCTGGATCAGGAGACGCTGTTCCGCACCTCGCTCGACCTGCCTGCAAACCTTGTCGAAGGCATTTATTCCATGCGGATCTTCCTTGTCCGCAACGGCGCGGTCGTAGATCGCTATGACACCACGATCGAGGTGCACAAGGTCGGGATGGAACGCTGGCTGTACAACCTCGCGCATGAACGGCCACTGGCCTACGGGATCATGTCGCTGGTCATCGCCATCGCGGCGGGTTGGCTGGCCTCAGCCGCCTTCCGGATGTTCCAGCGATAGGGTCGGGTCGATCTCGCGGATCAGGTCGGGCGCTGGCGGCACCGTCAGATCGTCGGTGCCCAGCGGCACCGTGGGCTTGCCCAGCCGATACCGCATCACCCAGTGCAGGCGCGTCTCGGCGCGGGTGATCGCCACATAGGCCAACCGTTTCCACAGCGGCAGCCCCGCCTCGGTCCGCCCCGCGCGATAGGCGGCATAGATGTCGGGCCCGAAGACCTGAACCTCGGACCATTGCGAGCCCTGCGCCTTGTGGATCGTTACCGCCGCGCCGTGCAGGAAGGCCGCCCCCATGCGGGCCGCGAAGGGGATGAAGGGTTCTTCCTCATCGGGATGTTCGATCTTGATGATCGAAGCCGCCGAGACCTGCGGCTCGGGCGCGCCCAGCACATGCAACCGGGAAAACCCCGGTCGGCGCCCCTGCCCCAGGTAAATCACCTGCGCGCCCTTGATCAGTCCCCGTGCCTCAAGATCCAGCCGCTTCTTGCGATGCTTCAGGGGCAGTTCCAGCCCGTCGCAGATCAGCGGCTCGCCGGGCAACAGGCTGTCGTCGGGCGCGTCATGCGCCTTGCGGAACGCCTGGATCAGCCGCACGCGGGTGGCGTTGCGCCAGACCAGCACCGGCGAGCGCGCCATCAGATCGGCCTCGACCCTTCCCGCAACCACAACGCGATCGTCGCGGCGGGCGGCATCGTCTATCATCCTCTCGAACTGTTCAAATCCCACGTCCGGATCACTCAACGCGTGGGCAAGATCGAGAATCGGGTTGTCCCGTTCCTGTCGGTGAATGCGACTCAGCACCAGTTGGCGCGGTTCCGGCAGCTTGTCGAAGACCATTTCGCCCGATTGTCCCACCGGCGCCAGCTGCGCAGGGTCGCCAAACAGCACCAAAGTTGGAAAAATTTCTTTCAGGTCGTCAAATTGTCGCGCGTCCAGCATCGAACTTTCATCGACGAATCCGATGTCCAGCGGCTCTTCGCGGCGTTTCCAGCCAGTGATGAAGTCCGATCCGCGCAATCCGGCCGAAGCCAGCGCCCCCGGCACCGACTTGTGCAGGTCGTAAAACGCCTTGGCGCGGTCCAGCGCGGTGTCGTCCAGAACCTCGGTTTCCGGCCGCGGGCCGCGCCCTGCCAGCCATTCGGCGATTTTCTCGTATTCGGGATCATAGACCGGCGTGTAGAGCACCCGGTGGATCGTCGTCGCCGGAACGCCCCGGTTGCGCAGGACCGAGGCCGCCTTGTTGGTGGGCGCCAGAATGGCAAGGGTGCGCCGCTCCTTGCGGCGCCGGCCCTCGTAATCGCCCGAGACGATCTCGACGCCCGCGGCCTCCATGGCGTGGTAGAGCTTTGCCAGAAGCACGGTCTTGCCCGAACCCGCCTTGCCCAGAACGGCCAGCGTCTGATCGCCCTTGGACGCCGGGGGGCCAAGCCCCCCGCCTGCCAGGTCAATCCCGGCGGCGGCAAGGACTTCGGTCACCCGCGCAAAAGCGGCATCCTGATCTTCGGACAGGACAATATCGGTCACGGCATTCATGTCCGGACCCTAGTCCGGGACCGCGACGGGCACCAGCACTCAGGCGGTGTGCGCCAGTTCGATCCGCGCCTGATGCCGCGACAGGTGGAACCACAGGCGCGACTGGGCCCGCGGGATACCGGCCTTGTCACACAGGGTTTCCGCGCGGCTTTCCGAGAAACTCCACAAGCCCGCGCTGATCGCCTCGCGGCCCTCGCCTTGCGTGCCCACCACCAGCGGCGACCAGCCCAGGCGGCGATAGATGCGCACCATGCGGGCATCGAACACCCCGATCGAGAAGGTCAGATCGAAGCCCAGGCCGACCTCGCAGCCGCCCAGCATCAGCGCTGCCGACACCTGAGGAGCAGCGTTGCGCGCAAGGCAGAAGCGGGTGCACTCCCAGATCTGCGAATTGCGGATCCGGGCCCCGTCCAGAAGGTTGCGAAAGTGATCGTCGAGCATGTTCGGCCCCGACGTGGGCAGGAACCGCATCGAGCCGCCATGGCTGCCGTCAGGCTCTTCCCAGATCACGTAGAGCGGGTTTATCGCGTCGTATTCGTCACGCTCCTCGCCATGATCGTCGATGGATACATCCCAGCCCAAACGCGTGTGGAACTGATCGGCGCGATCCTGAAACATGGAATCGCGCAGCTTCGGGTGATGGTTCAGTTCGTTCGAAAACAAGTATCTCAGCATGTTTATCCCCAGTCCGCTGTGTTGACGGGCTCAGGGTGTTCAACCGCTGGTTAACCAGAGTTAATCGCACCGTACGGTGCGTTAACGAAATGTTAAAACTTCGTTCAGACGACAATCAGGCCGCGGGCGATGGCGCGGGCGACGGCGTGGGTCGTGTTCTGCGCTCCCAGTTTGAACCGCGCGGATTCGATATAGACCCGCAGCGTGTGTTCCGAGATACACAGGCTTTCGGCGGCTTGTGCGCGGGAGTAGCCCACTGCAAGTAGGCTGAGCGTGTCGATCTCGCGAGGCGACAGGCTGGCCGATTTCTGAACATCGGTGCCGTTGTCGATCTCAAGGGCTTTCTGATTGATGAAATGGGCCACGAGAATCAGGTCCGATACATTGGACCGGCTGTAATTCGCCCAGGTCCTGTCGCTTGCATTGCTGGAGGCCGTAAACAGGGCGAACTGTCCGTTTGGTCCGCGGATCGGCACCGAAAGCCCCTGGTTTCCGATCCCGGCGTCAGCAGCCTCGCCCATGAAGTTCCGTGCCTTGGCGCCGGTCCAGTCCAGCTGTTTCCAATCCACCGGGTTGAACCGCTGATAGCAGCCCTGCACCACCGGATCGATGCGCGCATAGTCCCGCTCGATATAGCGATCCACCCATGAGGCGTCATAGGTGAGTGCTGCGTATTGTTCTCCAGCCCGGTTGACCGAATGGTAAACAACGTGATCCACATCGTAGAGATCGCGAAGCCTGACAACGACATCCTGCAGATCTCCCCGTGTCGTTGCCTCTTCCAGGCTGCTAATGAGCGTCTCCAGCTTTTCCTTCATGACCCCGTGCCCGACATACGTCCCTGACCTTGTTACGCCGAATTTCCGTAGCGGCCACCATCATGGTATCATCAAGTTGCTCCGCCAACTCCAAAAACTGGTTGTGGCGCGCAAACTTCTTCAGGTCTGCCAGAACATCGATCATCCAATCTGCATCCATGGATCCGTCCCCAAGACTTGAAGAATTCATTAACAACACCGTAACACGCCTGAAAATCGTGACACACTCACCGCTTTATGCCCCCCAGAAATAGGGAGGTCGGCGGGTGTAACCTGTTGATATTTGGTAAACCGCTTCCGTGGAAACGCAAACCGCCCCGGAAACCGGGGCGGTGCGAATGTCATCTGAATTTGGGGGCGTGATCAGCTCTTGCCGGCTTCCAGCGTGTCCTCGAAAGTGCGCAGCCCGGTTTTCGGGGCCTGCACCAGAACGGCCATGTTGCCCGGCTTGTGCTGGTTGCGCAGCATCATGATGTGGGCGTCGGGGATCTCTTCCCAGGGGAAAACCTCGGACATGCAGGGATCGATGCGCCGCTCGATCATCAGCTTGTTGGCCGCCGCCGCCTGCTTGAGATGCGCGAAGTGCGAGCCCTGAAGGCGCTTCTGGTGCATCCACATGTAACGCACGTCGAAGGTACAGTTGAAGCCCGAGGTGCCGGCGCAGATCACGACCATGCCGCCCTTCTTCACCACGAAGGTGGAGACCGGGAAAGTCGCTTCGCCCGGGTGTTCGAACACCATGTCGACGTTGTTGCCCTTGCCGGTGATGTCCCAGATCGCCTTGCCGAACTTGCGGGCTTCCTTGAACCAGGTGTTGTATTCCGGCGTGTTCACCGTGGGCAGTTGACCCCAGCAGTCAAAGTCCTTGCGGTTCAAAACGCCCTTGGCGCCCAGGCTCATGACAAACTCGCGCTTGTCCTCGTCCGAGATCACGCCGATGGCGTTGGCCCCGGCGGCATTGGCCAGCTGGATCGCGAAAGAGCCCAGACCGCCCGAGGCGCCCCAGACCAGAACGTTCTGGCCCGGCTTCAATTCGTGCGGGTGATGGCCGAACAGCATCCGGTAAGCGGTGGCCAGCGTCAGCGTGTAGCAGGCGCTTTCTTCCCAGGTCAGGTGACGCGGGCGCGGCAGCAGCTGCTGGGCCTGCACGTTGGTGAACTGGGCAAAGGATCCGTCCGGCGTTTCATAACCCCAGATCCGCTGGCTGGGCGAATACATCGGGTCGCCGCCGTTGCATTCCTCGTCATCGCCATCGTCCTGATTGCAGTGGATCACGACCTCGTCGCCCACTTTCCAGCTCTTTACCTTGTCGCCCACGGCCCAGACGATGCCCGAGGCATCGGAACCGGCGATGTGGTAGTCTTCACCATGGCTGTCGAAGGGGCTGATCGGAACGCCCAGTCCGGCCCAGATGCCGTTGTAGTTCACGCCGGCGGCCATCACGAGCACCAGAACCTCGTGGCTGTCCAAGACCGGAACATCGACGACCTCGACCTGGAAGGACTTGTCCGGCTCGCCGTGACGCTCGCGACGGATGGCCCAAGCGTACATCTGCTTGGGCACATATCCCATCGGGGGCATCTCGCCGATTTCGTACAGGTCCTTCTGCGGGGCGTCATATTCCGCAATCGCCGAATGTGTATCGAGAGCCATCAAAGCCTCCAAGCTGGTCCACATAATTGCCGCATCGCAGAATCAATGGGCGGTGTCTGGTCGGGATACTGCCCTTTGCGCAACTTCGCAACACCGTTCGCGCGAAAAATGAAAGATTATGTCTCATCATGCCTGCGTCGCGAGGAGCTAAAACATATAGCAGGCAAGCGATTGGCCAAAAACTTCGACCTTTTGGCAGTTGCAGCACCACTGCGGCGCCAAATCCCGTGAACCGAGCGATTTTTCCCCGTATAGGTAACGTGTACCGCCGCAACGCAGCGAATTGACAAGGTCATAAAATTCCAGATATGCAGTCGCGGACGCACATAAATTACCGACCCCAAGACGCGAGACGAGATATGAGTGAAGTGAAAAAAGATCGCCCCTGGCTCTTCCGCACCTACGCGGGGCATTCCACGGCCAAGGCGTCGAACGCGCTTTACCGCAACAACCTTGCCAAGGGGCAGACCGGGCTGTCGGTGGCCTTCGACCTGCCGACCCAGACCGGCTATGACAGCGATCACGAACTGGCGCGCGGCGAGGTTGGCAAGGTCGGCGTGCCGGTGTCGCATCTGGGCGACATGCGCGCCCTGTTCGACAATATCCCGCTGGAACAGATGAACACCTCGATGACCATCAACGCCACGGCGCCCTGGCTGCTGGCGCTGTATATCGCGGTGGCCGAGGAACAGGGCGCCGACATCACCAAGCTGCAAGGCACGGTGCAGAATGACATCATCAAGGAATATCTCAGCCGGGGCACCTATATCTGCCCGCCCAAGCCGTCGTTGCGGCTGATCACCGATGTGGCCGCCTATTGCTATACCAATGTGCCCAAGTGGAACCCGATGAACGTGTGTTCCTATCACCTGCAAGAGGCCGGGGCCACGCCCGAGCAGGAACTGGCCTTTGCGCTGGCCACCGCCTGCGCGGTGCTGGATGACGTCAAGGACAAGGTGCCAGCCGAGGATTTTCCGCAGGTCGTGGGGCGGATTTCCTTCTTCGTGAACGCCGGCATCCGCTTCGTCACCGAGATGTGCAAGATGCGCGCCTTCGTCGATCTGTGGGACGAGCTTTGCGCCCACCGCTACCACGTCGGCGATGCCAAGTTCCGCCGCTTCCGCTATGGCGTGCAGGTGAACTCGCTGGGGCTGACCGAACAGCAGCCCGAAAACAACGTCTACCGCATCCTGATCGAGATGCTGGCCGTCACCCTGTCGAAAAAGGCCCGCGCCCGCGCCGTGCAGCTTCCCGCGTGGAACGAGGCGCTTGGCCTGCCCCGCCCCTTCGACCAGCAATGGTCGCTGCGCATGCAGCAGATCATGGCCTATGAGACCGACCTGCTGGAATACGCCGACCTGTTCGATCACAACCCGGCGGTCGAGAACAAGGTCGAAGAGCTGAAGCAGGGCGCGCGGGCCGAGCTGGCCAATATCGACGCCATGGGCGGCGCGGTTTCGGCCATCGAATACATGAAGTCGCAACTGGTCACCGCCAATGCCGAACGGCTGGGCGGCATCGAAAAGGGCGACACCATCGTCGTGGGCGTCAACAAGTGGACGCAGGGCGAACCCTCGCCGCTGATGGATGCGGACGGCGGCATCATGACCGTCGATCCGGCGGTCGAAGCCGAACAGATCGGTCGCCTGAACGACTGGCGCGCCTCGCGCGATGCCAATGCCGTCAAATCCGCGCTGGCCGCCCTGCGCGCAGCGGCCAGGGATGGCACCAACATCATGGAACCCTCGATCACCGCCGCCAAGGCCGGCGTCACCACCGGCGAATGGGCCGAAACCATGCGCCAGGTCTTTGGCCAGTATCGCGGCCCCACCGGCGTGTCGCGGTCCGTGTCCAACAAGACCGAAGGGCTGGACGATATCCGCGCCTCGGTCGATGCGATCTCTGACAAGCTGGGCCGCCGCCTGAAGTTCCTGATGGGCAAGCCCGGACTGGACGGCCATTCCAACGGCGCCGAGCAGATCGCCTTCCGCGCCCGTGATTGCGGAATGGAAATCGACTATGAGGGCATCCGCCTGACACCGGACGAATTGATCGCCGCCGCCAAGCGCGAAGATCCCCATGTGATCGGCCTGTCGATCCTGTCGGGCAGCCATATCCCGTTGGTCGAAAGCTTCATGGAAAAGGTGAAGGCCGAAGGGCTGACCCACATTCCGGTTCTGGTCGGCGGCATCATTCCCGACGACGATGCCAAGCGCCTGCTGGCGATGGGGGTGGCCAAGGTCTATACCCCCAAGGACTTCGAACTGAACCGCATCATGGTCGATATCGTGGAACTGGCCGACCCGGCCGCCGTCGCGGCGGAGTAGATCCGGCACCCGGCCACGGCAAGACCCCGCCCTCTGGGCGGGGTTTTCGCTTTTGGCGCGCCGGGAATTCGGTAAGCTGCCGCAAACACTTCTGGATGCGAGCCTGCCATGATCCGCCTTTCCCTGATCCTTTCCCTTTGCCTGTCTGCCGCCGCTGCGCGGGCCGAAACCGAATTGCCCGACCCGCTGCGCGCCGTGCTGTCGGAACGCGTCACCGACTGCGAGGGATTCGAGAGCGGCACGCTGGAACTGGAGGCCGACGCCATCCAGCGTGTCGACCTGACCGGCAATGGCGAAGACGACTGGGTACTGGATGAATTTCACCTGCGGTGCTCCTCGGCCGCCTCGTTGTATTGCGGCACCGGCGGCTGCGGGCTGAACCTTCTGGTCGACGGGGTGGTCACCTCGCGCCTGTCCAAGGGCTGGGACGTCACCGACCTGGGCCCGCTGCGCACGGTGCTGATCCAGATCCACGGCAGCGCCTGCGGCGGCACCAACGTCAACGCCTGCGTCGAGGCGATGGTCTGGGACGCCACTGAAGGCCGCTTCTTCTCACCAATTGACCAGAACTGACCCTGCCCCTCTTTCCCGAACCACGGAGCCCCCGATGACCGTTCATATTGGCGCCGCCCCCGGCGATATCGCAGAAACCGTCCTGTTGCCCGGCGACCCGCTGCGCGCGAAATGGGCCGCCGAGACCTTTCTTGACGACCCGGTCTGCATCAACGAGGTGCGCGGCATGCTGGGCTTCACCGGCACATGGCGCGGCAACCGGGTGACGATCCACGGCTCGGGCATGGGGATGCCGTCGCTGTCGATCTATGCCAACGAGCTGATCTCGACCTATGGCGCAAAGACCCTGATCCGCATCGGCTCGGCCGGGGCGATGCAGACCCAGGTAAACCTGCGCGACGTGGTGCTGGCGATGACCGCAACCACCCTGTCGACGCCCTCGCGCGGGTTCTTCAAGGACATCAACTTTGCCCCATGTGCTGACTATGGCCTGCTGAAAGCCGCGGAAGAGGCCGCCGCCGCGCGCGGGGCGGCCACCCATGTGGGCGGGATCTATTCATCGGATGTGTTCTATGACGAACGCCCCGATCTGAACGAGATCATGACCCGCCACGGCATCCTTGCCGTCGAGATGGAAGCGGCCGAACTGTACAACCTCGCCGCACGCTTCGGGGTGCGGGCGCTGGCGGTGGTGACGATCTCGGACCATCTGCTGCGCGACGAAGCGCTGAGCGCCGCCGACCGGCAATCCAGCTTTGGCGATATGGTCGAGATCGCGCTGGAGGCCGCCTTCGCCTGAGCCCTTCGGACGACAGAGGCTGAAACCGGTCAGCCGCCGCTTTCCGTGCCGTGGCTGCGGTCATAGGGATTGAGCGGCGGTTCGGCCCAGCCCTCCAGCGCCCCCCCGGGCAGATCATAGACATCGACGCGCAGAGGGTGACAGGCGGCCGTATCGCTGGAATGCTCCGCCCCGCAATCGCCGCCCGGACAGGCCGACAGCGCGCCCAGAAGATCGATCTCGGCGAAGAACTCCAGATGATCACCGGGCCGCACCGGGCTTGCCTTCATGAAATACTGGCCGGTGTCGCGGGTGAACCCGGTGCACATGAAGACGTTCAGAACGTCGTGCACATGCGCCTCGGCCTCGGCCAGCGACAGGCCGGTTTCGGCGGCCAGCGCGCGGGTCAGGTTGGAATGGCAACAGTGATGATACGGGGCCTGCGACAGCAGCATGTGCGTGTAGGGATCGCAGCGGGTGCCAATCACGTCGTGGACCGCACCGCCGTAGGCGTCGATGCCGTACCAATCCAGCGAATCATGGGTGATCGTGGCCATCGGGCGCAGCGTCGGAAAGCCGGACCAGAGCCGGTCGCCGGTGCTGACATGGCTGCCGTGCAGGGCGCGGGTCTTGCCGGAATAGAAGCGCTCGTGCAGGTCCTGGGCATTCCACAGGTTCAGATCGCCAACCTGTGGTCCGTCGGTGCAGGTGATGCGGAAGATCTGTCCGGCGCGGACGCGAAAACAGGCGGCCTCACGCGCGGGCACCGTAACGCTGCTGACCGGGTGCAACTGCGCCCGCTGCGCAGCATCGGGTCGGAAGGCGGGGCGGGGCAAGGTCTGGTTGGGATAGCAGATCACCGGGGCGACGGCGCGCCGGGCCTCGGCATCCTGTGGCGGTTGGGGCATGGGCGGAACCTTTCGGGGCGACACCAGAGGGAAGTTTCCCCCAGAACGCCCCGGATCGGTTCCGGCTGCAAGTGCAATCCGCGCAGGGTCAGGCGGCTTCGTAGTAGCCCTCGAACGTACGGGCGTCGCGCCGCAGCAGTTCTTCGTTGGTCCGGACCGGGGCCGGCATGTAGTAGGACCACGATTCTTCCAGAATGGCCAAGGCCTTGTCGGCCGGCGTTTTCGGAAACACGGATACATTGTTCATTGGAAACTCCAGAACAAGACATCCTCCCTGCCGATGAAGATAGGCCTGCCTGACGTGCACGTCATCGCCCAAGTCGGCAAGGGCGTCATGCGTGCCACGCATGTCGGACGGGTCTAGGGGCGCGAGGTACGCCGTGCCTTGCGCAGGCACACGGGCGGCGGCAGGTTGTTGGCTGCAAAGGTTTCCGCGCCGCAGTTCATGCAGATGAAATAGCGACCCTCGGGGGTATCCTTGGCGTGGTTTTCCCGCCAGCGGCAGTCTTTCAGGCGCTGGCGCGCCTTGTAGGTCAGGATCATCCAGACCAGCACGATCACCGCGACGACAAGAAGAAGGGGCATGGCTCAGCCTCTCCGGAAAAACCGAGTGACCAGTGCGAACAGCACCAGACCGGCACCGGCCAGCATCAACAACCAGCCACCGCCCAGCAGGAAGAAGGGTTCTTGCAGGACGCCGTTCTCGTCGACCTCGCTGCCGATCAGTCCGAAGGCGACCCAGCAGGCCGCCGCCAGGATCATCAGGATCAGTCCCAGACGCATCATCACGGGCGGTTCCCCTTGTTGCAATGAAATCGGGGGACACGGCCACAAGCCGCGTCCCCCGAATACCGTGTCGAACCGTTCCCTCAGACCTGGCGTTCGACCATCATCTTCTTGATCGAGGCGATGGCCTTGGCCGGGTTCAGCCCCTTGGGGCAGGTCTTGGAACAGTTCATGATGGTGTGGCAGCGATACAGCTTGAAGGGATCCTCCAGCTCGTCCAGACGCTCGCCCGTGGCTTCGTCGCGGCTGTCGATGATCCAGCGGTAGGCGTGCAGCAGCGCGGCCGGGCCGAGGTAGCGATCGCCGTTCCACCAATAGCTCGGGCAGGAGGTCGAGCAGGAGGCGCACATCACGCATTCATACAGACCGTCCAGCTTCTTGCGATCCTCGATGGATTGCTTCCACTCTTTCGCCGGGCGGTTGGTCTTGGTTTCCAGCCACGGCATGATGCTGGCGTGCTGGGCGTAGAAATGGGTCAGGTCGGGGATCAGATCCTTGACCACCGGCATGTGCGGCAGCGGGTAGATCTTCACGTCGCCCTTGATCTCGTCCATGCCATAGATGCAGGCCAGCGTGTTGGTCCCGTCGATGTTCATCGCGCAGGAGCCGCAGATGCCTTCCCGGCAGGACCGGCGGAAGGTCAGCGTCGGATCGATCTCGTTCTTGATCTTGATCAGCGCATCCAGAACCATCGGACCGCAGGTGTCCATGTCCAGGAAATAGGTGTCCACGCGCGGGTTCTGACCGTCGTCCGGGTTCCAGCGATAGATCTGGAACTTGCGCACGTTGGTCGCGCCCTGGGGCTTCGGCCAGGTCTTGCCCGTGGTGATCTTGGAGTTCTTGGGCAGGGTAAATTGTACCATCGTCGCCTCCTTAGAACGTCCGCGCCTTGGGCGCGATTTTGGCCAGGCTGATGCCGCCTTCAGCTTCGGTGGACAGCGGGTCAGTGACGACCGGGCGATAGCTCAGGTCCACGGCAATGCCGTCGACACGCGCCACGGTGTGCACCCGCCAGTTGTCGTCATCGCGGGTCGGAAAATCCTCGTGCGCATGGGCGCCACGGCTTTCCTGACGCGCCTCGGCCCCGGTGATGGTGGCCAGCGCGTTCGGCATCAGGTTGGTCAGTTCCAGCGTTTCCATCAGATCCGAGTTCCACACCAGCGAGGTGTCGGTGACCTTCAGGTCATCCAGCTTCGCGGCGATGGCTGTCATCTTCTCGACGCCTTCCTTCAGGGTTTCCGAGGTGCGGAACACGGCGGCGTCGGCCTGCATGGTCTTTTGCATTTCCAGGCGCAACTCGGCGGTGCCGATGGTGCCCTGCGCGTACCGCAGACCGTCGAACCGGTCGAAGCTCTTCTGGATCTTGTCCGCAGGCGCGGTCGGGATCGCGGCCTCGCGGTCGACCACATCACCGGCGCGGATCGCGGCAGCGCGGCCAAAGACCACCAGGTCGATCAGCGAGTTCGAGCCCAGGCGGTTCGCCCCGTGCACCGAGGCACAGCCCGCTTCACCGACGGCCATCAGGCCCGGCACCACGGCGGTGGGGTTGTCGGCGGTGGGGTTCAGAACCTCGCCCCAATAGTTCGTCGGGATACCGCCCATGTTGTAATGCACGGTGGGCAGAACCGGGATCGGTTCCTTGTTCACATCGACGCCGGCGAAGATCTTGGCGCTTTCCGAGATGCCCGGCAGGCGTTCGGCCAGGGTTTCGGGCGGCAGGTGGTTCAGGTGCAGGTGGATATGGTCACCCTCGGCACCCACGCCACGGCCTTCGCGGATCTCCATGGTCATCGACCGGGAAACATAGTCGCGCGGGGCCAGGTCCTTGTAGGTCGGGGCGTAGCGTTCCATGAACCGCTCCCCTTCCGAGTTGGTCAGGTAGCCGCCTTCGCCGCGCGCCCCTTCGGTGATCAGGCAGCCCGAGCCATAAATGCCGGTCGGGTGGAACTGCACGAACTCCATGTCCTGCAGCGGCAGGCCGGCGCGGGCCACCATGCCGCCACCGTCGCCGGTGCAGGTATGGGCCGAAGTGGCCGAGAAATAGGCGCGGCCATAGCCACCGGTGGCCAGAACCACCATCTTGGCGTTGAACACGTGGAAGGTGCCGTCGTCCAGCTTCCAGCACAGCACGCCCTGGCAGACACCGTCGTCGCTCATCAGCAGGTCGATGGCGAAATACTCGATGTAGAACTCGGCGTTGTTCTTCAGCGACTGGCCATAAAGCGTGTGCAGGATGGCATGGCCGGTCCGGTCCGCCGCGGCGCAGGTGCGCTGCACGGGGGGGCCTTCGCCGAATTCGGTGGTGTGACCGCCGAAGGGGCGCTGGTAGATCTTGCCTTCTTCGGTCCGCGAAAACGGCACACCGTAGTGTTCCAGCTCGTACACCGCCTTGGGCGCCTCGCGGGCCAGATATTCCATGGCGTCCGTATCGCCCAGCCAGTCCGACCCTTTCACGGTGTCGTACATGTGCCACTGCCAGTTGTCGGGGCCCATGTTGGACAGCGAGGCAGCGATGCCCCCCTGTGCCGCCACGGTGTGCGACCGGGTCGGGAAGACCTTGGTCACACAGGCCGTGCGCAGCCCCTGTTCGGCCATGCCCAGCGTGGCCCGCAGGCCCGCGCCACCGGCGCCGACGACAACCACGTCATAGTCGTGGGATTCGTATTCATAAGCAGCCATTTGGTGTCAGCTCCGTCAGATCAGAGGGCCAGCCGCACAAGCGCGAAGACGCCCATGCCCATGGCGAAATAGGAAAGGCAGGTGACGGCGATGATCAGCCATTCCCGCGTCATGCCGTGGGAGTAGTCCTCGATCACCATCCGCATGCCGCGGATGAAGTGCAGAAAGCCCGCCACCAGCATCAGCGCGGTGATCACCGCCGGATAGGGGCGGGCGAAATGGGCCAGGACCTCTTCATAGGGTTGGCCCAGTTGCGACCCGAAGGTGCACAGGAACAGCGGGGTCAGGATCAGCAGGCCATAGGAGCTGACGGTCATCCGCCAGAAATTCTCGGTGCCGGTCTTGGCCGAGCCCATGCCCACGGCGCGCTTGCGGTCGGTAAGATATGCCATTTTCCGGTCTCCTCAGACGGCGATCGCGGTGATGAGGGTCAGCAGGACAGAGCCGCCGATGATGCCATAGGCCAGCTTGTCGGCCATCTCGACCTCAAGGCAATAGCCGGCGTCCCAGACAAGGTGACGAAGTCCGGCCAGCGCGTGATACCACAGCGCCCAGACCGAGCAGAACATGATCAGGTCGCCGATGAAGCTTGTGACGATCCCGTCGACGAAGGCGAAATGCTCCGGCCCGGACGCTGCACCAACCAGCCACCAGACGGACAGGAGCGCGCCCAGCAGCAGACCCACGCCCGTGATCCGGTTCAGGATCGAAGTAATGGCCGCCAGCGGCATACGGTAGATCTGCAGATGCGGCGAGAGCGGACGGGATCCGCGGTTCACATCAGCCATAGGTCATCCTTTCACGGGATCGAATACACTTGCTGCATAGGTGATAGCAGCTTTTCACTAGCTGTCAGCGCGGCAAGCCACGCAAATGGCGCGGTGTTTTGGCGCAATTAGCGGTAACGGACAGCAAACGTGATCACAGGAAAAATTTTGTGATCACGTTCCGGGGCGCGACTCCTCAGATGGGAATCAGCGCCCAATAGTCCAGATCCAGAAGGACCTCGGGCTTGTATTTGCCGTCATCGCCCTTCAGCGCGAAGGGCTCGGCCCCGTCCTTGGTGGCCACAAGACGCAGGCGCAGGGCACCGACGCCGGGGGCGGAAGTTTCGGCCTTGTCCAGCACTTCGGACCACGCCTTGACGGTCAGGCCCGAGAACGCCGGGTTGGCATGGGCGCCGCCGTTCAGGCCGACGATCATCTGCGCGTTGGCCAGCCCGTTGAACGACAGCGCGCGCGCCAGCGAGATGATGTGCCCGCCATAGATCAGGCGCTGGCCATCGGGGCGGAAGGTGGCGTCGAAATGCACCTTGGCCGTGTTCTGCCACAAACGCGTGGCCAGCATGTGCTCGGCCTCTTCCAGCGTCACGCCATCCACGTGGTCGATCTTCTCGCCGATCTCGTAGTCGCCCCAGCGGTGCGGTTCTCCGGCCAGCGCGAAGTTGTAGCCGGTGAAATCCAGCCCCTCGGGGATCACCAGATCGGCCGGGTCCACCACGGTGCGCAACGCGGGGATCACGGTTTCCGGCGCCGGGGCGTCCGGGTCGCGTTTGCGCACCATCACCCAGCGCACGTATTCCAGCACCGGCTCGCCATTCTGGTTCAGGCCGGTGGTGCGCACATAGACCACGCCCGATTTGCCGTTGGAGTTCTGCTTCAGCCCGATGACCTCGGACACTGAATTCAGCGTGTCGCCGGGCCAGACCGGCGCCAGCCAGCGGCCCTCGGCGTAGCCAAGGTTGGCCACGGCATTCAGGGAAATGTCGGGGACAGTCTTGCCGAACACCACATGGAAAGCCGCCAGATCATCCAGCGGTGCGCTTTCCAGCCCGCAATCCTGCGCGAACATGTCCGAGGAATACAGTGCATGCCGCGCCGGATACAGCGCATGGTACAGCGCCCGCTCGCCCTCGGCCACGGTGCGCGGCACCGCGTGGGCGATTACCTCGCCGACGCGGTAGTCTTCGAAAAACCGGCCCGGATTGGTCTTGCCCATCACTGCGCTCCCAGCTTGATGTCGGGGGTGTAGTCGCCCGGCGCATCCTTGACGACCGCCTGCCCGCAGCGCATCACGCCACGCGCCGCGTCGAAGGCATAGGTCGGATCGCCGTGCAGCATCCATCCCTTGTTCAGCGCCGCCGTCACCTTGTGGCAGAAGGCACTCGTGTCATCCTCGCTGAGGAACCGATAGATTTTCATGGATCACCCGAAAACAGAAAGACCAAACAGAGTGTGCGCCCAGGCCAGCACCGCATAGATCACCAGCGAGATGCCGATGTTGACAAGGTCACCGCGCGGCTTGATCTCGGCGGGCGGGGTCCATTCCGGCTCGGCCTTGTTGATCAGCACCACTTCGGCCACCGCCCAGCCCAGAATCCCGCCAAACAGCAGGATCGAGGCCAGATCGCCATTCACCAGCAGATGCGCAAACGCCCAGGTCTTGACGCCTGTCAGCATCGGATGCCGGACGATCTGCGCCAGCCGGCCCTTGGACGAGCCGATGCCGAAAAAGTAGACCGAGATCAGCATCAGCAGATTGTTGACATGAGTCAGAAAGGTCGGCGGCGACCAGACTTCGATGTAATCCGCGCCGCGATAGCCAAGGATCATCAGCACCAGACCGGTGCCGATGGCCAGCGCCACCATACCTTTGCCCTTCTCTCCCAGGCCAGCCCGACGATCGGGCGCGACCCGTTTGAACACATGGGCGCCGATCCACAGCGCCAGACCCAGGATAAGAAGGAACATGATCAGCCCTCCAGAGCTGCAACCGCCGACGCCTTCGCCAGAACCTGGCGGGCGGTGACGATATGTAGGTTTTCAACGATCTTGCCATCGACCACGGCCACGCCCTTGCCTTCGGCCTCGGCCGCCTCGAAGGCCTCGATCTGCCGTTTCGACAGGTCGATCTCGGCCTCGGACGGGGCGAAGGCAGCGTTGGCGATGGCCACTTGCGCCGGATGGATCAGGGTCTTGCCGTCAAAGCCCATGTCGCGACCCTGATCGCATTCGACCTGCAGCCCGGCCTCGTCCTTGAAGGCATTGTAGACCCCATCGACAATGGCGATGCCGGCGGCGCGCGCCGCCAGAAGGCACAGTTGCAGCGAGGTCAGCAGCGGTTCGCGATCCGCGCGGAAGCGGGTCATCAGCTCTTTGGCCAGATCGTTGGTGCCCATGACGAAGCCGCCCATACGCGGCGCCGCAGCAATATCGGCGGCGTTCAGGATGCCCTGCGGGGTCTCCATCATCGCCCAGATGCGGGTCTCGGCGCAGGCCGGAATGGCGTCCAGCCTGGCCGCCACTGCCGCGATCTCGGCGGCCGAGCCGACCTTGGGCAGCAGCACCGCCTGCGGGCCGACGGCGGCAATCACCTCAAGATCCTTCGGGCCCCAGTCCGTGTCCATGCCGTTCAGGCGAACGATCTGATAACGTTGACCATATCCACCCGCGCTCAGGGCCGCGGCCAGCGTGTCGCGGGCGCTGTCCTTGGCGTCGATGGCGACCGCGTCTTCCAGATCGAAAATGATGGCATCCACCGGCAGTGTCTTGGCCTTTTCCAGTGCCCGCTCGTTCGAGCCGGGGATGTAAAGGACGGACCGGTAGGGGCGCGCGAGATTATCCATGATTCCCTCATTCGTTTTCTGCGCCATGCCATATTTATGCCGCAACTGCAAAGGGGGTGCGCAACAAAAATGCGCAAGGACCGTGTTTTCCGAAGGATTTTTACTTAGCCACTACGTGAGTGCATCCCAAATCAGCTTTGACCCGGCGATGGTCAGCAGAACATAGGTGATGCCGAAGAACAGCCGGTCAGGCATCACACGGTTGGCGAACACCCCCAGAACAGCGCCCAGAACCGCCACTGGCGCCAGCCACACCACGATGGTCATGCCTTCCAGCGTGAACATGCCCAGCCCGGTATAGACCGCCGCCTTGACCGCGTTGACCACCGAGAACATCGCCACGGTGGTGGCCTGGAACATCACCTTGGGCAGCCCCTGCGACAACAGGTACATCAGCGTCGGCGGCCCGCCGGCATGAGCCACGAAACTGGTGAAGCCGGCGCCCAGCCCGCTGAGCAGACCGATCCGCGGCGGCAGCGGCTCGGTCCGCGCCTTGACCCAGCCCTGCGCCACCGCCAGCTGGAATCCGACGAACAACAGCGCGATGGTCCCGATCAGAAAGCGGAACACATCCGGGTCGGCAAAGCCATAGACGGCGGCGGCCAGGAAGATGCCCGGCATTGCCCCGGCAATCAGGATGCGGAATTCGCGCAGGCTCCACTTGCCCCAATAGGCTTTCAGCCCGGTCACATCCATCAGCATCAGAAGCGGCAGCATCACACTGAGCGCCAGTCCCGGTTCCAGCACCAACGCCAGGATCGGCGTTGCCGCGAAAGAGGCTCCGCCACCGAAGCCGGTCTTCGACACCGCGGCCACCAACACCCCGACCGAGGCCACCGTAAGAAAGAACAGGTCGAATTGCATGGGGCCACCGAACGGATGTGTGTCACTGCCCCCGGATTATTTGGAATTATTGCCGGACGCGAGCGCTAACTGCTGCGGTTCGCCGCGTCTGCGATACTTGCACCAACGTCGCAATAGGACTACGCACCCCGCACAATCCATAGGATCGGAGATCAAGACTCATGGCCAGACCCAAAATCGCCCTGATCGGTGCGGGGCAAATTGGCGGCACCCTTGCCCATCTCGCAGCTCTGAAAGAACTGGGCGACGTCGTTCTGTTCGACATCACGGACGGCATCCCGCAGGGCAAGGCCCTGGACATTGCAGAATCCGGTCCTTCCGAAGGCTTCGATGCCGCGATGACCGGCACCACCGACTATGCCGATATTGCCGGCGCAGACGTCTGCATCGTCACCGCCGGTGTGCCGCGCAAGCCGGGCATGAGCCGCGATGACCTGCTGGGCATCAACCTGAAGGTCATGAAATCGGTCGGCGAAGGCATCCGCGACAACGCCCCCGACGCCTTCGTGATCTGCATCACCAACCCGCTGGACGCCATGGTCTGGGCCCTGCAGCAGTTCTCGGGCCTGCCCGCGAACAAGGTCTGCGGCATGGCCGGCGTTCTGGACAGCGCACGTTTCCGCCACTTCCTGTCGGTGGAATTCGACGTGTCGATGAAAGACGTCACCGCCTTCGTTCTGGGCGGCCACGGCGACACAATGGTGCCGCTGACCCGCTATTCCACCGTCGCCGGCATCCCGCTGCCCGACCTGGTGGACATGGGCTGGACCACGCAGGAAAAGCTGGACGCCATCGTGCAGCGCACCCGTGACGGCGGCGCCGAAATCGTTGGCCTGCTGAAGACCGGATCGGCCTTCTACGCACCGGCCACCTCGGCCATCGAAATGGCGGAAAGCTACCTGAAGGACCAGAAGCGCGTCCTGCCCTGTGCCGCTCAGTGCAACGGCGAATTCGGCCTGAAGGACATGTATGTGGGCGTGCCCACCGTGATCGGCGCCGGTGGCATCGAGAAGGTCATCGACATCAAGCTTGGCAAGGACGAACAGGTCATGTTCGACAAGTCGGTTGATGCTGTCAAAGGTCTGATGGCTGCCTGCAAGGGCATCGACGATACCCTGGTCTAAGCCATGACCACCGCGACCGGCACACCTGCCACGGCCCCTTGCGGCTTCGTTTTCGGAGCCTCGGGCGATCGGTTTGCCAAGGTCGCGGACCGGGCTGCGCGCTCACTGCGCGCAGCCTCTCCCGGCATCCCCATCGACATCTATACCGACAGTCCCGTGGACGAGAGCGCCTATGACATGGTGCACGCCCTGGATAAAAGCTGGTTCCGGCCGAAGTTCGAGGCGCTGCTGCGTTCGCGGTTCGAACGCACGGTCTATCTGGATGTGGACATCGTGGTTGTCGGCGATATCTCGGACATCTTCGACGTTCTGGAACGGTTCGACGTGGCGCTGGCCCATGTGCAGAACCGCAACCAGAAGTTCGCGCGCAAGACCTGGCGCAAGCCGATCCCGAATGCCTTTCCGCAGTTCAACGGCGGGCTTCTGGGCATCCGGCGCAGCCCTGAAGTCACCGAAATGCTGATGGAGTGCATTGCCGCGCTGGAGGCGGGCGCGCCCAAGGACCAGCCGGTCCTGCGTGAATTGATTTATGACAGCAGCCTGCGCGTCGCGACCCTGCCGCCGGAATACAACTCCCGCGACCGGGCTTTGTGGCAGCACGGAAGCTCCCGCCTGACCGCGCCCCGCGTGCTGCACGCCAGCCGCTTCATGCGGTTCAAGAACGGCAAGCCGATCACGCCCGAACAGCTGTATGGCCGCGCCTTCATGCGCCATGTGAAAAACCTGCTGGCCGAGGACCGGACCCTGAACCCGGACGCCACCGGCTATGTGCCCCGTCCCTATGATCTGGGTGGCAGGCTGGGCAACCTGTTCCGGATCAGGCGCGGCTGAAACCGCCCAAGCGGCCCGTACCCCCAACCCCGGGCAGCCGCACGCCCCCTGGGTGATTCGCCGGAAAATGCGTGTTTCCGCTATCATCCCGCGCATCGGGAATTGATTTGTGATCACTAATTTTTTGGCTGTGATCACAAACGCCGGAAAACCCGCTAAAACCCCGTCAGTGCGACCAAATGGTGTTTCCGACTGTGAATGACCTGTGGTTAGTCAGGCGCATCACATGAACCAAGACGGGACAGTTTCATGAACATTCATGAATACCAGGCGAAAGCCCTCCTCCGCGACTACGGCGCTCCGGTGTCTGACGGCCGCGTCGTTCTCAAGGCCGAAGATGCCAAGACTGCTGCCAGCGAGATGGACGGCCCGCTGTGGGTCGTGAAAGCCCAGATCCATGCCGGCGGACGCGGCAAGGGCTCGTTCAAGGAAGCTGACGCCGGCGAAAAGGGCGGCGTGCGCCTGGCCAAATCGGTGGAAGAAGCCGCCGAGGAAGCCAAGAAGATGCTGGGCCGCACCCTTGTGACCCATCAGACCGGCCCGGCGGGCAAGCAAGTCAACCGCATCTACATCGAAGACGGCTCGGGCATCGAGACCGAGATGTACCTGGCGCTGCTGGTCGATCGCCAGACCTCGCGCATTTCCTTCGTGTGCTCCACCGAAGGCGGCATGGACATCGAGGAAGTGGCCGCAGCCACTCCCGAGAAGATCCTGTCGTTCTCGGTCGATCCCGCCACCGGCTATCAGCCGTTCCACGGCCGCCGCATCGCCTTCTCGCTGGGTCTGAAAGGCCCGCAGGTGAAGCAGTGCGTGGCGCTGATGGGCATTCTCTACAAGGCCTTCGTCGAGAAGGACATGGAGATGCTGGAGATCAACCCGCTGATCGTCACCGACGAGGGCAACCTCAAGGTTCTGGACGCCAAGGTCGGCTTTGACGGCAACGCGGTCTACCGCCACGCCGATATCGCCGCCCTGCGCGACGAGACCGAAGAAGACCCCAAGGAACTGGCCGCTTCCAAGTTCGACCTGAACTACATCGCCCTGGACGGCGAGATCGGCTGCATGGTCAACGGTGCCGGCCTGGCGATGGCCACCATGGACATCATCAAGCTGTACGGCGCCGAGCCCGCCAACTTCCTTGATGTCGGCGGCGGCGCCACCACCGAGAAAGTGACCGAAGCCTTCAAGATCATCACCAGCGACCCGAACGTCAAAGGCATCCTGGTGAACATCTTCGGCGGCATCATGCGCTGCGACGTGATCGCGGAAGGCGTGGTCAGCGCGGTCAAGGAAGTCGGTCTTCAGGTGCCGCTGGTTGTCCGACTGGAAGGGACCAACGTGGAAAAAGGCAAGGAGATCATCAACACCTCCGGCCTGAACGTGATCGCGGCAGACAACCTGTCCGATGGCGCCGAGAAAATCGTGAAAGCGGTGAAGGGTTAAGAAAATGGCTGTTCTTGTCGACGAAAACACCAAGGTCATCTGCCAGGGCTTCACCGGCTCGCAGGGGACCTTCCACTCCGAACAGGCCATCGCCTATGGCACCAAGATGGTGGGCGGCGTGACGCCGGGCAAAGGCGGATCGACCCACCTTGACCTGCCGGTGTTCAACTCCGTGCATGAAGCCAAGGACGTGACCGCGGCCAATGCCTCGGTGATCTACGTGCCGCCGCCCTTTGCTGCGGATTCGATCCTGGAAGCCATCGACGCCGAGATGGAATTGATCATCTGCATCACCGAAGGCATCCCGGTGCTGGACATGATGAAGGTCAAGAAAGCGCTGGAAACCTCCAAGTCGCGCCTGATCGGCCCGAACTGCCCCGGTGTCATCACCCCGGACGCCTGCAAGATCGGCATCATGCCCGGCCACATCCACAAGCGTGGCTCGGTCGGCGTGGTCTCGCGCTCGGGCACCCTGACCTACGAGGCGGTCAAGCAGACCTCCGACGCCGGTCTGGGCCAGTCCACGGCCGTGGGCATCGGCGGCGACCCGATCAAGGGCACCGAGCATATCGACGTGCTGGAAATGTTCCTGGCCGACCCGGAAACCACCTCGATCATCATGATCGGTGAAATCGGTGGCTCGGCGGAAGAAGAAGCCGCGCAGTTCCTGGCGGACGAGAAGAAAAAGGGCCGCTGGAAACCGACCGCGGGCTTCATCGCCGGCCGCACCGCGCCTCCGGGCCGCCGCATGGGCCATGCCGGTGCGATCGTTGCCGGTGGCAAGGGCGGCGCCGAGGACAAGATCGAAGCCATGCAAGCCGCTGGCATCGTCGTGGCGGACAGCCCCGCCGGTCTGGGCGAAGCCGTGCTGAAGGCCATCGAACTGGGCTGAGCCCCGGCCCGCGCCCCCGTGGCGCCCGAATGATACCCGAGGGTGCGGTCCCGCCGCGCCCTCGCCCTGCAACCGGACTTCGGGCCCTCGCCCGACATGTTTAGGCCACCATGATCGCAGTGTTTCCTTCCGTTTCACGCCACCTGCCGGGCCTTCCGGCCGGATTGGCTGTTGATCGGTCCGGGGCAACTGGCATGATCGGGTCTGTGCCCGACGCGTGGTCATCGACCGCGCCCCTGAATTTTCCCGCGCTTCCCCCGGCGCGCCTGCCCGCCCGTTTTGGGCAGCCCCTAATCCGGTCCTAACCCGCAAGAGGCAATCAAATGACCGATCAATCCCCCAACGACCTCTTTCATGCGTCATCCTTCCTGCAGGGACACAACGCCGAATATGTGGAACAACTCTACGCCCGTTACGCGACCGATCCGGCCAGCGTCGACGCGGCCTGGGCTGAATTCTTCCGCGCGCTCGGGGATGCCGAAAGCGACGTGCGGGCCGAGGCTTCCGGTCCGTCCTGGGCCCGCGCCGACTGGCCGCCGGTGCCCAATGACGAACTGACCGCCGCGCTGGACGGGCAATGGTCCGATCCGGTCAAGGAACAGAAAGCTGCGGGCGACAAGATCAAGGCCAAGGCGCAGGAACTGGGCGTCGAGGTCAGCGACGACACCATCAAGCGCGCGGTGCTGGATTCGATCCGCGCCCTGATGATCATCCGCGCCTACCGGATCCGGGGTCACCTGGTGGCAGACCTGGACCCGCTGGGGATGCACGACCAGACCCCGCACCCGGAACTTGACCCGCGTTCGTACGGGTTCACCGAGGCCGACATGGATCGCCCGATCTTCATCGACAAGGTGCTGGGGCTGGAAATGGCCACCATGCGCCAGATCGTCGAGATCGTGAAGCGCACCTATTGCGGTACCTTCGCGCTGCAGTACATGCACATCTCGGACCCCGAGCAGGCCGGCTGGCTGAAGGAACGCATCGAAGGCTATGGCAAGGAAATCGCCTTCACCCGCGAAGGCCGCCGCGCCATCCTGAACAAGCTGGTCGAGGCCGAGGGCTTCGAGAAATTCCTGCATGTCAAGTACATGGGCACCAAGCGGTTCGGTCTCGACGGCGGCGAAAGCCTGATCCCGGCGATGGAACAGATCGTGAAGCGCGGTGGTGCGCTTGGCCTGCGGGACATCGTGATCGGCATGCCGCACCGTGGCCGTCTGAACATCCTGGCCAGCGTGATGAGCAAGCCCTACCGCGCCATCTTCAACGAATTCCAGGGCGGCAGCTTCAAGCCCGAGGACGTGGATGGCTCCGGCGACGTGAAATATCACCTCGGCGCCTCGTCGGACCGCGAGTTCGACGGCAACACGGTCCACCTGTCGCTGACCGCCAACCCTTCGCACCTTGAAGCCGTGAACCCGGTGGTTCTGGGCAAGGCCCGCGCCAAGCAGGATCAGCTGGGCGACACCGAGCGGACGGCGGTTCTGCCGGTGCTGCTGCACGGCGACGCGGCCTTCGCGGGCCAGGGCGTCGTGGCCGAGTGTTTCGCCCTGTCGGGCCTGCGCGGCCACAAGACCGGCGGCACCATGCACATCGTGGTCAACAACCAGATCGGCTTTACCACTGCGCCGCATTTCTCGCGCTCGTCGCCCTATCCGACCGACAACGCGCTGGTGGTCGAAGCCCCGATCTTCCACGTCAACGGCGACGATCCGGAGGCCGTGGTCCACGCCGCCAAGGTCGCGACCGAGTTCCGCCAGAAGTTCCACAAGGACGTGGTTCTGGACATCTTCTGCTACCGTCGCTTCGGGCACAACGAAGGCGACGAGCCGATGTTCACCAACCCGGCGATGTACAAGACCATCAAGAAGCACAAGACCACGCTTCAGCTGTATACCGAGCGTCTGGTCGCCGACGGGCTGATCCCCGAGGGCGAGATCGAGGACATGAAGGCCGCCTTCCAGGCCAAGATGAACGAAGAGTTCGACGCCGGCACCGAGTACAAGCCCAACAAGGCCGACTGGCTGGACGGGCGCTGGTCGCATCTGGACCCGCGTCAGGAAGAATACGATCGCGGTCAGACCTGGATCAAGGACGAGGTCTTTGACGAGGTCGGCACCGCCCTGACCCGCAAGCCGGACGACTTCAAGGTCCACAAGACCGTTGACCGCCTTCTGGACGCCAAGCGCAAGATGTTCGAAAGCGGCGAAGGCTTCGACTGGGCCACGGGCGAGGCGCTGGCCTTCGGCTCGCTGGCAACCGAGGGCTACCCGGTGCGCCTGTCCGGTCAGGACTGTACGCGCGGCACCTTCTCGCAGCGCCACTCGGCCTTCATCGATCAGGAAACCGAAGAGCGCTACTATCCGCTCAACAACATCCGCGAAGGTCAGGCCCGCTACGAGGTCATCGACTCGGCGCTGTCGGAATACGCGGTGCTGGGCTTCGAATACGGCTATTCGCTGGCCGAACCCAACGCGCTGACCCTGTGGGAAGCCCAGTTCGGCGATTTCGCCAATGGCGCCCAGATCATGTTCGATCAGTTCATCAGCTCGGGAGAGCGCAAATGGCTGCGGATGTCGGGTCTTGTCTGCCTGCTGCCGCATGGGTTCGAAGGCCAGGGACCGGAACACAGCTCAGCCCGTCTTGAGCGGTTCCTGCAGATGTCGGCGGAAGACAACTGGATCGTGGCCAACTGCACCACGCCGGCCAACTATTTCCACATCCTGCGCCGCCAGATCCACCGCAGCTTCCGCAAGCCGCTGGTGCTGATGACGCCGAAATCGCTGCTGCGTCACAAGCTGGCGGTGTCGCGCCGCGAGGACTTCCTCGAAGGCTCGTCCTTCCACCGCGTGCTGTGGGACGATGCCGAACTGGGCAGTTCGCCCACCAAGCTGGTGGCGGACAAGAAGATCAAGCGCGTCGTCATGTGCTCGGGCAAGGTCTATTTCGATCTGCTGGAAGAACGCGACGCGCGGGGTCTGGACGATGTCTATATCCTGCGGATCGAGCAGTTCTATCCCTTCCCGGCGCTGTCGCTGGTCAAGGAGCTGGAGCGCTTCAAGGGGGCCGAGATGGTCTGGTGCCAGGAAGAGCCCAAGAACCAGGGCGCATGGACCTTCATCGAACCGAATATCGAATGGGTCTTGCGCCGCATCAAGGCCAAGAACTCGCGCCCGTCCTATGTCGGACGCGCCGCCTCCGCCTCCCCGGCAACGGGTCTGGCCAGCCAACACAAAGCACAGCAAGCCGCGCTCGTGAACGAAGCGCTGACGATCGAAGGGAAATAACCCATGTCCACCGAAGTCCGTGTCCCCACCCTTGGCGAAAGCGTCACCGAGGCCACCGTGGCAACCTGGTTCAAGCAGCCCGGCGATACCGTCGCTGTTGACGAGATGCTGTGCGAACTGGAAACCGACAAGGTGACCGTCGAGGTTCCCTCGCCGGCTGCCGGTACTCTGGCCGAGATCGTGGCACCCGAAGGAACCACCGTTGGCGTCGATGCCCTGCTGGCCTCGATCGCGGCGGAAGGCGCCGCGGCAGCGCCCGCCCCGAAAGCGGCGAGCGCCCCCGCAGCGGCCCCGGCCGACAGCGGCGGCGACAGTGTCGATGTGATGGTGCCCACCCTGGGCGAATCCGTCACCGAGGCCACCGTCTCCACCTGGTTCAAAAAGGTGGGCGACAGCGTCGCGCAGGACGAGATGCTGTGCGAGTTGGAAACCGACAAGGTGTCGGTCGAGGTTCCGGCCCCCGCCGCCGGCGTGCTGACCGAGATCCTGGCGCCCGAGGGCACCACCGTGGACGCCACCGCCAAGCTGGCGGTTCTGGGCGGCGCCGGTGCCTCTGCTGCCGCCCCCGCAGCGGCCCCGGCTGCAGCGCCCGCCGCCTCGGGTGGCAAGGACGTGGAAAACGCGCCTTCGGCCAACAAGCTGATGGCCGAAAAGGGCATTGATCCGGCGTCGGTTTCGGGCTCGGGCCGCGATGGCCGCGTGATGAAGGGTGACGTTCTGGCCGCGATGGCCGCCCCGGCAGCGCCTGCCGCCACCGCCGCTGCCCCGCGCGCGCCGGTTCCGGCCGATGATGCGGCCCGCGAGGAACGGGTCAAGATGACCCGCCTGCGCCAGACCATCGCCAAGCGCCTGAAGGACAGCCAGAACACCGCCGCCATGCTGACCACCTACAACGAGGTGGACATGTCGGCGACCATGGCGCTGCGCAAGGAATACAAGGATCTGTTCGAGAAGAAACACGGTGCCCGCCTGGGCTTCATGTCCTTCTTCACCAAGGCCTGCTGCCACGCCCTGAAGGAAGTGCCCGAAGTCAACGCCGAGATCGATGGCACCGACATCGTCTACAAGAACTTCGTGCACATGGGCATCGCCGCCGGCACGCCGACCGGCCTTGTGGTTCCGGTCATCCGCGACGCCGACCAGATGTCCTTTGCCGAGATCGAAAAGGCCATTGCCGAGAAGGGCAAGCGCGCCCGGGACGGCAAGCTGTCGATGGCGGAAATGCAGGGCGGCACCTTCACCATCTCGAACGGCGGCGTCTATGGCTCGCTGATGTCCTCGCCGATCCTGAACCCGCCGCAGTCGGGCATCCTTGGCATGCACAAGATCCAGGATCGTCCGATGGTGGTGAACGGCGAGATCGTGATCCGCCCGATGATGTACCTGGCGCTGTCCTATGATCACCGCATCGTGGACGGCAAGGGCGCCGTGACCTTCCTGGTGCGGGTCAAGGAAGCCCTTGAGGATCCGCGCCGCCTGCTGATGGACCTGTAAGATGGCGATCCACCTTCTCTGGCAGGCCGATGTGGCCGACTTCGACGCCTGGCACGCGGTGTTCCAGGAAGACCGGAAGGCCCAGCATGCCGCCGGGCTGACCACCCTGCACGTCTGGAAGGATCCCGAACAGCCCAACCACGCGCTGGTGCTGTTCGCGGTGTCCGACCGCGACAAGGCCAAGGCCTTCCTGAAGTCCGACGATCTGGCCATGCACCTGGAACGCGGCGGCGTCGCACATGTGCAGATGAAATTGCTGGAAGCCGTTTGAACGCGGCTGGCCCGCCCCCTGATCGGGCGGGCCGTTTGCCACCTGACACTCACAGAACACGCGGGCGCGCGTTGCGCCCAGCCCGCAAGACCGACCTGAAGGAGTCTCCCCATGGCTGACTATGACGTCATCGTAATCGGCGCCGGCCCCGGCGGCTATGTCTGCGCCATCCGCTGCGCCCAGCTGGGCCTGAAAACCGCTGTCGTGGAAGGCCGCGAGACCCTGGGCGGCACCTGCCTGAACGTCGGCTGCATCCCCTCCAAGGCGCTGCTGCACGCCACCCACTCCCTGCACGAAGCCGAACACAATTTCGCCGACATGGGCCTGAAGGGCAAAGCCCCCTCGGTCGATTGGGAGCAGATGAAAGGCTACAAGGCCACTGTGGTCGGCCAGAACACCGGCGGTATCGAGTTTCTGTTCAAGAAGAACAAGATCGACTGGCTCAAGGGCTGGGGTTCGATCCCCGAGGCCGGCAAGGTCAAGGTCGGCGACGAGGTGCACAACGCCAAGAACATCGTCATCGCCTCCGGCTCCGAAGCGGCCTCGATCCCCGGTGCCGAGGTGACCATCGACGAGAAGATCGTGGTGACTTCCACCGGCGCGCTCGACCTGCCGAAGATCCCCAAGAAGATGGTCGTGGTCGGCGCCGGTGTCATCGGGCTGGAAATGGGCTCGGTCTATGCCCGCCTGGGTACGGAAGTCACCGTGGTGGAATTCCTCGACCACATCACGCCGGGCATGGATGCGGACGTGCAGCGCGCCTTCCAGAAGATCCTGTCCAAGCAGGGGCTGAACTTCGTCCTTGGCGCGGCGGTGCAGAAGGTCGACACGCTGAAGACCAAGGCCAAGGTCACCTACAAGCTGCGCAAGGATGACAGCGAACACACCATCGACGCCGACACGGTGCTGGTCGCCACGGGGCGCAAACCCTTCACCGAAGGGCTGGGTCTCGACACGCTGGGCGTCGAACTCAGCAAGCAGGGCCAGATTGTCACCAATGCCCATTGGGCCACCAATGTCCCCGGCCTTTACGCCATCGGCGACGTGATTGCCGGTCCGATGCTGGCGCATAAGGCCGAAGATGAAGGCATGGCCGTGGCCGAGGTACTGGCCGGCAAGCATGGCCACGTCAACTACGACGTGATCCCCGGCGTGATCTACACCACGCCCGAGGTCGCCACCGTCGGCAAGACCGAGATCCAGCTCAAGGACGAGGGCCGCGCCTACAAGGTCGGCAAGTTCTCCTTCATGGGCAACGCCCGTGCCAAGGCCGTGCATCAGGGCGACGGCTTCGTGAAACTGCTGGCCGACAAGGAAACCGACCGTATCCTCGGCGTGCACATCATCGGCCCCGGTGCCGGCGATCTGGTGCACGAGGTCTGCGTGGCCATGGAATTCGGCGCCTCGGCGCAGGATCTGGCGCTGACCTGCCATGCCCATCCGACCTATTCGGAAGCCGTCCGCGAAGCGGCGCTGGCCTGCGGCGACGGTGCCATCCACGCCTGACCGGACGCTCGGACCCCAAGACCAGACAGGGCGCGGCCTTCCCCGCGCCCTTTTTCATGCCTGCCGTGAACATGGCAGTTTCTGCATGGCGGCATTGCATCTTTCTGCAGTTGCACAATAGCTGGACCCGTCGTAGCTCCCGGTCATCCAAGGCCCCTGTGGCCAGTCCCTGATGACAGAGTGATCCAATGCATCCGAACCTGATGAACTTCGACCCGAAACCCACCGAACCCCGCGCCGCCCGTCCGCGCCTGAACTGCTGGAACATTTTCCGCCTGTTCTCGATCGGCCGCCGCACCGCCTGAGTCCCCCGGACGCAACGCAGCCTCCGGAACTGAGATTTGGCCGGGCGGGCCCGTTGCTGGCCTGCCCGGCCGCTGCTTGATTCGAGCCTTGGGATCATTTGCGCGGCGGCAGGGGCTCCGCCCATTCGCGCCTCAAACGATCCCCGTTCGGCGGGAAAATGCGCCACTGGCGCGTTTTCGTTTCCACCTCACCGTTTCCAAGACGGCTTGGGGCTCCGCCCATTCGCGCCTCAAACGATCCCCCGGATCGTTTGCAAGACGGCGCTCATTCTTCTTGGCACAAATACTCCGGGGGTGAATGCGCCGCAGGCGCAGAGGGGGCAGCGCCCCCTCGCCCTCCTCAGCTCAACAGCATCCGCAACCCCTGGGTCACGTCACTGCGCAGTGCCAGCCGCAGCCCCGGCTCATCCCCCGCCCGCAGCGCCGCAACGATCAGCCGATGCCCGCGCGGCGGCTCGGTCCGGTTCAACCGGCCATAGAGCTTGGCCATCGTTGGCCCCAGTTGCAGCCAGACGGTTTCCAGCATCGCCAGCATCGCCGGCGCTTGCGCCCGCAGGTACAGGGTGCGGTGAAAATCCAGGTTGGTCCGGATATAGCCCTGCGCGCTGCGCTGCGCGATGGCCTGCGCCACCTGGTCGTTGATCATCTCCAGCCGGTCGATCAGCGCCGGATGCGCCCGTGGCAGGGCGCGCGAGCTCAGCTCCGGCTCCAGCAGCGCCCGGATCGAGGCCAGTTCCTCGATGCGTTCGTTGCTCAACTCGGGCGTCGAGACCCGGCCCGAAGGCGACAGGGTCAGCGCCCCTTCGGCCACCAGCCGCCGCACCGCCTCGCGGGCGGGCGTCATCGACACGCCGAACTCCGCTCCCAGCCCGCGCAGGGTCAGCGCCTCGCCGGGCACCAGCGCGCCATGCATGATGCGGGTGCGCAAGGTACGGTACAGCCGGTCGTGCAGCGCCGTGTTGCTTTCGGGCTGCGCTGCCCGCGAGGCGGCACTGGCGGCGCGCAGCATGTCCATCTCGCGGGTCATGCCATGAACTGCACGGCGTGCAGCTCCCGCCCGGGTCCACGCAACCAGGCGCGGTGGCGGTCATAGTCCGGGCACAGCGCCCCGACCTGCCGCCAGAATGTCTTGGAATGATTCATGTGCACCAGATGCGCGACCTCATGGGCGGCAACATAGTCCAGCACTTGCGGCGGCGCCATCGCCAGCCGCCAGGAAAACATCAGGTTGCCGGCGCTGGTGCAGGAGCCCCAGCGGCTGCGGGTGTCACGCAGGGTCAGCCGGGCATAGGGCCGCCCCACGGCCGCCGCATAGCGGTCGCAGGCCTCGGCCAGGCGGTCCCGCGCCAGCTCCTTCAGCAGACCGGCCACCTGCGCGCCCACCGGGCGCGCGCCGCGCACCTGTACCACGCCGGGGTGCAGGCCGGGACGGCCTTCGACGATCCGGCGGCCGATGCCTTCGACCGGGATCGTGTCGCCCATCGCCAGCCCATGCGCCACCGGCCCGCGCGCCACATTCTGGCGCACCCAGTCGGCCTTCTGGGCAAGGAAGCGCTCGGCAGCCCCCGCAGGCACCCGCTGCGGCAGCGACAGCGTCACCCGCCCGTCCAGCCGCGACACCCGAAGCGTCAGCCGCCGCGCCCGATCCGACCGGCGCACCAGAATTTCGATCGGAGGATCCCCCTCCAGCATCACCCGTTCGCCCATGCGCCCGATACCCGCCTGTTGCCCCGGTTCCGCGCCCCGAACCGCTCCGCCGCGAAAGCCTTTGACATGACTTTGCCCCTATGGCACAGCCCACTATTGGCTTTACGCGGCGCGCGCCCTTGGCACCCGTGCCGCCATCATGACGAACAAAAGGACGCAAGACCATGCCCAAGGAAGAATGGGGAACCAAACGGCTCTGCCCGACCACCGGCAAACGCTTCTATGACCTGAACCGCACCCCGCCGGTCAGCCCCTACACCGGCGATGTCGTGCAGATCGACACCGGCAAATCGCGTCCCCTGATCGCCGAAAAAGCCAAGCCCGAGAAAGCCGCCGAGGTCGAGGAAGTCGTGCTGGAAGACGATGACGACACCGATGTCGATCTGGGCGATGATGTTCTGGAAGACGATGACGACAGCGATGACGTCTCGCTGGACGATATTGCTGACGTCGCGAAAGACGACGACGAAAGCTGAGACGGGGGTGGCTTTTTAGCTTGCAGCCCCCCGCAGGCTTTCATAAAAGACGCGCCATGGCCGGTTGGCCATAGGCTTGGGGCCTTAGCTCAGTTGGGAGAGCGCTTGCATGGCATGCAAGAGGTCAGGGGTTCGACTCCCCTAGGCTCCACCAAAATCCCCCCTGCATGAAGTTTCGAAGCGCTCGGCAACAGGCCGTTTGTGGTGTTGTGACGGGCGCAGACACCTGCGTCCCTGCCCGCCCAAGCGCCTATTGCGGGAACACCGTCGTCCAGTCCTGCGCCATGTCGATCAGGGTCCAGTTGAAAGTCGCGGCGGCATCCAGCCCCTTGTCCAGCTTGCCGATATGCGAATCGCGGTCATAGGCCCATTCCCGCTCGGCATCGGTGTGATGCACGAAGGCGCACAGGCGCGGAGTCTGTTGCAGGCAGGTGTATTCCAACATCTGAAGATCGCCGTCGGAATTGCCGAACGCCGCGATCGGACGGCGGCCGATGTGGGTTGATATCGCCACCGGCTTGCCCGGCCCGTCGTCCACGAAAGCAATACCCGGCTCTTTCAGAAGCACCGGCTGGCCATCGATCACGGCGTATTTCAGCTTGCCGACCGTGCCGACCGTGTTCTCGGGCGGCACGCCATAGGTCGCGTCGGCAAACACCCGGATGAATTCGACGCCGCCGCCGGACACGATGTAGGTTTCGAAACCGTTGGCGCGCAGATAGTCCAGCAGTTCCAACATCGGCTGATAGATCATCTGGGTGTTCAACCGGCCGGTGACCGGGTTCGGCGTGGTGGTGATCCAGTCGTGCACGACCTTGGCGAATTCCTCGGTGGTCATGCCGGAATGGCTGTCGGCGATGATCTGCATCAGCGCCTTTTCGCCCCCGGCCAGTGCGGCCGCATCATCGCCCTTGAGGACCGAGGCATAGGGTTCGGTGGAGGCCCACTCGGGATGTTCGGGCGCCAATGCGCGGATGCGATCCAGGGCAAAGGCAAGTTGCACATAGTTCGGCTGTTCGGCCCAAAGCGTGCCGTCATTGTCGAAGACCGCGATACGCTCGGCTTCCGGCACCAGGTCGGGAGAGCCTTCACCGGTCACCCGCGCGACGAAATCCACGATGGCCGCCTTCGACGTGCTCTCGGCCCAGGACGGCAGCGGATCGGTCTGCGCCAGTACCGGAGATGCAATCGCCGTGGCGGCAACCAGGGGCAACAGGGCCATTACCTTGCTTCCAAGTGACATCATCGTCTGTTTCCTTCCCAAAGCTCGGTTTTGCCCGGCGCGGCGCGGGGCACATTGCCGTGACCGCGCGCCGTTGATCCCGCCGCACCTCTGACCCCGATGCTCTCCCCGGCAGGACACGCTGTCAATTGAACAGGCGCTGCCAGCCCTCCCAAAGCAGCCCAGCCGATGGCAGACACAGGCGTGACCCATCCTGGCGATCAATTGTTAAGGCTGCTGCTGTCACTGGTACCCGCGGCCGGACTCGAACCGGCACGGCGCATTGCCTAGGGATTTTAAGTCCCCTGTGTCTACCATTCCACCACGCGGGCCAGATCAGCCCGTTTGAGGTAAGCGGCGCGGGCAGCGGTGTAAAGACCGGGCGGCGGGGTGCGGCGCTGCGCGGTGCGCGGCCAAGGCGGCTTGATTTCTGCGGCGGCACGGCGCACGTCAAAAGACATGATCCCCATCCGCGATCACAACCCGGCCACGCGCACGGCCTATGTCACCTACGGGCTGCTGGCGCTGAACGTGGTGATCTTCCTGGCCTATGTGCCGATGTTCTCGGACCTGCGCCGCCTGACCGGGTTCTTCCTGACCTATGGCATCATCCCGGCGCAGATCCAGGCCGGGTTGGGCTATGGCACGCTGCTCACCTCGATGTTCCTGCACGGCGGCTGGATGCATCTGCTGGGCAACATGCTGTTTCTGCACATTTTCGGCGACAATCTTGAGGATCGGCTGGGCCACCTGCGGTTCGGCCTGTTCTACCTGGCCTGCGGGCTGGGTGCGGGGCTGATGCAGGTGCTGGCCGATCCGGGATCGACGGTGCCGGTGGTGGGCGCCTCGGGCGCCATCGCCGGGCTGATGGGCGGTTACCTGCTGATGTTCCCGCGCGCCCGCATCGACATTTTCGTGTTCCTGATCGTGCTGGTGCGGATCATCCCGGTGCCGGCCTGGGCCATGCTGGGGCTGTGGTTCGGGTTGCAGGTGTTCAACGGGTTGGGCACGCCCTCGGATGTGGGCGGGGTGGCCTATTGGGCCCATGCGGGCGGCTTTGTACTGGGCATCGTGCTGATGGTTCCGGCCTGGATCCGGTCGGGCGGCCCGGCGTTCTGGGCGCGCACCCACGGCCATCCCGACAACCCCGAGGCAACCTATCGCTTTGCCCGCAGTTCGGTGCCGAAAGTGCCCCGCCGCCGCGCGCCACCCAAGGCGACGCGCGTGCCGCCGGTGCGGCGGCGCAAAGGCTAGGGCCGGCTCAGGTGCCGCGAATGGCCTTGATGAAGGGCTGGCTGAGCGGATCGTTGACGGCGATCAGGCTGCCGGAGTCCAGCAGGCTCTGGCCCTCGCGGATCGGCTCGACGAAGCCGCCGGCTTCGCGCACGATCAGCAGGCCCGCCGCGATGTCCCAGGCGTTCAGCCCGCGCTCCCAATAGCCGTCGTAGCGGCCCGCCGCCACATAGGCCAGGTCCAGTGCCGCAGCGCCCCAACGGCGCACCCCGGCACAGACCGGCAGCACCCGCGCCAGATCCTGCAGCGACGCCGGCAGCGTGTCGCGGCCGCCGAAGGGCAGGCCGGTGGCGAACACCGCCTCGATCATCCGGCTGCGGCCCGAGACGCGCAGACGCTGGCTCTGGTTCAGCCAGGCGCCCTTGCCTTTCTCGGCATAGAACATCTCGTCCTTGGCCGGATCGAAGACCACGCCCGCCACGATCTGGCCCTTGTGTTCCAGCGCCACCGAGACCGCCCAATGGGGCATCCCGTGCAGGAAGTTGGTGGTGCCGTCCAGCGGATCGACGATCCAGCGCCGGGTCGGATCTTCGCCGTCCTGACCGCCGCCTTCCTCGCCCAGCCAGCCATAGGTCGGCCGCGCGCCCAGCAGTTCTTCCTTCAGGATCTCTTCCGCGGCGATATCGGCCTTCGACACGAAGTCACCGGCGCCTTTCATCGAGACCTGAAGGTTCTCGACCTCGCGGAAATCCTTGACCAGCGACCGCCCTGCCTTGCGGGCCGCCTTGATCATCACATTGAGGTTGGCACTGCCCTGCATGATCGCGCTCCGTTGCTTCAAACGCCGCGTATAGTCGCCGTGCCCAACAGCGTCCAGTCAACGGCGGTGAAAAACTGTTCGGCCCTCACACCCGCAGCAGTTTCACCGGCTCGCTGCGCGCCAGCCGCAGCACATGCGCCATATAGGGGCGGGCCAGATCCTCGGTCCGGGTGGCCGCATACAGGCGGCGCGTGACGCCGGTCGCGGTCAGGGGACGAATGGCGTAATCGGGATGGGCCCGCACCGCCCGCACCACCCAGTCGGGCAGCACCGCCACCCCGCGATTCGACGCCACCAGCATCAGGATCACCGCCGTCAGCTCTACCTGACGCACCGCGCGCGGGGTCACTCCCGCCGGGGTCAGCAACTGGGTAAACACATCCAGCCGCGCGGCATCCACCGGATAGGTGATCAGCGTCTCGCCACGAAAATCCCCGGCCTCGACCCAGGGCTTTTCGGCCAGCGGATGCTGGGCCGCGCAGATGAACACCGGATCATAGTCGAACAGCGGCGCGAAGGTGATGCCGTCCAGATCCTCGGGGTCCGAAGATACCACCAGATCGACCTCGGCCTTCTGCAGCGCCGGCAGCGCGTTGAACGACAGGCCGGGGCGGATATCCACGTCGATATCGGGCCAGGCGCGTCGGAAACTTTCCAGCACCGGCAGCAGCCAGTCGAAACAGGCGTGGCATTCGATGGCGATATGCAGCCGCCCGCTGCGCCCGGCCTCGTCGCCGCGCAGTTCCTCCTCGACGGCCTCGATCTCGGGCAGCACGCGCTCTGCCAGACGCAGCAGCTTCTGCCCCGACGGCGACAGCCGCATCGGCTTGGCCCGACGCACGAACAACTCGACCCCGGCCAGCGTTTCCATGGCCTTGATCTGATGCGACAGGGCCGATTGCGTCATGTTCAGCGTATCGGCGGCCCGCGCCAGCCCGCCGGCCTCGTGGATGGCCCGCACGGCGCGCAGATGCTTCAGCTCCAGATACATTATGCAGATCCTTCATAACCTTGTTGAGGATTATGAATTTGTTTCACCACCAAATCCATGGCATGTCACGATCAAACGTAAAGGACATGTGATGACACAGCCGCGAATCTCTTTCGAATTCTTCCCGCCGAAGTCGCTGGATGCCGCGTTCCGCCTGTGGGATACGGTCCAGACATTGGCCCCGCTGACCCCGAATTTCGTCTCGGTCACCTATGGCGCCGGCGGAACCACCCGCAAGCTGACCCATGAAGCGGTGGCGACGATCCACAAGCATTACGGCCTGAACGTCGCAGCACATCTGACCTGCGTCGATGCCACCCGCGCCGAAACCCTTGAGATTGCCGAGGCTTATGCCCAGGCCGGCGTGACCGAGATCGTCGCCCTGCGCGGCGACCCGCCCCAGGGATCCGATGCCTTCGTGCCGCACCCGGACGGGTTTGCCAATTCGTGCGAGCTGATCTCGGCGCTGGCCGACACCGGCAAGTTCAAGCTGCGCGTCGGCGCCTATCCCGATCCGCACCCCGAGGCTTCCGATGCTCAGGCCGATGTGGACTGGCTGAAGCGCAAGATCGACGCCGGCGCCCATTCCGCCATCACCCAGTTCTTCTTCGAGGCCGAAACCTTCCTGCGCTTCCGCGACCGCTGCGCGGCTGCGGGCATCAACGCCCCGATCATCCCCGGCGTCCTGCCCATCGAAAACTGGAACGGAGTGCGCAAGTTTGCCCAGCGCTGCGGCACCCATGTGCCCGCGGAACTGGACGCGGCCTTTGCCGCCGCCAAGCGCGATGACCGTGAAGAGCTTCTGGCCACCGCACTGTGCACAGAACTGTGCAGCGATCTGCTGGAGGAAGGGGTCGAAGACCTGCACTTCTACACCCTGAACAAGCCGCATCTGACCCGCGACATCTGCCATGCCCTGGGCGTGACGCAGGAAAGCTCGCTGGAAAAAGTCGCCTGAGACCAGCCAGAATGCATGGGCCACCTGCGGCAGGTTCGGAGCGTCCGGACCCGCCACAGGTGGCCCAATTGCGTTCAGGTCGTGGCCCTGTCCGATGCTGGTTTCGAAGACGGCGCGGCCCTCCAATCCGGCGGCAACGTGTAGGCTTCGCCATTGGTGACCTGCAGGATCTCTTCCACAACCGCACTGACCTCATTTCCGGCGCGATTGCTTTCCGCCTGGGTCGGGGGTTGCAGGGTTTCGCGGTTCTTGGAGGTTCCTTTCCAACTGCTCAGGATCTTGGTCAGGTTTGAAAGCCCGTCGAACACGCGATACCAGAACGGCCCGCCCAGGCCGATCAGGATCCCGGCCAGAAGCACGTTCACGATCCACAGCACCAGGCCGTTGTTGTCCGGCGGGCAGATCCGGGGCTCCCCTTCCTTGGCGAACACATCGCAATAGGGATAGTATTTGACCCCGATCGGCAGGGTGCCGTCGGCAGTCAGCGGTTCCAGGCTTCCGGCGGCCACCTGAAACGCTTCCACGACTTCTTTTTCCTCTGGTGACGCCTCCGCGCCCAGTGCATTCAGCGCCTCCACGGCATCATTCGCGTCCTCTATGATCTGCTCAGGGTTGGCGATGAGTTTCTCGCGCACATCCACGCTGGTGCTGAAATGCGCGACCAGACGCCCGGCGTGCACGTTGAACACAAAGGCAAAGACGATCGCCACCAGAACCGCCGTGCGATTGGCGACGATCCGGTGACGTTCAGAAGTCAGCGCCTTGTGCCGGGCATAGCAGCGCAGCACGATGTTCCATTGGTCCCTTTGTCTGGCAATGTCGCCCGGCGCCCCGGCCTTGATGGCCTCGCCCAGCGGGTTTTCCACCAGCCGCGTCGCCAGCCCGGTCAGGGACAGGTTCTCGACCCGCTTGTAGTCCTTGCCCTTGATCTGGTTGTTGACCTTCGGATCCCACTTGGACCGGTTGCAGGTCAGATCGTCTGTCAGATCCTCGATCCAGGCGTCCGTGGCCTGCGCCTGTTCCTCTGGATTGGCCTTGGCCGGGGCGGCTGCGAGGAAGGTCTCGCCCGCATGCCGCGCAATCAGATCCTGCAACATGCTCCGCACGCTGTTGGCGACATAGCGCCGCCGCAACGCCAGGCTGCGCAGAATGGTTTCAACCAGGGCCGAGACCACGGATGAAAACAGGATCATGGCGACCGTAAACGCCAGCCCGACTTCCAGCATTTCCATTGCAATACCCTCCGATTTCCGGAGTCAGCTTGCGCGCCTCCGACCGGTGTCGCAACGGAAACTTGGTCCGACCCCCGGTGGTCTTCGGGTTATCCTGCCTGTGCCAGCGGCAAATCCTCGGCGCCGGGCACCTTGCGGGTGTTGCGCGCGGTGGGATGCAGGCTTTCGGACGGGTCGCGCCCGACCACCCGGCGCTTGCGCAGCGGAAATATCCGCGACCAGCCGCGCCAGCCGCAACTGGGCGCTTGCGGATCCATCGGATAGCGCGCACGCCAGTCCGTGGGCAGCGTCAGCCCGCAGGCCTCGGCCTTTTCCAGCATCCAGACCAGCGGAATATTGGCCAGCGGCCGCGCTGCATCGAACCCCGACAACTGCCCGCCGATATCGCCATGGGTACCCCGGAACCAGACCTGCTCTACATGGCCGGCCCAGCCTTTGGGACAAGTCCACAGCTGCGGCTCGAAGGCCTCGCGGGTCTCGTGCAGGGCCAGCGCGTGAAAGCCGTGGCGGATCGTGTGGCCCAGATGCGTCGAATGGAAGTCATGCGCCTTGTCGGTCAGTTCGGCCAGTATCGGGAACCGCCAGCCCAACGCCTTGACCGTGTCGAAGACGCCGACCATCTCGATCTCCACCCCCGGACGGCAGAATTTCTCGGCGAACAGCCGGGCGTGGCGGCCATGGGGATCGGTTTCATAATGGCGGTACAACTGCCGGATCATCCGCTCGGTGGCGCGATGCGGTTTCAGCAGCCCGACCCGGTCGATGACCCCGGCCAAAGAGCGCACGGCGAAGGCACCGCGCGAATAGCCGAACAGGAAGATCCGGTCACCGGGCTGATAGCGCGAGGCGAGGAACCCATAGGCGCGGCGGATCTGCCGGTTGATGCCGCGCCCGGTCATCACATCTGTGCAGGACCGCCATTGCCGCCACTGGATGCCTTCCTCGTAATAGACCGAAGGCCGGTCGGCGGCGGGCAGGTCCATCAGCAGCTTGAAGATGCGCCCGGCATTGGTGCTGCGGCCGGCGTCCAGCGAACTCAGCGTGCCATCCAGAATTACCACATGCGTGCGCGGAGCATCCCCCGCCCGCCGTTGTGTGGTGATGTACCGTGATGCGCGCCCTGTCACGCTGACCCTCCATCCGTTGGCATTCCAAATCAAAGATAGGTCGCAACCGCTTAACAAGCGATGCCCCGGCCCATCATTTTCCCTCACAAATTGTGCAGGGGCTGTAACAGGCGCTGCACACAGCCCCGATGCAGCACGCGGTGCACACAGCCAATGCCACCGCCCCCTTGGCCTTGGCCCGCGCATTCGCTATGCCGACGCGCAACGCTTGAACTCGGGGACCAGACGCATGGCAATGGAAAAGACCTTCAACGCGGCCGAGGCCGAAGCGCGGATCAGCCAGGCGTGGCAAGACACCGGCGCATTCCGGGCCGGGGCCAACCGCTCACGCGATGACAGCTTCTGCGTCATGATCCCGCCACCCAATGTGACCGGTGCGCTGCATGTCGGCCACGCGTTCAACAACACGTTGCAAGATATCCTTGTGCGCTGGCACCGGATGCGCGGCTTCGACACCCTGTGGCAGCCCGGACAGGATCACGCCGGCATTGCCACCCAGCTTCAGGTCGAAAAGAAGCTGAAGGCGGAAAGCAACCTGCGCCGCACCGATCTGTCGCGCGAGGATTTCATCGCCAAGGTCTGGGAATGGAAGGCCGAATCCGGCGGCACCATCATCGAGCAGCTGCAGCGTCTGGGCTGTTCCTGCGACTGGGACCGCAACGCCTTCACCATGGCCGGTGCGCCGGGCGATCCGCGTGTCGGGCACGAAAACTCGCCCGATTTCCACGATGCCGTCATCAAGGTCTTCGTGGACATGTACGAAAAGGGCCTGATCTATCGCGGCAAGCGGCTGGTCAACTGGGACCCGCATTTCGAAACCGCGATCTCGGATCTTGAGGTCGAGAACGTCGAGACGCCGGGCCACATGTGGCACTTCAAGTACCCGCTGGCGGGCGGTGAAACCTATGAATACGTCGAGAAGGACGAGGACGGCACCGTCACCCTGCGCGAGACCCGCGACTATATTTCCATCGCCACCACCCGGCCCGAAACCATGCTGGGCGATGGCGCGGTCGCGGTGCATCCCTCGGACGCCCGCTATGCGCCGATCATTGGCAAGCTGTGCGAGATCCCGGTCGGCCCGAAAGACCACCGCCGCCTGATCCCGATCATCACCGATGAATACCCCGATCCGACCTTCGGCTCGGGCGCGGTGAAGATCACCGGGGCGCATGACTTCAACGACTATCAGGTCGCCAAACGCGGCGGCATCCCGATGTACAACCTGATGGACACCAGGGGACACCTGCGTGCCGATGGCCGCCCCTATGCCGAGGAAGCCGCCGAAGCCCAGCGTATCGCCAACGGCGAGGCCGAGTTCACCGAGGCCTCCATCGCCGCCATGAACCTCGTCCCCGAGGAATACCGCGGGCTGGACCGGTTCGAGGCACGCGAACGGGTGGTGGCCGACATCACCGCCGAAGGTCTGGCCGTGATGACCACCTCGGACGATCCGCGCCTGGGCACGCCGAAGAAAAAGAAAGGCGCCGAAGCCGAAGAGGTCACGCAGGTGCCGCTGGTGGAAGCCAAGCCGATCATGCAGCCCTATGGCGACCGCTCGAAGGTGGTGATCGAGCCGATGCTCACCGACCAGTGGTTCGTGGATGCCGACAAGATCGTCGGCCCGGCGCTGGATTCGGTGCGCGAAGGCCGCACGGTCATCATGCCCGAAAGCGGCGAGAAGACCTATTACAACTGGCTTGAGAACATCGAGCCGTGGTGCATCTCGCGCCAGCTTTGGTGGGGCCACCAGATCCCGGTCTGGTACGGCCTGAACATCTGGCCCGAACCCAGCGAGCTTGGCCCCGAGGAGGGCGATCTCGACGACGTCGAACTGTTCCGCCTGCTGCGCGAGGGCAGCTACAACCACGCCGCCCCCACGCACCATTGCGCTGCCGATCTGGAGGCCGTGTCAGAAAAGTTCCGCCGCGATCTTGCCAACCTGCCGACGCCGCTGCATGTGGCCCGCATCGTCGAGGTTAAGGACTATCAGGCAGCCGTGCATCTGCTGGCCGAAAGCCTGGCCGAATACAATGTCAGCGACGACCCGACCCATCTGGTCTACCCGGTCTGGCGCGACCCGGATGTGCTCGACACCTGGTTCTCGTCCGGTCTGTGGCCCTTTGGCACTTTGGGCTGGCCGCAGAAGACGCCGGAACTGGCGCGGTATTTCCCGACCTCGGTGCTGATCACCGGGCAGGACATCCTGTTCTTCTGGGTCGCCCGGATGATGATGATGAGCCTCGCGGTGATGGACACCGAACCCTTCCACACCGTCTATCTGCACGGGCTGGTGCGGGACGAGAAGGGCAAGAAGATGTCCAAGACCACCGGCAACGTCATCGACCCGCTGGACATCGTCGATGAATACGGCGCCGATGCGCTGCGCTTCACCAATACCGCCATGGCCTCGCTGGGTGGGGTGCTGAAACTGTCGAAGGATCGCATCGCCGGCTATCGCAACTTCGGCACCAAGCTGTGGAATGCCGTGCGCTACGCCGAGATGAACGAGGTCTACGGCGCCGACGGCAGCCATACGCCCGCCATACACGCACCAGACGCCATCCAGACCGCCAATATCTGGATCATCGGCGAAACCGCCCGCACGCTGGAAACCGTCGATGCGGCGCTGGACAGCTACCGGTTCAACGACGCGGCGCATGCGCTGTACGGCTTTGTCTGGGGCAAGGTCTGCGACTGGTACGTCGAATTCGCCAAGCCGCTGCTGGCCTCGGACGATCCTGCCGTGGTGGCCGAAACCCGCGCCACCATGGGCTGGGTTCTGGACCAGTGCATGATCCTGCTGCATCCCATCATGCCCTTCATCACCGAAGAGCTTTGGGGCCTGACGGCCAAGCGCGACGATCTGTTGGTGGTTTCGGACTGGCCGACCTACAAGACCTCGGAATTGCTGGACAAATCCGCAGATCGCGAGATGAACTGGGTGATCTCCCTGATCGACGAAATCCGCTCGGTCCGGGCCCAGATGCATGTGCCCGCCGGTCTGAAGCTGGAATTGCTGCAACTGGAACTGGACCCAACCGGGGGCCAGGCCCTGTCGCGCAACGCCGCCCTGATCCAGAAACTGGCGCGGATCGAAAAGATCAGCACCGTCAGTGACTTGCCCAAGGGATGTGTGACCGTCGCCGTGGAAGGCGGCACCTTCGCGCTGCCGGTGGCCGATGTCATCGACGTGGACGAGGAACAGGCCCGGCTCGAAAAGACCCTCGGCAAGCTGGCCAAGGATCTGGGTGGCCTGCGTGGTCGACTGAACAATCCCAAGTTCGTCGAAAGCGCCCCCGAAGAGGTGATCGTCGAAACCCGCGAGTTGCTGGCCGTCAAGGAAGACGAGGAAACCCGTGTGAAAGCGGCGCTGACGCGTCTGGCCGAACTGGGCTAAGGCTCTTGAAAAACAGGCGGATCAGACCCATCTTGGGGGCATGATCCGCTCGCTCGCCACCCTCACCGAAAGCCGCATTCGCCGCGCCGAGGCCGAAGGCCAGTTCTCTGACCTGTCCGGCGCGGGCAAGCCCCTGCCCTATCGTCCCGGCGACGCGCTGATCGACGCCGGCACCGCAGTGGGCCATCGCCTGATGGCCGAAGCCGGCGCCTTGCCCGAGGAAATCCGCCTCAAGCAGGCCCTTGATCAGGCCCTGACCGAACTGGCCAACGCGGCCCCCGAAGATCGCAAGACAGCGATGTCAAAGGTCGCGGACCTGCAATTGAAACACGCCATCGCGCAGGAAGCCCGACGCAAGTTTCTGAAGTGATCTTAACCGCTTGCCCCGGCACAGACCCGCGCGGCAGCGTCCAGCGCGCCGGTTCCATGCGGAATGTCCAGCGCCACCAGACCGGCCTGAAGGCTGGCCAGCACCCCCAGAACCATATGCGCATTCACATGCCCCATATGCCCGATTCGGAAGTACCGGTGCCACTCCGGGTTGCCCGGCGCCACCATGCCCAACCCGATGCCCAGCGTCACCCCCGCCTGCTGTTCCATCCAGTCGCGCAGACGCGTGCCATCCGCGACCGCGACCGTGGTCAGCGCCGTCACCGCATGGCTGCGCGCGCCGCGTTCGGCAATGTTCAGCATCGGCCCGCCCCCGGCCTGCCACGCCTCGGCCGCGGCCCAGACGCAGCGGGCCAGCGTGGCATGACGCGCCAGCGCGTGGGTGAGCCCTTCTTCGTGCACCAGCATGGTCAGCGCCTCGCGCAGGGCAAACAGGTGATGGGTCGGGGCGGTGCCGCAGAACAACTGGTAGAACAGCGCGGCCTCGGTGCGCGGGGTCCAGTCCCAGTAGCGCGGCACGCGGTCCAGCCCCTTGCGCACAAGGTCGGCGCGGTCGTTGAAAAAGACAAATCCCAGCCCCGGCGGCGTCATCAGCCCCTTCTGGCTGGCGGCGATCATCACATCGACACCCCAGGCATCCATCTCGAAGGGATCGCAGCCAAGGCTGGCAATGCAATCCACCAACAGCAATGCCGGATGGCCCGCCGCGTCCATGGCCCGGCGCAGGGCGGCAATGTCGTTGCGCACCGAGGTGGCGGTGTCCACATGCGCCACCAGCACCGACTTGATCCGGTGTCCGGTGTCGGCCCGCAACGCGGCCTCGACCCGCTCGGGATCCATCGCCCCGCGCAACCCGAAGTCCATGACGTCGACCTCGGCCCCCATGGCGCGGGCCGCATCGCCCCAGCCGACGGCAAACCGTCCGGTGCTCAACACCAGCAGCCGATCGCACGGCGTTACCAGATTGGCCAGCGTGGCATCCCACAGCCCATGCCCGTTGCAGATGTAGATCGCCACCTTCCCTTCGGTGCGCGCCACGGCCTTCAGATCGGGCAGCAGGCTGTCGACCAGTCCGACCAGCTCTCCGGTATAGATGTTGGGTGCGGGGCGCTGCATGGCCTGCAGCACGCGGTCGGGCAAGACGGACGGCCCGGGGATGGCCAGATAGGAACGACCCTGCGACAGAGACATTGGAAAACCTTTCAAACGCGTCTGAAAACAGGTAAGCGGGCGCATCCCCAAGGTCAATTTGCCCGCAGCCACAGCCGCGGACCCGGACCGGGCCGCGCATGCAAGAGTCCCCGAGTGGCGAGTTGAGAGACAAGATGACAAACAGCCTGAAGTCGAAGTTCCAGAAGGTCGAACGCGCCCTGCGCGACCGCTATGGCCGGGATATCTCGACCCCCAAGGCACGGCGGCACGCGTGGTGGCATTTCCAGCTTCTGGACCATGCCTTTCTGCGCACTGTGTGGTGGAACCTTGAGGAAATCGCGCCGGGAGTCTGGCGTTCGAACCAACCGTCGCCGAAGCGGCTGCGCATCTACAAGAAGCGCGGCATCGTCAGTGTCATCAACCTGCGCGGCCGGAACCGGCAGAGCCCCTTCCTGTTCGAGCAGGAAGCCTGTGCCAAGCTGGGCCTGACCCTGCACAACATCACCCTGAGCGCCCGCAAGCTGGCGCCGCGCAAGGATATCCTGGCGCTGCTGGAGTTGTTCCGCACGGTCGAACGGCCCTTCGTGATGCATTGCAAGTCCGGCTCGGACCGCGCCGGGTTTGCCTCGGCGCTGTATCTGGCGGTGATCGACGGGCGGCCCGTGGCCGAGGCGCGGCGGCAGCTGCACTGGAAATACCTGCATCTGTCCAGCACCGACACCGGCATTCTGGATCACGTCTTCGACGTCTATGAAGCCGAGGCCGCCCAGACCCCCATCGGGTTGGAGGACTGGTTGCGCACCCGCTATGACCACAAGGCCCTGACCGCCAGCTGGAAAGCCTCGCGCGGGGAGGACGGCTAGGGCCGGCCCCCTGCGGGTGCCGGGATTTCGTGCCTCCGGCGGGAGTATTTGTGCCAAGAAGAATGAGCGCCGTCTTGAAAATGGTGCGACGCGCAGTTCAAGCGCGCCCCGGCGGAGCCGCAACTGTCTCGCTCATCTACGGGCTGTTCCGGCCCGGATCGTAGCCGCGCGCCAGGTCCGCCGGATCGGCGCCGTGGCGAAACCGGGCGCGGCGCCAGAGGTTTCGGACCGATTGGCCGATCCAGCCGTTCTCGCGATAGCGCTCGGCCCCGGTCAGGGCGACGGCGGGCAGCGGGCGCAAGTGGCCTTTCAGGGCACGGGACAGCACCACGTCTTCCATCAAGGCGATATCCGGGTAGCCGCCGACCCTTTGGTAGAGCGCGCGGGAGATCAGCAGGCCCTGATCGCCAAACGGCATGTCGCACAGGCGCGCGCGCAGGTTTGCCGCCCCGGCCACCACGCGCGGGGCTAGCCCGCGCGCCCGGAAGCCAAGCTGGAAACACCCGGCCTTGTCTGGGCAGGATTCCAGATGCGCGACGACCGCCTGTGTCCAGCCGTCGCCCAGATGTGTGTCGGCATGTAGCACCAACAGCCAGTCGCCGCTGGCCGCCGCAACCCCGCGCCGCAACTGCCCCCCGCGCCCCGCCGGACCATCCAGCCAGATGGCGCCCGCTTCCGCCGCCAGCCGTTGCGTGGCATCGGTCGAGCCACCGTCGGTGATCACAAGCTCGCGGATCAAGCCTTCACCCAGGCCGGGCATCAGGTGGCGCAGCGTGTCGGGCAGTTGGTCTGCCGCGTTCAGGGTCGGGATCACCACCGAGATCGGTGCGCGCATCGCAGGCTCTTTCTTCTGTTTGCCGTTCCCCTATATGACGGGGGCGCAGGACAGGGGAAAGCCGATGACCATCACAGACCGTCAAATCCTTGAGGTGACCGGCCAGGATGCAGAGCCATTCCTGCAAGGGCTGGTGACCAATGATCTGTCCGGGCTGGCACAGGGGCTGATCTATGCCGCGCTGCTGAGCCCGCAGGGCAAATACCTGGCCGATTTCTTCCTGGCGCGGCAGGGCGGGGCCATCTTGCTGGATGTGGCCGCCGGGCTGGCACCAGGCCTGCTGAAGCGCCTGAGCATGTACAAGCTGCGCGCGGCGGTGGAGATCACGCCGTCACCGCTGGTCGTCGCGCAGGGGCTTGGCACGGCCCCCGAGGATGGCTGGTCCGACCCGCGCCACCCGGCGCTGGGGTGGCGGGCCTATCGGGCAACGCCGACGGATGGCATCGCCCCGGCAGCCTGGGACCGGCTGCGTGTGGCCCATGCCATCCCCGAAAGCGGGATCGAGTTGATCCCCGACGAGACCTATATCCTGGAAGCCGGATTCGAACACCTGCACGGAGTGGATTTCAAGAAGGGCTGCTATGTGGGCCAGGAAGTCACCGCCCGGATGAAACACAAGACCGAACTGCGCAAGGGGCTGGCCCGCGTGGCCATCGACGGCACCGCCCCTGTGGGCAGCGAGATTACCGCGGACGGCAAACCGGTGGGCCGTCTGTTCACCCAGTCGGAGGGCGAGGCGCTGGCCCATCTGCGCTTTGACCGTGCGGGCGGCGAGATGCAGGCCGGGGAAGCGCGATTGAGGCTGCTGGAAATCTGACAGCACGGGGGGGGGTTGACGCAAGGACACCCGCACGCTTAAGTTTCCGTCGTCAGCGATGGCGTCGCTGATCAGGGCCGCGCGCCTTGCAGTTCAGTCCTGCACGCCGGGATATCCATTCCCGTCGCAGATCGGGGTTTGACCTGGACAATATGCCTTGCCCGACCTTTCCGACCACCCCCGTTTCTTCAGCAGCCATAGCGGCCAGAAGGCCCCGCTGCCCTTTACCTCAGCGGCATCCGATACGATCGCCGCATGATGATTCGAATCGCGAAACCGCGCCGGTGTCATGCAAGGCTCACGGCGTTTTCAGAACGCCGGGAAAGCGCTCATGCCTCTTCCTGAACAGCTTTTTCCCAACGCATCCGGTTCTTTGGTTGTAACTTGGACCGGGACGCGTTTTGATTTGGGGATACCGGTCGGCACGACACGAACGGACAAAAACAGGGAGCCGAGTTCTTGGCACTAGACCAGACAAACGACGCCTTCGTCGAATTTCAACGTGTGCAGAAAAGTTATGACGGCGAGACCCTTGTGGTGAAGGATCTCAATCTGTCGATGCCCAAGGGCGAATTTCTGACCATGCTGGGCCCGTCAGGGTCCGGAAAGACCACCTGCCTGATGATGCTGGCCGGGTTTGAAACCGCCACCCATGGCGAGATCCTGCTGGACGGCAAACCCATCAACAACATCCCGCCGCACAAGCGCGGCATCGGCATGGTGTTCCAGAACTATGCGCTGTTCCCGCATATGACCATTGCGGAAAACCTGTCCTTCCCGTTGGAAGTGCGCAAGCTGGGCAAGTCCGACCGCGAGGCCAAGGTCAAACGCGCGCTGGACATGGTGCAGATGGGGGCCTTCGGCGGACGTCGGCCGGCACAGCTTTCGGGCGGCCAGCAGCAGCGCGTCGCGCTGGCCCGCGCGCTGGTGTTCGAACCCGAACTGGTTTTGATGGATGAACCGCTGGGCGCGCTGGACAAGCAGCTGCGCGAACACATGCAGTTCGAGATCAAGCGCATTGCCGACAATCTGGGCATCACGGTGGTCTATGTGACCCACGACCAGACCGAGGCGCTGACCATGTCGGACCGGGTCGCGGTGTTCAACGATGGCCGCATCCAGCAGCTTGCGCCGCCCGACGACCTGTATGAGCATCCCGACAACAGCTTCGTCGCGCAATTCATCGGCGAGAACAACACGCTGGAAGGCACCGTCAAGGAGATCAACGACAAGATCGCGCTGGTGGAGCTGGACGATGGCGAGTTGATCGACTGCATGCCGGTCAATGTTTCCAAGCCCGGCGAACGCACCCGTGTTTCGATCCGCCCCGAGCGGGTGGAAACCAGAAAGGAACGCCTGAACCCCGACGCCCACCTGCTGAAGGCAGAAGTGCTGGAGTTCATCTACATGGGCGATATCTTCCGCACACGACTTCGGGTGGCGGGCAATGACGATTTCATCGTCAAGACCCGCAACGCCCCCGATACCGTCCGGCTCACCCCCGGCGAAACCATCGAGATCGGGTGGCTGCCGGAAGACTGCCGGGCGCTGGACGCCTGAGCACAACCGCCGCGGGTCCATCCTCGCGGTCAACAAACCAAAGAAAACAAATCCAAGGGGAGTACTATATGAAACTGCTAACAACGCTTCTGACCGGCAGTGCACTGGTCGCAGCAGGCAGCGCCTTTGCCGATGACCACATGGCTTCGGACATGACGCTGGTATCCTGGGGCGGCGCCTATCAGACCAGCCAGCAGAAGGCCTATACCGAGCCTTACATGGCTGCCAATGAAGGCGTTTCGGTGACCTGGGACGAAAGCTCGAACGAAGCCGTGTCGAAGCTGCGCGCCATGAACGAAGCCGGCAACGTGACCTGGGATCTCGTGGACGTGGAGGGCCCCGACAGCCAGCGTCTGTGCGACGAAGGCCTGGCCATGGAGATCGACTTTGACGACGTGCTGGCCCAAGGCGACGACGGCTCCGATGTCGAAGACGACTTCGGCCCGACCCTGATCAACGACTGCTTCATCCCGCAGATCGTGTTCTCGACCACCTTCGGGTACCGGACCGATGTCGAGGAATGGGACGGAAGAACCCCGACCAGCCTCTGCGACGTGTTCGATCTGGAGAATTTCCCCGGAAAGCGCGCGCTTGAAAAACGCCCCAAGAAGAACCTGGAGTGGGCGCTTCTGTGCGACGGCGTGGCCCAGGAAGACCTCTATGACGTTCTGGAAACCCCCGAGGGGCTCGAGCAGTCGCTGGCGAAACTGGACACCATCAAGGACGAAACGATCTGGTGGTCGTCGGGCGCCGACACGCCGCAGCTTCTGGCGGATGGCGAAATCGTCATAGGTTCCGCCTACAACGGTCGCCTGTTCAGCGTGATCGAGGAACAGAGCCAGCCGGTCGCGATGCTGTGGGACTGGCAGGTCTTTGATTTCGACGGCTGGGTCATCCCTGCGGATCTGCCGGACGACCGTCTGGCCCGCGTCCTGGACTTCGTGAAGTACGCGACCGACACCCAGCGTCTGGCCGATCAGGCAGCCTATATCTCTTACGGCCCGGCCCGCGCTTCGTCGCAGCCGCTGGTGTCGACCCATGCCGAACTGGGCATCGAGATGGCGCCGCATATGCCGACCAACCCCGCCAACCAGAAGAATTTCCTGGTGAACAACATCGAATGGTGGGCTGACAACCAGGACGACGTGGAAGCCCGCTTCCAGGCCTGGCTGGCGAAGTAACCGCCGATACAAGCCTCGGACGGGGCCTTCTGGCCCCGTCTTACCCAGCCGGAAAGGAGACCACCCATGCCCAAAGGGTATTGGATCGTCCATATCAAGGTCACCGACCCGGCCCCGTATCCGGATTATGTGCGCAAGGCCCAGCCCGTGATCGAGGCCTTCGGCGGCGTGTACCTGGTGCGCGGCGGCGAAAGCGATGTGACCGAAGGCGAGGCGCGCCCCCGCCATGTGGTCGTCGCCTTTCCCGATCTGGCCACCGCGCGCGCCTGCTATCGCAGCCCGGAATACCAGGACGCAGCCGCCATCCGGCAGAGTTGCGCTGAAACAGATTTCACAATTGTCGAGGGATATGCATGAGCGACGCAACCGAGACTGGCCGTGTTCTCTCCGCGGACGGAACGCCACTTAAAAAGAGCCTGAACCGCGCCCTTCGCGTTCAGAAAATGCGGGCGCTGGCGCTGATCGCTCCGCTTCTGATCTTCGTGCTCGTGACCTTCATCGCGCCCATCGCGGACATGCTGTTCCGATCGGTAGAAAACCAGATCGTGTCCGACACGCTGCCGCGCACGGTGGCCGCCCTGAAAGACTGGGATCCCGAAAGCGGCGAGGTTCCCGATGAGCAGGTGTTCGACGCGCTCTACAAGGATATGTTTGTCGCCCAGGAACAGAAGATCCACACCCGTGTCGGCAGCCGGCTGAACTATGAAAACGTCGGTATGTCGTCGCTGTTCCGCAAGAGCGGTCGGGCCGTGGAAAAGATGGGCGATCTTTACGTCGACCAGTTCGAGGATCTGAACGACGCCTGGGGCGAGGAAACCACCTGGGTCGCCCTGATGGCCAGCCCCGCCTATGCGCAGGCCGCCACCGGCTGGCTGGCCGAGCAGGACGCGGCCAAGAAGGCCGGACAAGCGTTTACCAAGGCCCCCCCGGCGTTTGAACCGGCCCCCGGCATTGGCGACCTGCTGCCCCAGACCGCCGAGGCCTTCGGCCAGTTCGCCGATTTCATGCGCACGGAAGAAGAAGAAACAGCGCTGGACGACGAACCCTGGACGCTGGTCTACACCGCGCTTTACAATGATCTGACAGCCGCGTCCGAGGCCGGCATCGCGGCCTATTCCGGCCCGCAGGCCGATCTGCTGAAAGAGGCAAAGGCGGCCGTCGCCACCTTCGAAAGTGCCAGCCGGAAGGCGCAATTCCTGGAAGCGGACGAGGATTGGGGTGACGTTGGCGTCTGGCAGACCATCCGCGTCTATGCCCCGCGCTACACGCCGGGCTATTTCCTGAACGCAGTAGACAAGCAGTTGGGTCCGGACGGGATCACCGACCAGCCCGAGAACCAGCAGATCTACATCATGCTGTTCAAACGCACCCTGTTCATGTCGATGGTCATCACCGTCAGCTGCATCCTTCTGGGCTATCCGGTGGCGTGGCTGCTGGCCAACTTGCGGATGCGCACCGCGAACCTGCTGATGATCCTGGTGCTGCTGCCGTTCTGGACCTCGCTGCTGGTGCGCACCTCGGCCTGGAAGGTCATGCTGCAACAGCAAGGCGTGATCAACGACGTGCTGGTCTGGCTGGGTTTGGTCGATGACGCCAACCGGCTGATCATGATCAACAACCAGTTCGGCACCATCGTGGCGATGACCCACATCCTGCTGCCCTTCATGATCCTGCCGCTCTACTCGGTGATGCAGACCATCAACCCCAGCTACCTGCGCGCCGCGAAATCACTGGGCGCAACCAACTGGACGGCGTTCTGGCGGGTCTATTTCCCGCAGTCGGTGCCGGGAATCGGGGCGGGTTCTATCCTCGTCTTCATCCTCGCCATCGGCTATTACATCACGCCCGAGATCGTCGGCGGTACCACCGGGACATTCATCTCGAACCGGATCGCCTATCATATCTCCAGCTCGCTGAACTGGGGTCTGGCGGCCGCACTTGGCGCGATCCTTCTGGCCGCGGTCCTGATCCTGTACTGGGCCTATGATCGCATCGTCGGCATCGACAACGTGAAACTGGGGGGCTGATCCATGGCAACCATCATTGACCTGAAACCGCAGCCCTTCAGTTTCGTCGGCCCCATCGTCGGCGCCTTCGGTGCCCTGGCAGGGCTGCTCGTGGGCACGGCGCAGGGCTCGGGCCTGCTGGGCCTGGTGCTGGGCGCCATCCTGATGGCCGGCATGGCCTTTGCGCTGATGCATCTGAAACTGCCGCGCCGGTCGGTGCGGCTGGGACTGGTGGTGATCTTCGCCATCATCGGCCTGATGGTCGGCGGCACTATCGGCGGGATCATCAGCGCCCTGGCGGGCTGGCTCTTCGGCAACCTGACCTTCTGGCTGGCCGATGGCCGCTATCGCGCAAACCTGGCCCCCTATCTGACCCCTGGACAGGTGTTGTGGCACTTTACCTTCCGGGTAATCTGCGGGGTGATCTTCGGCTTCCTGATCACGCCGATCATCGTGGTGATGCCGCTCAGCTTCAACGCCGAGGATTTCTTCACCTTCACCCCCGAGATGCTGGCCCTGAAGCCCGAAGGCTATTCGCTGAAGCACTATCAGGACTTCTTCACCAATTCGGACTGGCAATCGGCGTTGTGGAACTCGCTGACCATTGCCCCGGTGGCGACCCTGCTGTCGGTCAGTTTCGGAACGCTGGCCGCCATCGGCCTCAGCCAGCCGCATGTGCCGGGACGCCGGGCTATCATGGCGATCCTGATCTCGCCGATGATCGTGCCGCTGATCATCTCGGCGGCGGGGATGTATTTCTTCTATTCGCGCATCGGCCTGCAAGGCACTTACCTGGGCGTGGTTCTGGCCCATGCAGCGCTTGGCATTCCCTTCGTCATCATCACGGTGACCGCCACGCTGGTGGGCTTCGACAACTCGCTGACGCGGGCGGCGGCCAACATGGGCGCCGACCCGGTGACCACCTTCTTCCGGGTGCAGATGCCGTTGATCCTTCCCGGCGTGATCTCGGGCGGGCTGTTTGCCTTCATCACCTCATTCGACGAGGTGGTGGTGGTGCTCTTCGTGGGCTCGGCCGGGCAGAAGACCCTGCCATGGCAGATGTTCATCGGCCTGCGCGAACAGATCAGCCCGACCATCCTTGCGGTGGCGACGCTGCTTGTGGGGATTTCCATCGCGCTGCTGGCCACGCTGGAGGTTCTGCGCCGCCGGTCGGAACGGCTGCGCGGCATGAGCCCGGGCTGACGTCCCCTCACGGCTGACCTGCGGAAACCGCGGCCCCTGTGGCCGCGGTTTTTCGTTGCGCCCCCCCGACACCGCGGAATTTCCGGCCGGTTGAGCAAATACGCCGCGCGATGCCCTTGCCGCACCGCGCCCGCGCCGACATGATCGGGGCAACAGAGGGAGCAGGACATGTCGGGCATTTTCATCGGCGGTGGAGGCACGGACTATCGCGAACCGCAGGTGCTGAAACTGGATCTGGCCAACCGTCACGGGCTGATCGCGGGTGCAACCGGCACCGGCAAGACCGTGACCATGCAGATCCTCGCCGAAGGGTTTTCCGCCGCCGGCGTCCCGGTGTTCATGGCGGATGTGAAAGGCGACGTCAGCGGCCTTGGCAAGCCGGGCGCGCCCAGCGATCGCATCGCCGCACGTGCAACGCAGATCGGGCTGGCCGACTATGCCCCCGCCGCCTGCCCTGTCGTGTTCTGGGACATCTTCGGCCAGTCCGGCCATCCCGTGCGCACCACGGTTAGCGAACTTGGTCCGGTGCTTCTGGCCCGGATGCTGGACCTGACCGATGTGCAGGAAGGAGTTCTGAACATCGCCTTCCGCATCTGCGACGATCAGGGGCTGGCGCTGCTGGATCTTGACGATCTGCGGGCGGTCCTGAACTGGATCGGTGACAACACCGAGGCGGTGCAACACGACTATGGCCATGTGGCCCGTGCCTCTCTGGGGGCGGTGCAACGGGCGCTGCTGGTGCTGGAAAACCAGGGTGTGCGCGGGTTTCTGGGCGAACCGGCACTGCAACTGTCGGACCTGATGACCACCGACGCCCAGGGGCGCGGCCAGGTCAACATCCTGATGGCCGACAAGCTGATCACCACGCCGCGCCTGTATTCCATGTTCCTGCTCTGGCTGCTGTCGGAACTCTTTGAAGAGCTTCCCGAGGTCGGCAACCCCGACAAGCCGAAGCTGGTCTTTTTCTTCGACGAGGCGCATCTGCTGTTCGACACCGCTCCGAAAAGCCTGCTGCAACGGATCGAACAGGTGGTGCGGCTGGTGCGCTCCAAGGGCGTGGGGGTCTATTTCGTCAGCCAACTGCCCGACGACATCCCCGAGGACGTGCTGTCGCAGCTGGGCAACCGCATCCAGCACGCCCTGCGCGCTTTCACTCCGCGCGATGCCAAGGCGCTGAAAACCGCCGCCGAGACCTTTCGGCCCAACCCGGCCTTCGACACCGCGACGGCGATCCAGCAGGTCGGCACCGGCGAGGCGGTAGTCTCCCTGCTGGAAGACAAGGCCATCCCCGGCATGATCGACCGCGTCCTGATCCGGCCGCCCGCCAGCCAGATGGGACCGCTGAGCGAGGACGAGCGCCGCGCGCTGATCACGGGCTCCCCGCTGGGACAACGCTATGACACCGCCGTCGACCGGCGTTCCGCCCATGAAATCCTTGCCGAACGGGCGGCGGCCAAAACCACCCAAAGCGCCTCTCAGGATGACCTGAAGGCCACTTTCGAAACTTTCAACCGCCCGTCGCAAGCCGCCCGACCCTCACCGGGCCGCGCCACGCGCTACACCGGGAAGAACTCACCCGGTAAAAGTGAAAACGGCTCGATGGCCTCGAACCTGGGCGAGGCCTTCGCGAAAACCATGGTGCAGCAATTGTCCACCCGCCGCGGCCGCCGCATGGTGCGCGGCCTGCTGGGCAGCCTTCTGAAACGCTAACCGGCAGGCCCGTCCCGCGGCTCCGGATTCTTTTTGGAAAAAATACTCAATCCGCCGCGCAGCGGCGCGCGGCCCAACGCCTGTGGCCCGCAAGGGCCGCAGGGGGCGGGAGCCTCCCCGGCCTCAGCCGCCGAAGGTTTCCACCCACCATTCCCGGAACTTCTCGCGCCGTCCGCGGAACCGGCGGCCCGCCGCATCCACATGATCGTCGGCGGCGTCGAAGGCGCTGGCCACATCTTCGACCACCGGATCCACCCGGTTGGCCCAGAACCGCTTCACAAACGCCCGGATCACCAGCACCAGCGCCGCAAGCCCGGTCAGCACAAGGATGTTGAACACCGGGATCACCCGGTGATCGGGACCGGAGACTTCCTTGAGGCTCAGCACGTTGGGAAAGACCGACAGCAGCTGGTTGCGCCAGCCATAGGATTTCACCAGGATCCAGCGCGGCGCATCCTGGCTCGAGGTCAGATCCGCGGCCCGCGCCTGCAGGTCGGCGGAATTGAACTTCATGTAGGGCGGCCAGCCCCAGCCCGTGTCCTCGTTGCGGAACACCTTGGTCCGGCCGCTTTCCCGCACGCCCGAGATGAATTTCACATCCCGGTTGCCCGCTGTCATCGCGCCCGGTTCGGACGAGCCCCAGAACAGCGACCCTTCGCCCACCTCGACCCGCCGCACTTCGGTCTCGACGATGCGCAGGGTGTCATGGCGGGGCAGCGTGTAGTGCAGGAACCCGCCCAGCAACAGGACCATGAGGCCCCAGAATATCCATTTCACGTAGACCATGGTCACTCTCGTTGACTTGAGAACAGTATTTGGGATCGCAAGGCCGCGCAAACAAGCCACCCTGCGGTTCAGGCCACCATAGGCCAGAGCGGGCCGGCCCACAAACCCTGCCGCTTCGCGGAAGGTCGCAGGGCGGGGTTGACCCGCACCGCCGCAGGCCCGAGCCTGCCAGGGCAATTCAGGAGAGACCCCATGCCCACCGGCCCCCGCAATCTGATCACCGATGTTGCCGGGTTCCGTGTCGGCAATGCCCAGGATCAACGCCTGAAGTCCGGCACCACCGTGCTGACCGCCGACGCCCCTTTCACCGCCGCCGTGCATGTGATGGGCGGTGCGCCCGGCACCACCGAGACCGACCTTCTGGCCCCCGACAAGCTGGTGCAGCAGGTGGATGCGCTGGTGCTGTCCGGCGGGTCCGCCTTCGGGCTGGGCGCGGTCGATGGCGTCCGCCAGGCCCTTCGGGGCGCGGGCCGTGGGTTCCAGGTCGGCGGCCAACGGGTGCCGATCGTGCCCGGCGCTATCCTGTTCGACCTGCTGAACGGTGGCGACAAGGGGTGGACGACCTCTCCCTATCCCGATCTGGGCCAACAGGCGCTGGCCGCAGCAGTCCCGGATTTCGCGCTCGGGTCGGTGGGCGCGGGATGCGGAGCCACCACCGCGACGCTGAAAGGCGGTCTGGGTTCGGCCTCGGTCCGGGTCGGCCCCTTCACGGTGGGCGCCCTGGTGGCGGTCAACGCGCTGGGGGCGGCGAATGTGCATCCGCACCGGCAGTTCTGGGCCGCGCCCTTTGAGGTCGGCGAGGAATTCGGCGGCGCAGGCATCTGCCCGCATCCGGCCCCGGACCCGGCCCCGCGCAAGGACACGCAGCCCGGCACCAGCACCACCATCGCCATTGTCGCCACCGACGCGGATCTGACGCAGGCACAGGCCACCCGCCTGGCCACCTGCGCCCATGACGGGCTGGCACGGGCCCTGTTCCCCTCGCACACGCTGCTGGATGGCGATCTGGTCTTTGCGGCCGCGTCGGGCACGCACCCCCTGCCCGACGACGATCTGACAGTCCTTCTGGATCTGGGACACGCGGCGGCCACCTGCATGGCCCGCGCCATCGCCCGCGGGGTCTGCCATGCCCGCCCGGAACCGGGGGATATCCTGCCCTGCTGGCGATCGCTGGTTGATCTGACGGACTGATCGCGCCACCCTGTCCCCGAATGATGTCTACAAGGTCGAGAGCCCATGATCCGCTTCCCCACCCGCACCGCGCTTTGCCTGCTGCTGACCGCCACGCCCGCACTGGCCGATGACGTGACCGATACGCTGGATGCTGCCCGTGCCGCCTATGACGGCGGCAATATCACTGCCACGATCGAGGAACTGGCCTATGCGCAAAGCCTGCTGCAAGCCATGCGCACCGACGGGCTGGCGGCCTTTCTGCCCGAGGCTCCCGATGGCTGGACCCGCGAGATCAGCACCGAGATGAGCGGCGCATTGGCCTTCACCGGCGGCGGCACCGGCGCCGAGGCGACCTACAGCAATGGCGACCAGAGCTTCTCGATCAGCCTGTTGGCCGACAGTCCGATGATGATGGCGATGGCACCGATGCTGGCCAACCCGATGCTGGCCACCGCCTCGGGCGGCAAGCTGCACCGGATGGGCAGCGTCAAGGTGCTGGAAACCGACGGCCAGTTGATGACTCTGGTGGCCAACCGCTTCCTGATCCAGGTCGAAGGCGCCAGCACCGAGGTGATGATGCCGATGCTGGAAAGCATGGATCTTGTCGGGCTGGCCAGCTTTACCCCGTAAACAGGCTTTCGGTCAGCCGGCTGTCAGGGTCTGACAGCCCGTGGATCACGTCCAGATGATGGCAGCCCGGCGCGATCCGGTGCCTGGCCCCCCAGGCACGGGCCAGATCCTCTGCCTGTTGCAGGAACACCGGGCGTTCATGTTCGGCGGCCCAGACCGTCACCGCCAGACCGGGCGCGGGCTGGCGCAGGATCGGGCTTTCGGCCTCGGCCTCAAGCGCATCCAGATGCAGGTCAGCGTTCAGCGGCGTTTGCAGCAAGGGGCGCAGATCGCCCAGCGGCGAGATCGGCACCACACGCTGCACCCGCGCCTGCACATCCGCCGGCAAGGGGCCGTTCGCCTCGGCCATGCGGGCCACCAAATGCCCGCCCGCAGAATGACCCGCCAGGATCACCGGCCCCGCCGGAACCCGCGCCGCCGCCGTGGTGATGGCCTGTGCCACATGCCGCGTGATGCCGGAAATACGCACCTCGGGCACCAGCGGATAAGAGGGCATCGCCACTGCCCAGCCGCGCGCCACAGCCCCGCGCGAGAAGTGCGAGAAATCGCTGCGATCAAAGCGCCGCCAATAGCCGCCGTGGACAAAGACAACCAGCCCCTCGGGCCGCCCGGCAGGCAGGAACAGATCATACCGTGCCCGCGGATGATCGCCGTAGGGCAGATTCAGCATGGCCCGCCCGATCGACGCCTCGACCGCCCGATGATCGGCCGCATCCTCGGTCCAGCCCTCGATCACCGCATCCGCCTGCGGGATGTAGGCGGTGATCTCATAGGCGGTGCGCATGTCCATCGGGAAACCTCTTCCGCTGCAATCGCGCCAGACTGTCCCCGTGGCGAAGGGCGGTCAACCGGGGCGGGCGCGGTTTGGCAGCCCGCGCTACGATCCCAATGCGGTCCGCGACAAGATGCTGGTCCTGCGGAACATGCAGGGCAACTGTCTGGCTGTACCAGCCCCCAAATAGGCGGCTGGGGCGTCACCCCTAGACCGACCCGAACATGCTGCCCAGTATGATCACGGTGATCAGCGCGACCACCGGCACCGCCACGGCGACGACGAAGATATCCACATAGCTTTTCTTGTGCGTCAGGCTGGTGATCGCCAACAGGGTGATGACGGCGCCGTTGTGCGGCAGGCAGTCGAAGCCGCCCGAGGACAGGGCCGCGACCCGGTGCAGCAGTTCCGGGCTGACATTGGCCAGTTCGGCCAGTTCCAGATAGGTCGATCCCAGTGCCTCCAGCGCGATGCTCATGCCGCCCGAAGCCGAACCGGTGATCCCCGCCAGCGCATTCACCGCGATGGCCAGCGACACCAGCGGCACATCCGGCATGATCCCGGTGACCCCGTTCTTGATCAAGGCGAAGGCCGGCAGCGAGGCGATGACGGTGCCATAGCCAACCTCGGACGCGGTGTTGAAGATCGGCAGGAACGAGCCGTTGACGCCTTGCGTTATCGTGGCATTCAGCGTCCCGGAAAACCGTTGCCAGTTGAGCGCGATCAGCACGAGGACCGAAGCCGTCAGCGCGGTGATGATCGCCCAAAGCCCGCGCACATCGTCGATCGAGATGCCGCCGTAGATGTCCTCGGCCAGATAGGAGAAGTCCATCGCCGGATAGACGAAGCGCGACAGGATCAGGTTCAGGACGATGACCACGAAGATCGGCAGGATCGCGGCCCAGAAGGGCGGATCGTTGTCCTCGACCGTGGGCGGCAAGGCGGCGATGGCGGAATACTGGTCCTCCTCGCCATAGCCCAGCCCGGCGGCGCGGGCGCGGCCGATGCGCATGTTCAGCCAGGCAACGCCGCCCGTGAACATGATGGCCGCGGCCAGCAGCCCCAGGATCGGGGCGGCGAAGGCATCAGTGCCGAAATAGGGTGCCGGGATGGCGTTCTGGATCGCCGGGGTGCCGGGCAGCGCCGTCATGGTGAAGGTGAACGAGCCAAGCGCGATGGTGGCCGGGATGAATTTCTTGGGGTAATCCGCCCGCGCGAACAACGCCGCGGCGATGGGATAGACCGCGAAGGCCACGACGAACAGCGAGACGCCACCGTAGGTCAGCACCCCGCAGGCCAGAACCACGGCCAGGGCCGCCTGTTTCTGCCCGACTTTCTCGACGATCCACTCGGCGATGACGCGGGCGCTGCCCGAAACCTCCATCAGCTTGCCGAAGATCGCGCCCAGCAGGAACAGCGGGAAGAACTTGATCACGTAGCCGCCAAGCGCCTCCATGAAGACCTGCGTATAGGTGGCCAGGATCGGTGCGCCGCCCGAAAGACCCGCTGCCAACAGCGACAGGACCGGCGCCAGGATCAGCACGCTGATCCCGCGATAGGCCAAATACATCAATAGGAATAGAGAAACGATAATGCCCAGCATGGTGAAACTCCTGTACCACGCTCAGATTAGCGAACAGTCATGGCCATAGGCGAGCAAATCGTGAGGCTGCGGCAATCAGGCCCGCCGAACGCGAAAAGGCCCGCGCCGAAGCGCGGGCCAGTGTCCGAATGATGGGGTGGCGCCGGTTCTTAGTTGACCGGGCGGGCCTCGCCTGCCGCGTCGCGAACACCATTGGTGATCTCGATCCGGCGCGGTTTCAGGGCCTCGGGCACTTCGCGCACCAGGTCGATGTGCAACATGCCGTCCTGATGCGAGGCGGCGGTCACGCGCACATGATCGGCAAGATGGAACCGGCGCTCGAACGCGCGGGTGGCGATGCCGCGATGCAGATAGGTGCGCTTGGTGTCTTCCGGGGCCTTCTTGGCCGAAACCAGAAGCGCGTTTTCCCGCAGTTCCACCGAAAGCTCATCCTCGGTGAAGCCGGCCACGGCGATCGAGATGCGCCAGGCGTCATCGGCGGTCTTTTCGATGTTGTAGGGCGGATAGCTGGGCTGGCTGACATCCGACGTCAGAACCCGATCCATCAGGTCCGCCACCTGGTCGAAACCGACGGTGGCACGGTAAAGCGGTGCAAGGTCAAAATTGCGCATGGGTCATCCTCCATTGAGCGACAACGATGTTGTGCGGCCTCCAAAGGACGGCCGCGGTCAGATACGGGCCCCGACTGGCGACCCGATACCCAAGATTTAGGAACTGTCAGATGGGGTTCAAGACCCGTCGCGCACCGGATCGGGCATCGACACATCGGTGCCTTCGAACTGGCGGAACAGGATTTCCAGCCGATGTTCGGCTGCGTCCACGGCCAGAACCGTCCCGTGAAGCATCGGGGCCTTTTGACGGGCCATCACCGCCGAGGCCACCGCAACGACCACGGGCTTGCCATCGACCAATTGAATGACCGGCGCGCCCGACACACCCGGAACCCCATCGCAACTGGTATAGATCACTGCCCCGATGCGGCTCTGCAACCGGCAATCCCGCTCGATCGAGGGGATCTGGGCACGGTCCAGCCCGTAGGACAGCGTGTGCAGGCTCAACTCCGGTTGCACGCCGCGTCCGGTGGAGATCGGGGTGATCGTGGAAGGCAGCGGTGCGGCCAGCCGGATGAAGGCAATGTCGCGATCCACCGTCCGCATGGAACGGTTGTACCCCTGCATCAGCACGATCTCGCGCCCTTGGCCGTGGGCCGCAAAGGTGCCCGCCCGGAACCCGGCCAGGAAATGGACCCGGTCGGGACGCACGGAATTGCCAGTGCGCTTGTCCACAACGCAATGGGCTGCCGTCAGGATCAGGTCCGGCCCGATCGCCGTTGCGGTGCAATAGCCGATGCCGGTGACGTTCAGCCGTCCGATGGCCTGCCAGTTTTTCTGCTCCTGCACGCTCAGCATCACCCGGCTGCTGCCGGTTTCATTGGCCGAAACCGGGGCCGAGACGGCCATCAGCGCAAGGCCGAACAGGATATTTGCGCAGGTACGGATCATGCAGGGAACTATGCCATGTCTGGAACGGACTGTCTTGAGTGGAATGTGGCGACTCGCCCAGTATAGTCGGCAATTTTCGGGCCATGCCCGGAAATTATGCTTAAGATTTCGCATTTCACCCGGACATCTGTCACGAATTTCCCGCCGCGCCCGAACCGCAGGCGCGGTTGTGGTTGCGCGCTTCGACCCTCAGTCTGTATGGCAGGAGCAGTCGCGGCCAGTCCGCCAAACCGGAGGTTTGCCTTGGATCGCATCATGATCCCCGCCCAACTGGGCCTGCTCAGCTGGCTTGACGCGGTCGCGCTGCTGTTGCTGCTGCTGGCATGGCAGGGGGTCGGGCTGTTCATCGAGCATCCGCCGCGCAATTTTCCGTCGGTCTCCGTGCTGATGGCGCGCTACCGGCGGATCTGGATGAGCCATGTCATCACCCGTGAGCCGCGCGTGTTCGATTCGATGATCGTCGGCAGCCTGCGGCAAGGCACGGCCTTTTTCGCTTCGACCGCGATGATCGCCCTGGGCGGCGGGCTTGCGCTGGTCGGCAATATCGAGCAGCTGACGACGCTGGCCTCGGAACTGTCGCTGGCCGAAAGCTCGAAGGTGGTGCTTGAAATGAAGCTGATCCTGATCCTGCTGCTGGTGGTCAACGCCTTCCTGAAATTCGTCTGGGCCAACCGCATCTTCGGTTATTGCGCGGTGATGCTGGGCACGATCCCCAACGAGGTCGACGATCCCGTCGGTCCGCATCGGTGCCAGCAGGCGGCCGAGTTGAACATCTCGGCGGCCAGGGCGTTCAATCGCGGGCTGCGGTCGATCTATTTCGCGATGGGCGCGCTTGCCTGGCTGGTGGGCGCCCTGCCCCTGATCCTGACCACGCTGCTGACGGTGGCGGTGATCCTGCGCCGCGAATTCGGTTCTCAGACACGGGACGTGTTGTTGCAGGGCGTCGATGACTGAACTGTGAGGGGTGCGGGCGGCCAACCTGTGCCAGACTGCGTCCATGACCCGATTTGCCCTGTTTTTGCCCGTCTTCTTCGCCGCCGCCCCAGCCCTGGCCGATCTGCCCCGGGTCGTGGACGCCCGCGCCACCGCAACCGGCCAGACCTGGCGCATCGACGTGACGCTTCGCCATCCCGATACCGGGTGGGACCACTATGCCGATGGGTGGGAGGTTGTGACCCCCGACGGACAGGTACTGGGGTATCGCGAGTTGCTGCACCCGCATGTGCAGGAACAGCCGTTCACGCGCAGCCTGACCGGCGTCGCGATCCCGGCGGACCTGTCCGACGTGCGGATCCGCGCCCGTTGCCAGACCGATGGCTGGGGGCCTGCCGAGTTTACGTTGACCCTGCCGCGCTGACCCGGCGACGGCCTTCCCACAGCCACGCGCCGATCAGGAAAGCGGCAACCAGTCCCAGCCACGCCCAGCCCGGCAGGAAGGGGCGCACCGAGATGTCGGTGGTGCGATAGGCCTCGCGCGGGGTGATGCCCAGCCAGCCGCGCCCGGCGGCGGGCCGGCCCGGACGCACGGCGCGCAAGTCCGGCACCCCGGCCTCGATCCGGCGCACCCCGCCGCCTGTCCCGGCAACCAGCGGATCCAGCAGATCGCCGCTGGCAATGGTCTGTTCAAACTCGCGCGGGGCCGAGGGACCAAGGGCCGCCACCGCATCGCGCTCCCCGTCGTTGACCCGGTACAGGCCGATGCCTGCCCCGTCCAGCCGCGCCTCGAACCGGCCCGGTGCCACCTGCTCCGGCTCCAGCGTCAGGGTGGTGCCATCGGGCCGGGTCACCTCGAAGGCACCGGGCGCTTCGCCCAGCGTGCGCCGGGTAATGGTCAGGGTGCCATCCTGCCCGTCGGCCACCAGCGCTTCTTCCTCAAGCTCGGGTTCCTTCATCATCCAATGCGCCAGCCGCCGCAGCAGTTCCAGTTGCGGCCCGCCGCCTTCGAAGCCCCGGCTCCACAGCCAGGCCTGATCCGAGGCCAGCAGCGCCACGCGGCCCTCGCCAACCCGGTCCAGCAGCAGCAGCGGACGGCCCTCGGCCCCGGTCATCACGACCTCGGCGTCGGGATAGGGGGTTACGTCGATCAGCCGGAACCAGCGGCCCCAGGGCGGCGGATCGCCGGGCACGGTGCCGGCGTCCAGCGCCTCGGTCACCGGATGCTTGCGGCCCAGATCGGTGATCGTGGGGTGAAAGCCCTGCTCCAGCACCTGTGCGGTGGGTTCCGCCGGCAGCACCTCGGCCAGCGGCGAGTGGAACAGGCTGGCGGCCGAGGCGAAATCCGGCCCTGCCGCGACCAGCACCGCACCGCCCTGTTCGACGTAGTTGCGGATGTTGTCCAGGTAGAGCGCCGGCAGGATGCCCCGCCGCTTGTAGCGGTCGAAGATGATCAGGTCGAATTCGTCGATTTTCTCAAGAAACAGCTCGCGCGTGGGAAAGGCGATCAGTGACAGTTCCGTGACCGGCACCCCGTCCTGCTTTTCTGGCGGGCGCAGGATGGTGAAATGCACCAGATCGACCGAGCTGTCGGATTTCAGCAGGTTGCGCCAGGTCCGCTCGCCCGCGTGCGGTTCGCCCGACACCAGCAGCACCCGCAGCCGGTCGCGCACCCCGTTGATGCGCACCACGGCGGCGTTGTTGCGGTCGGTCAGCTCGCCCGCAGCGGGGGCCGTGGCAAAGCGGATCACGTTCATGCCGCCGTGCGGCAGATCCACCGGCACGGTTATGTCGCGGCCCACGGGCACGGTCACCCGCCGCGCCTCGGCACCGTCAATGCTGATGTCCAATTCGGCGCTGCCCTGCAATTCGGGCGGCACCGCGCCCTGGTTTTCCAGTCGCAGGGTCAGCGACACAGGTTCCCCCATGATACCGAAGGAGGGCGCATTGGTGACCACCAGCCGCCGATCCCAATCCTGCGCCTCGCCAGTCAACAGCAGATGCAACGGGGCGGGCAGGTCGGGAGCGCGCGGCAGATCGTGCAACTGGCCGTCCGACAGCAGCAGCATCCCGGCGACGCGGGCGCGGGGCTCGTCGGCAAGCGCCTCGGACAGGGCGGTCATCAGCAGGCTGCCCTCGTTGCCCGGCCCGTCGCCCAGCCGCAGGATGCGCAATTCGGTGTTGGGCAGTTGCGCCACCTCGGCCTCGACACGGGCCAGCGCGGCCTCGGTCTGCGCGGGGCGCACGCCGATGCGCTGACTGGCGCTCTCGTCGATCACGAGGATCACGATGTCCGACAGGGCGGCGCGGTTCTCGATCTGGACCGATGGGTTGGCAAGCGCCGCCAGCACCAGCAGCCCGGCGGCCCCGCGCAGCGCCCAGCCGGTCAGCCCGCGCCAGAAGGCCACGCCAATCGCCACCGCCAGAACCAGGGCCAGAACCCCCAGCAAGACGGGCGCGATCAGCGGGTCATAGAGGATCTCGCGTGTCATCTATTGCCCCAACCGATCCAGCAGCGCGGGCACATGCACCTGGTCGGATTTGTAGTTGCCGGTCAGCACATGCATCACAAGGTTGATGCCAAAGCGATAGGCCATCTCGCGCTGCCGCTCTCCGGCATAACCGCGCCCGACCGGGAACATCGGGCGACCCTGACCGTCCATCGCCCAGGCCGCCGCCCAGTCGTTGCTGCCGATCACCACCGGGGTCACCCCGTCGTTGAGATTGCGGAACGGCATGCCTTCGACCCGCTCGGCATCGGGGGGGGCCGCTTCGACCCACAGCGGGCCGCGGGCGTGTCTGCCGGGAAAATCCTGCAACAGATAGAAGGTGCGGGTCAGCACGTGATCCTCGGGCACCGGTTCCAGCGGTGGGATGTCCAGCGGGCGGGCCAGATCCTGCAGCTTGCGGGTGTTTGCCGTCTCGCTGCCCATGGCCGCCAGATCGGCATCGCGGGTGTCGAACAGGATCATCCCGCCGCCGCGCAAATAGCGGTTCAGCCGGGCATAGGCCTCGGACGAGGGGCGCGGCTGATCCGGTGTCACCGGCCAGTAAAGCACCGGAAAGAAAGCCAACTCGTCGGTCTCCAGATCCACCGCCACCGGCGGCCCCGGTTCGACCGAGGTGCGGGCGAACAGGGTTCGGGACAACCCGTGCAGACCGGCGCGGGCGGTGTCGTCCACCGCCGGGTTGCCGGTGATGACATGGGCCAGCACGACCTCGCTGATCGCCTGAATCGCAGCGGCTTCGTCCACCGGCAGCAGATCGGCGTCCTGCGCGTGCAAAGGACCCGGCCCAGACAGAAGCAGCCCCGCCAGCAGCACCATCGCGGTTCCGGTCCGGCGCAGGCCCAGCAGCCCCGACAGCAACAGCGAGGCCACCACATCGGCCACCATCAGACCCAGCGCCAGAACCAGAAGCGGCCCCGCCAGCCGGGTTTCGCGCGCCACTTCCAGCCCTTCCACCGGCACCCCGGCGGGCCAAACCATCGGGGCAAGCTCGGTCTCGGCACCGATCACATTGACCGCCCGCCGTTGATCCTCCGAGGCATAGAGCCCCGGCGGCAGCGCCGGTCCCACCGAAGTGGCCAGCAGGGTTGAACCGTCGAGGCCTTCGGACATGCCCGCCGGGGACAGCACCCCGAAGGCATCCAGATGCTCCACCGCTTGCCAGGTGGTGCCGGCCAGATCCTCGGCGGTTTCGGTGCCCACCCGCGCGGCCACCGACAGTCGTTCCAGCATCTGCACGAACAGGCCCGACAGCGGCAGCGTCGACCATTCGGCGTTGGCGGTGACGTGGAACAACACGATCTGCCCGGCGCCAAGGCGCTGGCGGGTGACCAGCGGGGTGCCGTCGGCCAGTGCCGCGATGACCCGTTCGGGCAAGTCTGGATCGGGCTGGGCCAGCACCTGCGAGGTCACCGTGACCTCGGCGGGGATGTCCAGCCCATAGAAAGGGCTGGTTTCGGGGAAGGGGCGCAGCGCCTTGGGCTCGCCCCAGCTCATGGCGCCGCCCACGGTGCGCCCACCGGCGCGCAGCCGCACGGGCAGAAGGACCGCCGCGGCGTCATCGGTCAGATCCGCCGCCGCCAGCCGTGGCCCGGCAAAACGCAGCAGCAGGCCGCCCCGGTCGATCCAATCGGCGATGTCCTCGGTCTCGGCCCCGGTCAGACGCGCCACATCGGCCAGCACGATCACATCCGGGTTGGCCTGCAGGATGTCAGCAATGTCTCCGTCGATTAGGTCGGCATTGGGCTCCAGCGCCTGCTCAAGGTAATGCAGCGGCGACAGAAGTTGCAGGCCCTCGCGATCTTCGCGGCCCGCGATCAGGGCGATCTCGCGGCGGCGCAGGGCATCGTCGGTCAGGCTGACCGCCCCGGCCGAGCGGCCTCCGGTGATCTCGAAACGGGTGATGCGGTTGCGCAGTTCCGCCGGCAGCGACAGCGACAGCTCGGCCTGGCGGGCGCCGGGGGCAAAGCTGGCTTCGGTCTGGGCCAGCATCCGCTCGGCCCCGGTGGGATCCAGACCCATGGCCGCCACCGGAACTTGTAACGCGCCACTTTCGCGCGCACGCAGGGCGGTGATCTCGATCAGACCGTCGAGATAGACGGGCGGCCGCAGGGCCAGCACCGCGCGCGGGCTTTCGAAGATCCGCACGCGGCCCTTGTCCTGCAAGGCGGCCAGGGCGTCGTCGCGCCCTTCGCGCGCCAGCCCGTCCGACAGCCAGAGCGTGTCGAAGCCTTCCGGCTGCGCCCGCGTCCAGCCGGCCAGTGTGTCCGGATCGGCGGCCCAAGGCGCGGGCGCAAGGCTGGCCAGCCGGGACCGCCAGGCGTCGGCGGCCTGAAACTCGGCCCCCCCCGCCGGCAAATCGGTGGTCACGGCGATAGAGACCGGGCGCGCGGTGCGGCTGGCCTCGCCCAAAGCCGCCTCGACCCGGTCGATCCGGGCGGCCCAGTCACGGGCATCGGCCCAGGTGCCGTCGAGCAGGATCAGCAGCGGTCCGCGTCCCGGCTCTGCCGCCGTGCGCGGGTTCAGGATCGGACCGGCAAAGGCCAGGATCACCGCCGCCACCGCCAGCATCCGCAACAGCAGCAGCCACCACGGGGTGCGGTCGCTTTGGGTTTCGTCGTCACGCAGGCCCAGCAGCAGCATGACGCCGGGAAACCGCCGCCGGCGCGGCGCGGGCGGCACCGCGCGCAGGATCAGCCACAACACCGGCAGCACCGCCAACGCGGTCAGCACCCAGGGCGCGGCAAAGGCGATGGGCCCCAGAACCAGCATCAGCGCCGCCGTTCCAGCGCGCCGTAAAGCCACAGAAGCGCCGACTGCGCGCTGTCGCCGGTGTGATGGGTCAGCATCTGCCAGCCGGTAATGCGGGCCAATTCGCTCAGCCGTGCCTTGCGGTCGGCCAGCCGGTCCAGATAGCGGTCGCGCAATCCGCCCGCTTCCAGCGTTTCATGGCGCAGGCCCCCACCCATGCTTTCGAAGACCGTGCGGCCATCGTAGGGAAAGGCCTCTTCCGCCGGATCCAACACCTGCAGCAGCGCGCCACGCACGCCCAGGTCGGCGGCTTCGGTCAGCGCGGCTTCGACCTCGACCAGCGGCCCCATGAAATCCGAGATGAACAGCGCCCGCGACTTGGGCAGGATGCCACGCACGTCCGGCGCGCCGAAATCTGCCCCCGCATCGTCTGCGCCCAACAGGCCGTCGGCGATGCGCAGAAGCTGGATGTCGCCGCGCCGGGGCGGTACCGCCTGCCCGGTCAGACCGACACGCTCGCCGCCGCGCAGCAGCAGGATGGCAATGGCCATGGCCAGCATGCGGGCGCGGTCGCCCTTGGGCGGATACTTCCCCGAGGTGAACCCCATGGACTGCGAACCATCGACCCAAAGCACCACCGATTGCGCCGCCTGCCATTCCTTTTCGCGGACGTACAGCATGTCCGACCGGGCCGAGCGGCGCCAGTCGATCAGCCGCGCCTCGTCATTGGCCATGGCGGGACGGTACTGCCAGAATTCTTCACCCATGCCGGGGCGGCGGCGGCCGTGATCGCCCAGAAGCATGGTCGAGGCCAGGTGTTCCGCATCCGCCAGCAGCGGCGGCAGCGGCGCGGCCAGCGCTTCGCCATCGCGGCGCAGGCCCGAGCGGGCCGTGGAAGACGCGGGGTCAGAGGTCACGCAGCCGCCTCGGTCCGGGTGACAGCGGCGGCCACCTGATCGATCAGCGGCGCCAGCCCCTCGCCCCGCGCGCGGGCGGCGAAGGTCAGCTGCATCCGGTGGATCAGCACCGGGCGCGCCATGCGGGCGACATCGTCGGCGGTGGGCACAAGCCGCCCTTCCAGCAGCGCCTGCGCGCGCACCGTCAGCATCAGCGCCTGCGCGGCGCGCGGACCGGGCCCCCAGCTGACGCTTTCGCGCACCGCCGCCGGAGCGTCGGGATCGTCGGGGCGGCAGGCCCGCACCAGATCCAGGATGGTTTCCACCACCGCCTCGCCCACGGGCATCCGCCGCAGCACGGTCTGGGCCGCAATCAGGTCAGCACCGGTGAACACCTGATGACTTTGCGCATCCTCAAGCCCGGTGGTGGCCAGCAGGATTTCGCGCTCGGTATCGCGGTCGGGATTGTTGACGTCGATCTGCACCAGAAAGCGGTCAAGCTGGGCTTCGGGCAGCGGATAGGTGCCCTCCTGCTCGATCGGGTTCTGGGTCGCCAGAACGTGGAAGGGCGGCGGCAGGGCATGGGGCTGCCCGGCGATGGTCACGGATTTCTCCTGCATCGCCTGCAACAGCGCCGACTGGGTGCGCGGGCTGGCACGGTTGATCTCGTCGGCCATCAGAAGCTGGCAGAACACCGGCCCTTCGAGGAACCGGAAGGCGCGGGTGCCGTCGGCAGCGGTTTCCAGCACTTCCGAGCCAAGAATATCCGCCGGCATCAGGTCCGGGGTGAACTGGATTCGAGCCGAATCCATGCCCATGACCGTCGAAAGCGTTTCGATCAGCCGGGTCTTGCCCAGCCCCGGCAGGCCGATCAGCAAACCGTGACCGCCGCTGAGAAGGGCGGCAAGGGTCAGGTCGACGACCCGCTCCTGCCCGATGAACCGCTGGGTGATCGAGGATTTGGCATCCGCCAGCTTCTCGCCCAGGGCTTCGATTTCGGCCACCAGATCGGAAGCTTCGGTCATGACAAACTCCTTGCTAGGCTTATACTTCATTCAAGCCACATATCGCTGGCAACTCAAATGGCAAAAAACCATGTGCGCACAAAACATCGTGACACCCGATGCAGACAGCATCGTGAAGGCCGCGCAGGCGGCGACCAGCAAGGGGCCTCCTCCGGTGCATCTGTGGAACCCGCCGTTCTGCGGCGATCTGGATATGGAGATCCGCCGCGACGGCACCTGGTTCTACATGGGCACGCCCATTGGACGGCGGCCGCTGGTCAAGCTGTTCTCGTCGATCCTGAAACTGGAAGGCGGCAAGTACTTCCTGGTCACCCCGGTGGAAAAGGTCGGCATCCGGGTCGAGGACGCGCCCTTCGTTGCGGTGGATTTCACCGCCGAAGGCGCGGGCCGCGCGCAGGTCCTGACCTTTGTGACCCATGTGGACGACGTGGTCAGCGCCGGGGCCGATCATCCCATCCGGGTGGTCCGCGATCCGCAGACCGGAGAGCCCTCTCCCTACGTCATGGTCCGCGCCGGGCTGGAGGCACTGATCGACCGCAAGAGCTTTTATCGTTTGGTGGATCTGGCCGAGGTCGCGCCCCATGAGGGGGCGGACTGGCTGGGCGTATGGTCGGGCGGTGTGTTCTTCGCGATCATCCCGGCGGCCGAGGTCGATCTGGACTGACCCGATGTGCAGACATGCAGGGCTGCCGCGCGTCTGCACAGATTGCCTGAGCCAGTTCCCTGTGCCATTTCCCGCGAAAACCAGAGATTGCCATGATTCCCCAACGCTACGCCCCGATCCTGTTTGGCTTTATCCTGAGCGGCCTGATGTCCTGCCTTGTTTCTGGCGTCGCCACACTGCAGGCGCTGGGGCTGGTCACGGGGTTTGCCGGGTTCTGGATGTCCAGCTGGATTTCCAGTTGGGCAATTGCCTTTCCGACCGTGCTTGTGGTGGCCCCGTTCGCCCGCAGGATCGTGAACCGCCTGACAACGACCTGACGCCCGTGGCAGGTTCGACGCGCCACGGGACAGGCCACCGCCCCCCTAGTGCGCCTCGGCCCAATTCTTGCCCTGACCGGCGTCCACAACCAGTGGCACATCCAGCTTGACGGCAGGCATGGCGGCATCTTCCATGATCTCGCGCACCCGGTCGATCAGCACCTCTTCGGCACCCTGATCCACCTCGAAGATCAATTCATCGTGGACCTGCAGCAGCATCTGGGCCGGAATGCCGTCGATGGCGTCGGGCATCCGCACCATGGCGCGGCGGATCACATCCGCCGCCGTGCCCTGGATGGGCGCGTTGATGGCGGCGCGCTTGGCAAAGCCGGCCTTGGGGCCCTTGGCGGCGATCTCGGGGGTGTGGATGCGGCGGCCGAACAGGGTTTCCACATGGCCGTGCTCTTTGGCGAAGGCGACGGTGTCGTCCATATAGGCGCGGATGCCGGGGAAACGTTCGAAATAGCGGTCGATGAAGCCCTGCGCCTCGGCGCGCGGAATGCGCAGGTTGCGGGCCAGGCCGAAGCCCGAGATGCCATAGATCACCCCGAAGTTGATGGCCTTGGCTTGACGGCGCACGTCCGGGGTCATCTCTTCCAGCGGCACGTTGAACATTTCCGACGCGGTCAGTGCGTGGATGTCGAGCCCGTCGCGGAACGCCTGCTTCAGGCTGTCGATATCGGCCACATGGGCCAGGATGCGCAGTTCGATCTGGGAATAGTCGAGGCTGACCAGCGTACGGCCCTCGGGGGCAACGAAAGCCTCGCGAATGCGGCGGCCCTCTTCGCTGCGGATCGGGATGTTCTGCAGGTTCGGATCGGTTGAGGCCAGCCGCCCGGTCGCCGCCCCGGCGATCATATAAGACGTGTGCACCCGCCCGGTGTCGGGATTGATGTGTTCCTGCAGCGCATCCGTGTAGGTCGATTTCAGCTTGGAAAGCTGGCGCCAGTCCAGCACCCGACGCGGCAATTCGTGCTCGGTCGCGAGATCTTCCAGAATGTCGGCCCCGGTAGAATAGGCCCCGGTCTTGCCCTTCTTGCCACCGGGCAGGGACATCTTGTCGAACAGGATCTCGCCCAACTGTTTGGGCGAGCCGACGTTGAAGGTTTCGCCGGCCAAGTCGTGGATCTCGGCCTCCAGCCCCGCCATTTTCTGGGCAAAGGCGTTCGACATGCGGCTGAGCGTATCGCGATCGACCTTGATGCCGGCGCGCTCCATCTGCGCCAGCACCGGGATCAGCGGGCGTTCCAGCGTTTCATAGACGGTGGTGACGCGGGACCGGTGCAGCCCCGGCTTCAGGTGGTGCCACAGACGCAGGGTGATATCGGCATCTTCGGCGGCATAGGGCGTGGCCTTGTCGATGGGCACGCGGTCGAAGGTGATGGCGGATTTTCCCGACCCCAGCAGCGGCTTGATCGGGATCGGCTTGTGATTCAGATAGCGGTCGGACAGGTAATCCATGCCATGACCGTGCAACCCGCCGTGCTGGGCGTAGGACAGCAGCATCGTGTCATCGACCGGGCCCACGGCGACGCCCATGTTGGCAAAGATCTTGGCGTCGTACTTCATGTTCTGACCGATCTTCAGTATCGCGGGATCCTCCAGAACCGGCTTCAGCATCCCCAAAACCTCGTCCATGGGCATCTGCCCTTCGGCCAGATCGTCCGAGCCGAACAGCCCGTCCTCGGCACTGGCCTTGTGGGTGATCGGAATGTAGCAGGCCGATCCGGCCACCACCGCCAGCGAGATGCCCACCAGTTCAGCGCGCATTTCGTTCAACGAGGTGGTTTCGGTATCCACCGCCACCCAGCCACGGTCGTAGATCAGGTCGATCCAGCGTTGCAGCGCCGCCGCGTCGCGGACGGTTTCATAGTTGGCAGCATCGAAGGGGATTTCTTCGGCTACGGCGGCGGCGGGACTGTCGACCGGCACCGCGATCTCGGGCTCATCGACGCCCAGTTGCGTCGCGATGCGCTTGGTCAGTGTGCGGAATTCCATGGTCGCGAGGAAGCTCAGCAGGGCCTCGGGATCGGGTTCATGGACCTCAAGATCCTCAAGACCGAAGTCCAGCTCCATGTCGCAATCCAACTGCACCAGCCGCTTGGACATGCGGATCTGGTCGGCCTTCTCGATCAGGGTCTGGCGGCGCTTGGGCTGCTTGATCTCATCGGCCCGCGCCAGCAGCGTTTCCAGATCGCCGAAGTCGTTGATCAACTGCGCGGCGGTCTTGATGCCGATGCCCGGCGCGCCGGGCACGTTGTCGACACTGTCACCGGCCAGCGCCTGCACATCGACCACGCGGTCCGGGCCGACACCGAACTTGGCCTCGACGCCCTCGACATCGATGCGGGCGTTCTTCATGGCGTCCAGCATCTCGACCCCGCCGCCCACAAGCTGCATCAGATCCTTGTCGGAACTCAGGATGGTAACGCGGCCCCCGGCATCGCGGGCGCGGCAGGCCAGCGTGGCGATGATGTCGTCGGCTTCAAATCCCTCGATCTCGTGGCAGGCGATGTTGAAGGCGCGGGTGGCCTCGCGCGTCAGCGGGAACTGCGGCACCAGATCCTCGGGCGCAGGCGGGCGGTTGGCCTTGTAAAGGTCGTAGATCTCGTTGCGGAAGCTCTTGCCGGAATGGTCGAAGATCACCGCGGCATGGGTGGGTGCGTCCGGGCCGGTATTGCCCTCGATGTAACGGAACAGCATGTTGCAGAAGCCCGAGACCGCGCCGATGGGCAGCCCGTCGGATTTGCGCGTCAGGGGGGGCAGCGCGTGATAGGCGCGGAAGATGAAGGCCGATCCGTCGATCAGGTGAAGATGGTGACCTTTTCCGAACATGCCGCGCCGTGCCCCTGTCTGCCATGTGAATGCCGTGTCCCCTGACCTATAGGAGCGGCGCGCCGCTGGCGACCCGAATTTCGATTGTTGCACCGAGAGTCGACCCGCCCCCGGACCCCCGATAGGGTGCAGGGGACGCAACGGGCACAGGCACGCGAATGGCAAGGCGTTTTCCGCAGAATCGCGACCCGGCACGCCGGTGCGGGCACCTTTGGCCGCTGGCGATTGCCGGGTGGCTGGCGGCGACCGGCGCATGGGCGCAACCGCTGCCGCGTCCCGCCGCAACGGCCGAGGAGTCGGTGGTTTCGGCCCGCCCGCTGGCGCGCCCCGAGACCGGGGATGCGCCGGCAACCAAGGCCACCCCCGCCCCGGTCACAGCGCCCCAGACAGCGTCAGAGCCGGATCCTGCCACCAAAGCGGCCGATGAGACCGCGTCCCAACCGGACACCGAGGCCGCGCCAGCGACCGATCCCGAACAGGTCACCCCCCCCTTGCCGCGCCCCGATGTGCCCGAGGCCACGCCCGCCGTGCCGCGCCGCCAGATCACCGCCTTGCCGATGACCGCTCGCCCGGCGGAACGGCCCGATCTGTCATTGCCGCCGCCGCGCCCAAGGCCCGTGCAGCGAATGGAGGCGTCCTGCACCGCGGACGGCCGCCTGTGCATCCGGCTGCCCAGCTATGCCCCCGACCTGTGCCGGGTGATCGAGGCTGCGGCGGCGCAGGAGCAACTGGATGCGCATTTCCTGGCGCGTCTGCTGTGGCAGGAAAGCCGGTTCAGTTCCCGCGCCATCAGTCCAGCGGGCGCACAGGGTATCGCCCAGTTCATCCCCTCCACCGCCGATCTGCGTGATCTGGAGGATCCTTTCGATCCGGCCCCGGCGGTCGAGGCCTCTGCCGCCTATTTGAAGGATCTGGAGCAGCGGTTCGGCAACCTCGGGCTGGCAGCGGCGGCTTACAATGGTGGCGAGAACCGGCTGCGGCGCTATCTGGCAGGGGAGTCCGGTCTGCCCGGCGAAACCCGCGCCTATGTGGTGACGATCACCGGCCAGCCGGTCGAGATCTGGATCGCGCCCGACGCCCCGCCACCGCCAGCGCGCCCGACAAGGCTGCCCCGGTTCGCCGCCCCCTTCGGGCCCAGCTTTCACGACGCCTGTCTTGCGCTGGCCACGCAGAAGGCGCCGCCGTCACAGATCATCGCCCCCGATGCTGCACCCTGGCTGGTGATCTTCGCCGCCCATCCGCGCAAGGACATGGCGCGGCGGCGCGGCAATGTGGTCTACCACGCCAACGAGTCGCTGTTTGCCGGAACCCGGATGGCCGTGGCCGAACATCGCCTGCCCGGATCCACGCGCCCGTTCCACGCAGCCCAGGTTGGCCTGACCACGCGCCAGGCCGCGCAGGCGCTGTGCGCGCGCCTGCGGTCGCAAGGGGCCGGATGCATGGTGCGGGCGCAATAGGCCCGCCACCCGCGCCGGTCAGTTGGCCTCGGCGGCGTCCTTGTGAATGATCTTCTTGTCGCAATAGGGGCATTCGACCCAACCGCGATCCCGCGGGATCGACAGCCAGACCCGCGGGTGGCCAAGCGCGCCTTCGCCGCCGTCGCAGGCCACACGGAAGGTGTCGACCACTTCGGTTTCGGGGGGCTGGATGCTCATGATGCGGGTCCTCGCTTTGTGCTGCCCGTCAAGGGCTGGCGTCGTGCCGCGCCAAGATACCGAAAGACGCCCGCGCGGCAAGCCTTCGCGGCGGCTTGCGGCAATTCAGGGCACCCCGCACGCGGCAACGGTCAGCCCGCGGGTTGAGGTTCGGCCATCGGAGGGCTATTCGCGCAGGATCGCCCCCAGCAGGAGCCCCTCATGTCCCGCAACGCCATCGAGATCACCGGCCTGACCAAAACCTATGCCGCGCAGGGCAATTCCCCGGCGAAAGAGGCGCTGAAGGGCATCGACCTGACCATTCCGCAAGGTTCCATTTTCGGGCTTCTGGGGCCGAACGGGGCAGGCAAATCGACCCTCATCAACATTCTTGCCGGGCTGGTCAACAAGACCGCAGGGCAAGTGTCGATCTGGGGCTTCGATCAAGATGTGAACCCGCGCCAGTCGCGCGCTGCCATCGGCGTCATGCCGCAGGAGCTGAACCTCGATCCGTTCTTCTCGCCGCGCGGTGCGATGGAGGTGCAGGCGGGACTGTACGGCATTCCCAGGTCGCAGCGGCGCACCGACGAGATCCTGGCCATGGTCGGCCTGTCGGACAAGGCCGATGCCTATGCCCGGTCGCTGTCGGGCGGGATGCGGCGGCGGTTGCTGCTGGGCAAGGCGCTGGTGCATCATCCGCATGTGCTGGTATTGGACGAACCCACCGCCGGGGTCGATATCGAGTTGCGGCAGATGCTGTGGCGCAACGTGCGCAAGTTGAACGACGACGGCATGACCATCATCCTGACCACCCACTACCTGGAAGAAGCGCAAGAGATGTGTGACGAGATCGCCATCGTCAATCACGGCGAGAAGATCGTGCAGGACAGCACCGCCAACCTGCTGGCGCGGCTGGATGCCAAGACCCTTGTCATCACCCCGGAAACCGCCCCGCAGGGACCGCTGCCCGAGATCGCCGGCGTCACCGCCACACAGCGGCCCGGCGGCACGCTGGCCTTTGCCTATTCGCGCTCAGAAACCTCGCCCGGTGCAATCCTGGACCGGGTGCGCGACGCCGGCATCACCCTGCGCGACGTGGCCACCGAGGAACCCGATCTGGAAGACGTGTTCCTTGCGCTGACCCACTCGCGGACTCAGAACGAGGCGAAAGCCGACAGGTAGCGGGCAGAAATCTCCATCATCATGGCCTCAAGCACCACCTCTTCAGCCGGTTCTTCGCCCAGCGGCGTCATGAATACGGTTGTTCCCAGGAAGACGTCATTCAGCACCGCCAGATGCATCAGCATGTCCCCGTCACGGCCGGTGGCATTGTCCTGGCCATAGTAGAAGCCGGTATAAACCGCGTATTGATCATCCGGCGTGAAGTAGTCCCACTGGAAGTCCCGCGGGCTGGCCTCGTACCACTCGGCCCAGTCGTGCAGGTCCGTGACGTGATGTGACAACTGTTCCAATGCGCCGTCGAAACTGTCGCCAGGCAGCACCGCCACCGCCATTTCCAGCGTGTCGGTGTCGTTATAGGCAAACAGCATCCCGGTGTCGTTGTTCCATTCCATCGCCATCCAGGACGGCACGGCGACGGTGGCCCCGGTCAGCCCGTCTTCATAGACGTTGAACCAGATCTCGTCCTTCAGCGACTCGTCCCAGAGCATGTTCTCGATCTCGCCGATGAAGGGATCATGTTCATTCAGGTAGCGGATGTATTCCAGCGCCTGCCGCAGGCTCATCTGGCGCACCAGGGTCAGGTCGCTGTCGTTGCCAAAGCCGACAACCGTGCCCTCGCCGATGCCCTGCTGTTCCAGGTACCTGCGATCATAGTCCCACGCCCAGTCCTGCAGATCGACAAGGCTGGTCAGGTAGACCATCCCGGCCTCCATCACCAAGGCGTTGAACTGTTCGTGCTGTGCCGGGCCGGCGTCGGGATAGGGGGCGCGTGACGAGGCCCCAAGGAAGGCGCTGCCGCGCACCATGCTGGTCTCCATGAAGAAGGCCTGACGGTTCATTTCGGCTTCAAACCCGACGTGGGACCGGCTGTAATCCGCGTGCTCCCATTCATAGTCGATCATCGGATCGGTCATCTGGCTGGGCCAGTTTTCGGACCATTGCGCGAAGCCGTCGATCCACTGGGAATGGCCATAGATATGGCTCATCGCGTTTTCAAAGGTCTCTTCCTGCCGGAAATAGGCGGTCATCTGGTACAGGTAGTCGTTGCTGTAGGCCCAGATGTAATTGCCGTCCGGCAGCCAGTCGATGGTCACCCACGACGGGAAGGCCAGCGTGCCGCCGGTGGTGGGATCCTGATAGACGTTGAACCAGACGTCCTCCAGCAGCGCGTCATCCCACATCAGGTTCTGAATCTCGGTCGCGTAGAAACTGTCCTGCTGCACGAAGAACATGTAGTCCAGCGCCTCGCGCAGCGTCACCTGCCGCAGCAGGTAGGGCCCGCTGCCGTCGCCCAGGAAGAACTGGGGATCGCCCAGGTACTCGGGCTCGGCCGCCGGCGCGGGATCCAGACCTTCACCGCCGTGCTGGGGCGCAACGGGATCTTCGCCGAACACCGCCTCGCCCGACGAGGGTTTGGCCTTGCCGGGTTGGGTCGCGCTGAACAGGCCGGCCCAATCCGACGCTTCCTGCGGGATCGGGTCCTGGGAATAGGGAAGGTTGATCAGGTAGATATGCGCCGGGATCGACCAGTTGATGCCCCGGAAGCCGCCCAGCAGCCCGCCGTCGGCGATGGCCACCACATAGCCCCGCTCGTCGAAGATCGGCGCGCCGGAATGGCCGGGCTGGATGGTGCTGGTCACCCGCAGGATCTGGGTCGCCTTGCCGGGATAGGACTGGTGCTTGAACAACTCCTTGATCTCGTCACCCTCGAAGGCCTGCCCGATGGTGGTGATGTTGCTGTCCAGCCCCAGACCGAATTCGATCTTGTGGCCGATCACCTTCTTCTGCACCAGCGGATAGCCCCAGGTCATGAAGGGCCGCGACAGGTCGGGTTCGCGGTCGACGTGAGGAACCGGCTCAAGTCCCAGATCGTCTGCCAGTTGCAGCAGCGCCAGATCGGCCTCAAGATCGACGGTCAGGGCCTGGGTGGCGACGGTGCTGCGCTTGGCCTTCTGGCTGTAGACTTCGATTTCCTGACAGCCCGCCACCGCATGCAGCGCGGTGACCATCTGGCCCTTCTTGGGCCAGATGAAGCCCGTGGCCTTCATCTCGCCGCCGTTTGCCAGCAGGCATTTGACCCGCACCACCGACTGCCGGCTGTCGGCCAGCGCCGGGGGCACCATCATCGCCACAAGCGTCAGGGCCAGGGCGGCGGTTCGCAACATCCAGATCATGGCCCATCCTCCTCTTCATCTTCGGCATCCTGAACGGCGCAGAGCACCAGATGCGCGGTGATCACGGCGGCGGGCTGCATCTCGGGGTCCAGTGCCTCGATTTCGGCCTTGATCCGCTTCAGCATCGCCGGGGCGGTCGAGCGCGCATAAAGCGCCAAGACATCCGCCGGGGTGCCGTATTCTTCCGGGTCCAGCTTGGAACAGGCGTCGTACTTGCTGAGCGACGAGAACAGGATCGCCGATTTGGCCTTCACCGCCTCTTCATTCATCACCGCCACCACCGGCCCGGCCGAGGTTGTGTCGCCATAGGTGAAGGCCTCGGGCGAAATGCCGGTCCGTTCGTACAGCATCATCTGCTTGGCCAACGTCGGATCCTCGGGCAGCGCCTCGGCCCAGCGGGCCATCTGATCGACGGGCGATTCCGCCAGCGGATTGTTGATGCGCACGTACAGCCCCAGCCCGAATCCGATCACTGCCGCCGCGCCCAAGGCACCGATGCGGACACCGTTGACACGCGGCGTGCGGCCGCTGTCGTCGCCCGAGCCATCCAGCCCCATGAACACGCCCAGAAGAGCCGCCAGGGCGCCCACCACCACCGAAACAACCGGAGTGGTGGTCAGCCCCATGACCGTGCCCAGAAGCAGGCCCATCCCGGCCCCGGCGAACAGGTCCGACAATATCCGGGCTTTCGGAGTCTCTGACATACGGGCCCCTCCCCATGGTTAACGTATGGTTAACCACAACTAAGCCACGACATGCCCTCTTATAGCTATGGTTTTTTTCCAGACCTCCGATCCGGGGGTTTTCTTTGGCTCAGCTGCGTTTAGGGGTAAACAGGGGCAGGGAACGCCCCCCGACCGGAGAATGACATGCGCCGCATCCTGTCCAATCTCGGCCCGCTTGTGCTGCCGCTGACCCTGATCGGCGGGCTGATCGCCGCCTTCATCGCTCTGTCGGGGTTGCGCGAACTGGTGCCGCCGGATCATCTGACCATGGCGGCGGGGCGGCCCGGCGGCGGCTACTATACCTACGCCGAGCAATACCGCACGATCCTTGGGCGCGATGGCATCACCCTTGATATTCTCGACACCGCCGGGTCGATGGAAAATTCACGCCTGCTGGCCCGGGGCGAGGCCGATGTGGCACTGATCCAGGGCGGCGTGCCGATCACCAAGGCCACCGGGCTGGCCTCGCTTGCCGCGGTGTTCCTGGAACCCTTCCTGATCTTCTATCGCAGCGATTTCATCGACGCCGCCGATCCCAACAACTGGCCCGACCTGCGGGTTGCGGCGGGCGAGCCCGGCAGCGGCACCCGCGCCGCCATCGACAGCACCGCGCAGACACTGGGGCTGAAGATCCACTACGAGGATCTGCACCCGGTCGGCGGGCGCGATGCCGCCGAGGCCCTGCTGGCAGGCGATGTGGATGTGGCGATCTTCGTGGCGCCCATCGACGCCCCCTATCTGGCGCCGCTTCTGACCGATCCGCGCATCAACATCAGTTCGCTGCGCGATACCGAGGCCCTGACCCGCAGGGTCGGCTACGTCCGGCCCGCCGACATCCCGCCCTCGGCCCTGGACTATGCAAAGGAAATCCCGGAAGAGCGCATCGCCCTGACCGCCATGATGGCCACGCTGGTGGCGCAGGGCGACATGCACCCGGCGCTGGTGGACCGGCTGGTGCGCGCCGCACAGGAAATCCATTCCGGCCCGGTGCTGCTCAGCTCCGAACTGGAATTCCCCATGGCCGAGGGCACCATCCTGCCGATGAACTCGCAGGCCGAAACCCTGCTGCAGAAAGGCCCCAGCTATCTGGACCGGCACATGCCCTATTGGGTCGCGGCCCAGATCACCCGCGTCACCCTGCTTCTGGTGCCGCTGCTGGTGCTGCTGGTGCCCCTGATGCGCATGGTGCCCAGCCTGTACGAATGGCAGATGCGCGCCCGCATCTACCGCCGCTACAACCAGTTGGTGGCCATCGATCAGGAGGCCGAGGGCGCCATGACCGAAGCGCGCCGTGAAGAACTGTATGCCCAGCTGGATTCCATCGAACAGGAAGCCAAATCGGTGCAGGTGCCGTCGAAGTACCGCGAAAACGCCTATACCCTGCGGGTGCACATCGATCTTGTGCGTCGCAAGCTGAAGGATGCCGCCGCGGCCTGAAGCGTCAGCCTGCGACCTTCAGGACGATCTTTCCGATATGGGCGCTGCTTTCCATCCGCGCATGCGCATCGGCAGCGTCGTCCAGTGCGAACTCGCTGTCCATGACCGGCCCCAGGTCGCCGCTGCCCAGCAGCGGCCAGACCTTCTCCTCAAGCTGCCGCGCGATCTCGGCCTTGGCGGCATCGCTTTGCGGCCGCAGGGTCGAGCCGGTGATGGTCAGCCGCCGCTTCATCACCTGCGCGAAGTTCAACTCCGCCTTGGGGCCTTCCAGAAAGGCGATCTGTACCAGCCGCCCCTCGGTCCGCAGGGCCCGGATGTTGCGCGGAATATATGAGCCGCCCACCATGTCGAGGATCACATGCGCGCCGCCGTCGGCCTTCAGCACCTCTACGAAGTCTTCCTCGCGATAGTTGATCGCGCGCTCGGCCCCCAGCCGCTCGCAGATGCGGCATTTCTCGGGCGTGCCGGCGGTGGTGAACACCCGTGCGCCAAAGGCCGTGGCCAGTTGGATCGCCGTGGTGCCAATGCCCGAGGACCCGCCGTGTACCAGCAGGGTCTCGCCCGCGCGCAGACCGGCCCGCATGAAGACGTTTGACCAGACGGTGAAGAAGGTCTCGGGCAGGCAGGCGGCCTGATCCAGCGTCAGACCGGCAGGCACCGGCAGCGCGTGATCGGCGGGTATCGCCACGAATTCGGCATAGCCACCGCCGGGCAACAGGGCGCAGACGTGATCGCCCACCTGCCAGCGGGTCACCTCGGCGCCCACCGCCACGACCGTCCCCGCCGCTTCCAGCCCCGGCAAATCGGAAGCACCGGGCGGCGGGGCATAGGCGCCGGCGCGTTGCAGGGCATCGGGGCGGTTCACCCCGGCCCAGGACACACGGATCAGAATGTCCGACGGACCCGGTTCGGGCATCGGCCGCGTCACCGTGCGCAGCACTTCGGGGCCGCCGGGCTGGGAAATCTCCACGGCGCGCATTGCGTCAGGCAGGGGCATGGGTCGGTTTTCCTTTCCGCCCCGTGCAGACCGGGGCGCTCAATTCCTGGGTTCGGACCAGCTTCCGGGCAAGTCCGTGTTCGGCACCCGTGTCGGTGCCTTGACCCAGCTTAGCGCCCAGTTCGGCCCGGCGAAAAGCGGTTTCAGCAACGGGTTCTTGTTGACCTGCGCCTTGAACTTCTCGAACTGCATTACGCCTTCGATGCGGCGATCCAGAAAAGCCCAGGTGCGGGCATATTCCGGGCTGTCATCGCCCAGCCAATACAGAACAGTCGAGGAATATACCGCGCTGAGGGTGGCGCGCTTGGTGTACCAGTTGATGTCGTCGGACGAATCCCCCAGCGCGGTCCAGATCGCATCTACTGTGTCCCAGACCGCCCTGGCGCCGTCGGCCGCGTAATTGGGCAGGGCAAACAGGGTTGCGCCCCGCCGCACCATCTCGCGATCCGTCACTGCCTCCAGCCGGAAGCGCACGGCGGCGGCGACCTTCTCGCGGAACTTCATTTCGCCCATGTCGGCGGCCCGGATCCGCCGCAGCATCTCCTCGTCGCCCATCTTGTGGTAATGCACCGCCAGATCTACCGCCCCTCGCGGGCAGATGCCGCGTGCCACCGCCGGTGCGATGCCCGATTCCCGCACCGCCGCCACGAAGGCGGACTCGGTCCAGCCGTCGAAGGGCACATGCGGTTCGATCGCCGCCAGAAGGGTATCTTTTACCTCGCGCGGGGTCTGCGTGGGTTGGGTCATGGGGTCCTCGGATGTCTCTGACGCTGCTAGACAACATAGGTGGCCTTTGCTATACGGCCACTTCCTGCGATTCATGCAACTTTAAACTAGGAAGGTGGTGACACCACTATGCAGGTCAGCGTTCGCGACAACAATGTCGATCAGGCCCTCCGCGCCCTGAAGAAGAAACTTCAGCGCGAAGGCGTGTTCCGCGAAATGAAGCTCAAGCAGCATTTCGAGAAACCGTCCGAGAAGAAAGCACGCGAGAAGGCCGAGGCCATCCGCCGTGCCCGCAAACTCGCCCGTAAAAAGGCGCAGCGCGAAGGTCTTCTTTAAGTCTTTCGACAGCGAACCGGCGGCATTGTCGCCATGACGACCCCCGTGGCTTCCGCCCGGGGGTTTGTTGTTTTCAGGGCCTCCCGTGCTGCCGTGCTGGTGTTTTCCCCCCATCTGCGGCAAGGTTCCGGGGTCTTGCTGCCATTCGGCACCCTTTGGACCGTTCCCATGCCAAACCCCGGACGCCCCTTTTCCTGGGCCGGACTGCTTATGCGTCTGGTCCTGCTGCTGGCGCTGATCCTGGCCGCCCGGCATACCAGCGACTGGGTGCTTGCGCATCTTCCGGGCGCATTGGCCGAGGGCGCGCACCCGCTGCGCCACGGTCTGGTCTGGGGGGCGATGCTGGCCTATGTGGTGCTGTTGATGATCCCCTTCGTTCCGGGGGTCGAGATCGGGCTGGGGCTGATGATGGCCCTCGGTGCCGGGATTGCACCGCTGATCTACCTGTGCACGGTGCTGGCGCTGACACTAGCCTTCCTGATCGGCCGCTGCCTGCCGGAAACCCGCGTCATCGCGCTGCTGTCGCGCCTCCGGCTGACCCGCATGGCCGACCTGCTGCGCCGGTTGCAACCGCTGGACACCGAAGCCCGCCTTGCCATCCTGACGCGCTCCTCGCGGCCCCGGCTGCTGTCGTGCCGGTTCGTGATCCTTGCCGTGGCGCTGAACCTGCCGGGCAACTTCGTCATCGGCGGCGGCGGCGGCATCAGCCTGATCGCCGGGTTCTGCCGCCTGTTCTCGTTGCATGGCTTTGTCCTGACCGTTGCCCTCGCCGTGGCCCCGGTGCCGGTCGCGATCTTTCTCTTTGGCTGAAATACTCAATCGAAATCCCGGGCCGGCCCTTCGGATCTGCACAGATGCTCTGCACCCCTGCACCTTACATTCGTGTCCCCTGCGCATAGGTTATCGGCAACAAGAAGAAGGATCTGTCATGACCGTTCACAGCACGTTTTCCGATCTCTCCCAGTTTCTGATCACCCAACGCTGGCCCGCCAGCGATCCGACGGTCCTGCAGCTGTATTCCCTGGGCACGCCCAACGGGGTGAAGGTCTCCATCGCGCTGGAGGAACTGGGCATCGCCTACGAGGCGCACCGCGTCACGCTGGCGCCCGAGGATGTGAAAAGCCCCGAGTTCCTGTCGCTCAACCCGAACAACAAGATCCCGGCGATCCTGGACCCCAATGGGCCCGATGGCACGCCGATCGCCCTGTTCGAAAGCGGTGCCATCCTGATCTACCTGGCCGAGAAGTCGGGCAAACTGCTGGGCCAGACCGCGTCGCAGAAATACGACGTCCTGAAATGGCTGATGTTCCAGATGGGTGGCGTCGGGCCGATGTTCGGGCAGTTGGGCTATTTCCACCGCTACGCCGGATCCGAGATCGAAGACCCCCGCCCGCGCGAGCGTTACGTCGCCGAGGCCAAACGCCTTCTGAACGTGCTCGACACCCAGCTTGCGGATCGTGACTGGATCGCTGGCGACTATTCGATCGCCGACATTGCCATCGCGCCGTGGCTGGACGCGCTCGACCGATTCTACAAGGCGGGCGAACTGGTCGGCATGTCCGACTTTGGAAACGTCACGGCCTACCTTGACCGATTCAACGCGCGCCCCGCCGTGCAACGCGGCTGGGCCGTTCCCGCAGATCCCAACGCCTGAAGCTGCACCGCCCGGCCTGTGCCGGGCCGCGGCCGGGCACCGCGAAGGGGCTTGCCCCTTCCGGGCCCGGGCGCTCGCCCTCAACGCACAAGCCCGACCTGCGATAATACGCGCATCCGGATTACCGGCTTTTTCCGGTGGCACTGCCGCGCCCGCGCGCTAAGGTTTCACCGGCATTCAGGGGCAGGGCAGTCATGTCGCGACTTCGCAGTTTTTTCGAGTTTTTCATCCCCATCGCGTCGGGTCTGGTGTTGGGGATCTTTCTGGGCGCCCTTCTGGGGGTCTGGAAACTGCCGCCCTATCCGCAGATCCAGCAGGCAATCCAGACCGCCCGCACGCTATACGCCGAAGGCAAGGCCATGGTCGGCGTCGCCCCGGTGCAGCACCTGGCCCCCCTGCGGGACCAACCACCCGGCATCAGCGTGCCCCTGCCCGATCAGGTCCAGCCCGGCGTGACCTTTCTGGTCAGCCTGTTCGACGGCGATTTCACCGCCCGGCTTTACGCGGCCGATGGCGCGCAGCTGTACCAATGGCCCATCGACCTGTTCGAGGTCGATTTCGACGAAAAGGCCCACAAGTTCCACACCCTGATCCACGGCGCGCATCTGTACGAGAACGGCGACATCCTGGCCAATCTGGATGGCCAGGGCCTGATGCGCATTTCCCGGTGTGGCGAGATCGTATGGCAGAACGCGCTGCGCCCGCATCATGCCATCGACATTGCCCCCGACGGTACCATCTGGACCCCGGCCAGCGGCGAGATGGAGGTGGAACCCCGCCTTGCCGATACGCCCCTGCGCTTTGACCGGGTGCGTGGCTTTTCTCCCGACGACGGCGCCCTGCGCGAAGATCTGGATCTGAAGGATCCGCTGGTCCGCGCGGGATATCAGGGGATTGTGTCGGCGCTGCGCAACACGCCCACGGATGTGCTGCACGTCAATGACGTCGAAGTTCTGCGCCCCGAGATGGCCGATGCCTTCCCGCTGTTCGAGGCCGGCGACCTGATGATCAACGCGCGCAACAAGAACCAGATCTGGATCCTCGACGGCCAGACGATGGATCTGAAATGGTGGATGACCGGACCGATGAGCGGCGCCCATGATCCGGACTTCCAGCCCGATGGCACCATCACCCTGTTCGACAACCGCCCCCTGGCCGAGCCACGCGCCGATACCGGCTGGACCACCCTGCTGGGCGGCAGCCGCATCCTGCAGATCGACCCGGTCACGCGGGCCACGGCAACCCTCTGGCCGACCGAGGGCGGCGAGGATTTCTACACCCCGTTCCGGGGCAAGCACCAGATGCTGGACAATGGCAACGTGCTGATGGCCGAAACCGATGCCGGACGGGCGCTGGAACTGACGCCCGACGGGCAGATCGCCTGGCAATATGTGAACGCCTATGACGACACCCAGGTCGCGTGGATGATGTCGGCGATGAAATACCCCGAAAGCCACGCCGCCTTCGCCGCGCAGCCCTGCCCCTGATCCGGGACCGGGCCGCGCGCCGCCGGGGTCAGCCCGGCAGGTACCCGGTCAGCACGTAGCGCAGGATCTGCACCACCTGCTGCGGCGTCTCGGCCACGGCCAGTGCGGCGGCATCGACCTCTTTCAGCGGGTGCTGGTGATCGGCCCCATGCAGCACGATCAGCGACTTTCCAAGCGCGGCGGCATAGCCCGCGTCGAAGGCCGCGTTCCACTGCTTGTATTTCTCGCCAAAGCGCACGACCACCACATCGGCATCGGCAATGCCTTTGCGGGTGCGGATGGCGTTCACCTTGGCGCCCTTGTGGTCATGCCAGAACTTGCTGTCCTCGCCGCCCAGGATCGCCACGCCGCAATCGTCGCTGGCGTCGTGATCGGTGACCGGGCTGTCGAACTGCACGTCCAGATCCGTGGATCCCTCGACGATCTGTTCGCGCCAGTCGGTGTGGATCTCTCCCGAGAGGTAAACTTTCAATGCCATGCCATTCTCCCTTTGCTGCGCCTTTCCCTAAACCGGGGGGCGCGGCGCGCCAAGCCCCGCCTGGAGCGGTTTCCGGCGCGCCCGCCGGCCTAGCGCTTGCGCGCGACGATATAGCGGCTGGGGGGCCGGGCCGGATAGTTGCCGGTCTCGATGATGTCGAACCCTGCCGCAGTGATCGCCTCTTCCAGTTCGGCGATCTTCAGAAAGTTGACCGCAGGGGCCTTGCCCAGCAGTTGCGCGATCGGCAGGGCCAGCAGCATGGCGCGGATTTTCAGCGGCGTGTTGCGGTCGGTCAGGCAGGGCGTCTTGGTGATCAGCAGCCCGCCGGGGGCCAGCAGCTCATGGGCACGGGCTATAACCGCGCGCGCATCCGGCACCAGGTGCAAAAGGTTGAGCCCCAGAACCGCATCGAACGGCCCCTCGACCCCTGCGGCCAGCGCGTCGCACTGGCGAAACGCCAGGTTGTCCGCGCCCTGCACGGTGGCCTTGTCGCGCCCGATGCCGATCATCGCGCCGGACAGATCCGTGGCCAGATAGCTGCCGACCCCATCGGCCAGTTGCAACGCGGTAGAGCCGGTGCCGCAGCCCAGTTCCAGCACCCGGTCACTGTCGCGCAGATAGGATCGGGTGCGGTCCAGCGTGTAGGTGTAAGCATCCATGTCCCGGATCCGGGACTTGGCGTAGCCGGGCGCGACTCCGTCCCAGAATTGTGTAGCGTCTTTCATGTGAACCCTCATGCAATGTCTGCACGCAGCATACTCATACGAAAACCCCGGAAGAATTGCCGAAATTCGTGGATACGTTATACAGATTTGCATGAAAGATCCCCTCGCGAACTTTGACTGGACCCGCGCGCGCGCTTTTCTGGCCACGGCTGAGGAAGGCTCGCTGTCAGCCGCCGCGCGCAAGCTGGGGTTGACGCAGCCGACGCTGGGCCGACAGGTGGCCGCGCTGGAGGAAGAACTGGGCGTGTTGCTGTTCGAACGGGTGGGAAAATCGCTGACGCTGACCCGCGCCGGGGCCGACCTGCTGGAGCCGGTGCGCGCCATGGGCGAGGCCGCGACACGCGTGGCGCTGGCAGCCTCGGGGCAGGCGCAATCCATTGACGGGCTGGTGCGGATCACCGCGTCGGATATCTTCTCGGCCTACCATCTGGTGCCGATCCTTGGCGAATTGCGCCGGCAGGCCCCGATGCTGGAAATCGATGTCATCGCGGTCAATGACATTCGCGACCTGATGCGCCGCGAGGCCGATGTCGCCATCCGCCATGTGCGCCCGAGCCAGCCCGATCTGGTCGCGCGGCTGCTGGGCGAGGCCTCGGCCAGCCTTTACGCCGCGCCCGACTATCTGCGCACCCGTGGGCGGCCGCAGCGGGTCGAGGATCTGGCCGGGCATGATTTCATCAGTTTCGGCGATCCCGCCATGATGCGCGATCATCTGCAGGGCCTCGGCTATCCGGTGGCGCGCGAGAACTTCAAGCTGAACTCGCAAAACGGGCTGGTGGCCTGGGAATGCGTGCGGCGGGGGCTGGGCATCCTGATGATGTCGGATGCCGTCGGGCAGGCGTCGGGAATGGTTCGGCTGCTGCCGCAGGTGGAGCCGCTGAAGTTTCCGGTCTGGCTGACCACCCATCGCGAGATCCACACCAGCCGCCGCATTCGGCTGGTCTTTGACCTGCTGGCCCGGCATCTGGAGATTGCCTGAAACACGGGTTTCCCTTGGTGACCTGCGTGTCCTGTCTCATGCTGGCGCTGTGAAAAGGAGACCAACATGACAATTGCAACCATTACGCTGGCCCTGGTTCTTGGGGCCATCGTGTCGATCTATTTCCCGATGATCGCGCGGTCGGCTCAGATCCTGGGCTCGGGATCATTGGCCAATGTGCCCTTCTTCGCCATCGCTTTTGTCAGTTCGGTCGCCATCGCACTGGCGACCGGCAGCCGTGCGGGGGATTTCCAGAAGATCGGCACCGTTCCGCTGTGGCTGCTGAGCGCCGGAATCATGAGCGCGGGGATGATCCTGGGATCGTCCTACCTGATCCCACGGCTGGGGCTGGGGGTGTTCTTTGTGCTGCTGGTGTCGGGCCAGGTTCTGGCCGGGATGGTCTTTGGCCAGCTTGGGCTGTTCGGCATGGCGCAATCGCCGCTGAGCCTGTCCAAGCTGCTGGGCGCGGCCATGGTGATCGGCGGCGTGACGCTGATCACGCTGAAATAGCCGGCGGGGGGGCAGCGCCTGACCGCCCCATCGAGGGGCGGTCAGGCGCGGTCCGGTGCAGGATGCCCCGGACCTGCCCTGCGGCTGACCACCGGCCCTAGCCGCGCAGGGTGCCGCCCGTGGCCTTGGACACCTTTGCGATGATCTTGTCGGCCACGGCTTCGATGTCCTTGTCCTTGAGCGTCTTGTCGGTGGGTTGCAGCCGCACCGAGATGGCAAGGGATTTCTTGCCTTCGCCCATCTGCGCCTGCGCCTTCTCGCCCCGGAATTCGTCAAACACGTGGACGCTTTCGATCAGCGCCTTGTCGGCCCCGGCAGCGGCATTGACCAGCGTCAGCGCCTCGACCCCGTCATCGATGACGAAGGCAAAGTCGCGCTCCACCGCTTGCAGGTCGTTCAACACCAGCGCCGGGCGGGTCGCGCCCTTGGCCTTGGGGAAGGGCACGGCGGCCAGGTGGATGGCAAAGGCCACGGCGGGGCCCTTCACATCCATGGCTTCCAGGGTGCGCGGGTGCAATTCGCCAAAGCCTGCCAGAACCTTCTTCGGCCCAAGGCAGATCTTGCCCGACCGCCCCGGATGCCACCAGCCGTTCATGCCGCGCAGGATCTGCGCCTTGGCAGGCGCGCCGATGGCCGCAAGGATCGCCTCGGCATCGGCCTTGGCGTCAAACACATCCACCGGACGGCGTTCGGTGCCGACCTGACGCGCGGCGGTCTGGCCGACCAGCAGGCCGGTGATCTGCACTTCCTGCTCGTCCGGCTCTCCACCGTGGAACACCGGACCGGCCTCGAACAGCGCCAGATCCAGAAACCCGCGCGCCTGGTTGCGCCCTGCGGCCTGCAACAGGCCGGGCAGCAGCGAGGGGCGCATGTGGCTCATCTCGGAAGAGATTGGGTTGGCCAGCATGGTGGCATCGCTGCCGCCGCCGAACAATTCGGCCGAGACCTGATCGATGAAGCTGTAGGTCACGCATTCGTTGTAGCCGCGGGCCGCCGCCGCCCGGCGCGCCGTGCTTTCGCGCTTCTGCATCGGCGTCAGGATCGGGCGGGCAATGCGCGGCGTGGGCCGGGTCAGGGGCTTGCCTTCCAGACGGGTCAGCGAGGCCACGCGCGCGACCTCCTCGACCAGATCGGCTTCGCCTTGCACATCCGGGCGCCAGCTGGGCACCTGCGCCATGTCGCCGTCCATCACGAAGCCAAGGGCCTCCAGCGTCGCGCGCTGGGTCTCGGCCGGGATCGTCATGCCCACCAGAGATTGCACCCGGTCGGTGTCCAGCTTGTAGGCGCGTGCCACATCCGGAACCGCGCCGGCGGTCACGACGTTGGACGCCTCGCCACCGCAGAGTTCAAGGATCATCGCGGTGGCCTGCTCGATGGCCTGCCCGTTGAAGGCCGGATCGATGCCGCGTTCGTTGCGATAGCGCGCGTCGGAGTTGATTTTCAGGGCGCGTCCCGTGCGGGCGATCTGGATCGGCTCCCAGACGGCGGCTTCGAGAAAGACATTCACGGTCTCCTCGGTGCAGCCGGTCGGCAAGCCACCCATGATGCCCGCGATGCTCTCGACGCCGCTGTCGTCGGAAATCATCACCATACCCGGCTCCAGCGTGTAGTCTTTCTCGTCCAGCGCGGTCAGGGTCTCGCCGCCTTCGGCGTGATGCACCCGCAGGTTGCCACTGACCTTGTCGGCGTCGAAGACGTGCAGGGGCCGGTTCTGATCGTAGGTGAAGAAGTTGGTCACATCCACCAGCGCCGAGATCGGGCGCAGCCCGATGGCCTTGAGCCGCGCCTGCAGCCACGCCGGGCTGGGGCCGTTCCTGACCCCCCGGATCAAGCGCCCCTGAAACAGCGGCGCCTCGTCCAGCGTGCCGGCGTCGATGGTCACGCCGATGGGGCTGTCGAAGGTGCCCTCGACCGTGACATCCCTGGCCGGTTTCAGGGTGCCGAGACCCCGCGCCGCCAGATCGCGGGCGATGCCGCGCACGCCAAGGGCATCGGGGCGGTTGGGGGTGATGGCGATCTCGATCACCGGGTCGACCTTGGCCGGATCGTTGGCCGCCAGCCAGTCGATGAAACGCTCGCCGATTTCGCCCGAGGGCAGTTCGATGATGCCGTTGTGCTCGTCCGAAAGCTCCATCTCGCGCTCGGAGCACATCATGCCGTGGCTTTCGACGCCGCGGATCTTGCCGACCTGGATGGTGATGTCGAGGCCAGGAATATAGGTGCCGGGACGCGCCAGCACCACGGTGATGCCTTCGCGGGCATTGGGCGCACCGCAGACGATCTGGGTCTCGCCGCTGTCGGTGGCGACCTGACAGACCCGCAGCTTGTCGGCATCGGGATGCTTCTCGGCCTTCACCACCCTGGCCAGCGTGAAGGCGCCCAGCCGGTCGGCGGGATTGACGACTTCTTCGACCTCGAGCCCCAGATCGGTCAGGGTCTCGGCGATCTCGTCCACAGAGGCCGTGGTGTCGAGATGCTCCTTGAGCCAGGAGAGGGTGAATTTCATGGCGAAAGCTCCGTGCGGTCGTTCGCGTTGCGCTTACCGCAGGCAGGGGCGGATGTGAAGCGCAGGCGGGAAGAGTTGGAGGCTGCGCCCCTGCCCGCCCGGCGGAAACGACGGGGTGCGGCGGCGCGGGTCAAGGGAGGGGAGCCCCGGTCAGATCAGGCCCGATTGGCTGACGGCGAAAAGGGCGGCCAGCCCACCGGCCACCAGCGACAGCAGGCCAGCGGTGCGCCAGAGGCTGGCGGCGCGCTGCTCGGCGGCGGCTTCGGCCTGACGTTCGGCCAGCAGGCGCTCGAAATGTGCCCGTTCCTCGTCCAAAGCGCGGGAGACCTTGTCGCGTTCGACGGCCAGGGCATCCTGCTCGGCCCGCAGTGCTGCGCGGCCCGCATCCAGATCGTCGCGCAGGTCGCGCAGCCGATCCTGCACTTCGGACAGGGATTTCTGGGCCTGAACCAGCTCTTGCTTGCCCCGGAACACCGCGTCGCGTTCGTCATGGGCGGCTTTCTGGGCGGTGCGCAACTGGTCCTGCTCGGCCTCCAGCAACCGCTTGCGATCGTTCAGCGCGTCGAATTCCAGTTCCTTCAGCACCAGCACGCCGCGTGGCCCGACCTGCAGGTCGCGGACCTCCATCACCGTCACGGTGCCGGCGATCAGCCGCTTTTTCTGCATCTCGCGCAGGGTGTCCTGCAACCTGTGCCAGCAATGGTCGGCATCTTCGCCGGGTGCGGGCGCCATGTCGAAGAAACCCGGCGCTTCGGACCAGAACAGCGACAACGCCGTGTCGGGGAGGTCCGTCTCGGCGTGCCAATCCAGAATGCGCTGCAAGATGCGACGTTCCAGATCAAGGCCGTCGTGTATCACTGGCTGAGACCTCCGTGCAGGGTCGGCCGGTCCAGCGCGCTGAACCCGTAATGGCGCAGCCAGCGCAGATCACTGTCGAAGAAGGCGCGCAGATCGGGGATGCCGTATTTCAGCATCGCCAGCCGGTCGATCCCCAAGCCGAAGGCAAAGCCCTGCCACTGGTCGGGATCCACGCCCGCGGATTTCAGCACATGCGGATGCACCATGCCCGAACCCAGAACCTCCATCCAGCCGTCGCCTTCGCCGATGCGCAACTGGCCATCGACCCAGGAGCACTGGATGTCGACCTCGGCCGAGGGTTCGGTAAAGGGGAAATGGCTGGCCCGGAACCGGGTCTTGATGCCGTCGATCTCGAAGAAGGCGGCGAAGAACTCCTCCAGCACCCACTTCAGGTGCGCCATCGAGATGTCCTTGTCGATGGCCAGACCTTCGATCTGGTGAAACATCGGCGTGTGGGTCTGGTCATAGTCCGACCGATAGACCCGGCCCGGCGCGATCACCCGGATCGGCGCGCCGGTTTTCTCCATCGCGCGGATCTGCACCGGCGAGGTATGGGTGCGCAGCACATGCGGCGGGCGATTGTCGCCACCGTCGCGATGCATGTAGAACGTGTCGAACTCCTGCCGCGCGGGATGGTGCGGCGGGATGTTGAGCGCGTCGAAATTGTACCAGTCGCTTTCGATCTGCGGCCCTTCGGCCACGGCGAATCCCAGATCGGCGAAGATGGCGCTGATTTCCTCGGTCACCTGGCTGATCGGATGCACGCTGCCCATGGGCCGCCCGGCGGCGCGTCCGGGCAGGGTCACGTCGAGCCATTCGTCGCGCAGGCGCGCGTCCAGCGCGACATCGGCCAGCGCGGCCTTGCGCGCGGCCAGGGCCGAGTTGATCTCATCCTTCAGCGCGTTCAGCTTCGGGCCCGCGACCTGCCGTTCTTCGGCGGTCATCTTGCCCAGCTCGCGCATCTTCAGATTGATCTCGCCCTTCTTGCCCACAGCCTGAACCCGCAGCGATTCCAGCGCGGATTCGTCCGCCGCGTCGGCAATGGCGGAAAGATACTTGTCCCGAAGATCGTCCATCGATGGCCCCTGTGGTCTGCTCTCCAGCCTGCTAGCCGTCCGCGCCGCCGATGACAAGGTGGCTCCCGCATAGCTTTAGTCCAAGAATCATCGTCCAACACATGTGGAAACTACCGACGCATAAAAAATCAATAATGCCCGAGAATCTCAATTTTATCGCAAATGTGATAACATCCGACTTACCGGACCATGAATCCCAATGATGTTCAGGTTCGCGGGAGGAAACTACCATGACATTTGTTCAAGCGGCTATTGCCGCCACAGTGATGATGTGCGCATCGCCTTCATCCGCGATGACCGTCAAATGGCCTGGAGGAGCTGCTGACCCCAAAATGGAAACGTTTACCAGTAACGATTTGGGGAAAGCAACAATTCCGGATGCAAAGTCGGTGACCTACTCTACTAGGTCATGTTGACAAAAGGCGGACCCAGAGGCGGATTGACGTGATGTCTATGAAACCGAGGAAGCTCTCAGCCGTTTTGTCGTAGCGTGTGGCGACGCGGCGGGCATTCTTGAGCTTGTTGAAGCATCGCTCGACCAGGTTGCGTAGGGAATACAGAGAGTGATCCACGCCGACGCGCATTTTGCGGGATTTGCGCATCGGGATCTGGGTTAAAACATCCCGCGCGCCCATTGTTTTGCGAATGCTGTCAGCATCATAGCCCTTGTCGGCCAACAGGACGCTTGGCTCGGACAGATTGTCAGCCATGACCAGATCAAAGCCCATGTAATCGGACGTCTGGCCCGGCGTGATTTCGGTTCTCATGGGCAGGCCTGCCGCGTTGACGCGGAGGTGGATCTTGGTCGTGAACCCACCTCTTGAGCGCCCAAAACC
>NZ_JBNAFN010000016.1:0-111600 GCF_049800695.1 Fluviibacterium sp. S390 | reverse complement strand
GGTGGATTCACAAACGAAGTGCAAATTTTGTACGAATACAGAGAGTTGCATGGAGTATGAAGAATGGGAACCCACTATTGTCACCTGAAGCTGGACGAACGGCGCAAGCTCGCAAAGTGGCTGGAAGCCAAAATGCCGGTCTCAGAGATTGCGGATAGATTGTGCCGCGACCCCTCGACGATCTACCGGGACATTAAGCGGAACCGATATACTGACGAAGAAATACCGGAGCTGAACGGCTATCACGCTCTCGTCGCTCAAGACAAATACGAGCAGCGCCGTGCTGTCCATCGCAAGATGATCGCTCATCCTGAACTCAAGGCCGCCATCGAGGATCGGCTGAAGGCTGGCTGGTCGCCAGAGCAGATAGCCGGTCGCATGCGATTGGAACGTCATCCGATCCGCGTGAGCCACGAGACGATCTATCGCTTCGCCTATTCCAAGGACGGTCGCGAGGAGCAGTTTTATCGGCACCTTCCCGAACATCGCCGCCGCCGCAGGCCGCGTGGCTATCGCAAGCATAACCGGACCCACATCTTCGACGTTCAAAGCCTGTCCCACAGGCCTGAGCGCATCTCTGAGCGTGCCGAGTTCGGCCATTGGGAGTGCGACCTGATGATGTTCCGCAAGGAGCATGGAAAGGTGAACGTGACGTCTCTGGTCGAGCGCGTCAGTCGTTTCGCCGTTGTCATGCGCAATGAGGATCGCCAATCCAAACCGATCATGGAGGCGCTGATCCAGGGGCTAGCTCCCCTGCCCGCCGATGCACGCCAGTCGATCACCTTTGATCGCGGCACCGAGTTCTCCGCCTGGCGGCACCTGAAAGCCGGGATAGGTGCAGATGCATGGTTTTGTGACCCACAAGCTCCGTACCAGAAAGGCACAGTCGAGAACACGAACAACAGGCTGCGGAAGTATCTCCCCAGATCCACCGAACCGACGGCGCTGACAAATCGATACTTGAGGTCGATTTGCCACCGCGTCAATTCCACGCCGCGCAAGTGCCTCGGCTACCGAACGCCCGCTGAGGTGTTTCAAAGCGAGCTGATGGAGTTACAGAACCGGCTGGAGTAAAACGACATATCAGGAACTGCACTTCACCGTGAGCTCACAGCCGAACCGCCGCGCAGACGGTCTGCTTCATCAATCCAAGCGAGTGAAGAGACTTTCGGGGGCGTGTCCGGGTCAGGGCCGAGGCGGCGCAATATCCGACCCAAGCAGATCAACGCGGTCTTCGCGGGCCAGTTTTCGGTCGAAGGTCACCAGGGTTCCGCCCTCGGCCTCCGCTGCCAGACGGATCATCTGATCGGAGAACCCGGCCCCGCCCCGCGCGTACCGCGACACCGCCAGCCCGACACGGTCGGCCGCTTCGATGCACAGTTCCGGGGCCTCCAGCAAACCAATCAGCGCCTGTGCAATGACCTCGCGCTGCAACCCGTAGGCCCGTTCCAGCACCCAGACCAGTTCGACCACCACCTCGCGGCAGACAAACCCCTGATGCGCCGCGCTGAGACTTGACATCAACTCTTCTGCCGCGGCCCATTGTGCGGAGTCGTCCCGTGTCAGGAACCGCACCAGAACATTGGTGTCCAGACCGATCACTCGGGTTTCGCCGTGGCCCCGGCGGCGATGGCCGCGTCGATCTGGTCCTGGCTGCGCGCGGGTTGACCCTCGCGATGCAACAGGCCGCTGAGACTGCGCAGCGGGCGCGGCTTCAGGATCCGAACCTCGCCATCGTCCAGCACCAGATAACGGATCCGGTCGCCCGGCTTCAGTCCAAGGGCATCGCGCACCTGCCGCGGCAGGGTCGTCTGGCCCCGCGATGTGACGGTGGATTCCTGCATGATGGCATCCAATTCAAAACTTACACTTGCATTGCATATAGGGATTTTGCATTACATTTGCAAGCTGCACCCGTCATCCCTGCCCCGCCATTGCGGGCTTGCGATCAGCCCAGAACTTCCGCAACGGACTCGGCCAGCTTGCCGGTAATCTCGTCGGCCTCGGCGCGGGTCAGGCAGAACGGCGGCGCGAAACCCAGAATATCGCCTTGCGGCATGGCCCGGCTGATGACGCCCCAGCGCAGCAATGCACCGTTGAGCGCCGCGCCCATGCCCCTGGCCGGATCGAAGAAGCGGCGGTCGTCGCGATCCTCGACGAATTCGACGGCGCACAGCAGCCCCTCGCCCCGGATCTCGCCCACATGCGGGTGATCCCCCAGCGCATCGATCAACCCTTGCTTGAAATACGCCCCCACCGCGCCCGCGTTGGATACAAGATTTAACTCATCCAGCAGCTTCAGGTTGGCGACCCCCGCCGCGGCCCCGATGGGATGCGCCGAATAGGTCCAGCCGTGGCCGATTGGGCCGAAGCGGTCGGTGCCCTCCTCCAGCACCTTCCAGACGTCTTCCGACACGATCGACCCCGACAGCGGCGCATAGGCCGAGGTCAGCCCCTTGGCGATGGTGATGATGTCGGGCCGAATGCCGTAGTGCTCCGATCCAAACATGCTGCCCAGTCGGCCAAAGCCGGTCACCACCTCATCGGCGATCAGCAGGATGTCATGCTTTTGCAGCACCGCCTGAATGGCGGGCCAATAGCCTTCGGGCGGGGGCACCAACCCGCCGGTGCCAAGGGCAGGCTCACCGATGAAGGCGGCGATGGTGTCGGCCCCTTCCCGGTCAATCAGGGCTTCCAGTTCGGCGACGCAATGGGCCACGAACGCGGCCTCGCTTTGCGAGCGGTCTGCGCGGCGGAAGTAATAAGGGGCTTCGGTGTGGATCACCTGCGTCAGCGGCAGGTCGAATTTCTTGTGAAACACCTCCAGCCCGGTGAGCGAGCCGGTCATCAGCCCCGAGCCATGATAGCCGCGCCAGCGCGAGATGATCTTCTTCTTTTCGGGACGGCCCTTCACGTTGTTGTAGTACCAGACCAGCTTGATGTTGGTTTCGTTGGCGTCCGATCCGCTGAGCCCGAAATAGACTTTCGACATGTGATCGGGCGCGCGGTCCAGGATCATCTTTGACAGGGTGATCGAGGCTTCGGTGCCATGGCCCACATAGGCGTGGTAATAGGCCAGTTCGCGCGCCTGCTCGGCAATGGCTTCGGCAATCTCGGCGCGGCCATAGCCGACGTTGACGCAATAGAGCCCGGCAAAGCCATCCAGCAGGCGGTTGCCGTCGCGGTCTTCAATATGGCACCCAGATCCGCCGGTGATGACCCGCTGCGGCAGGTTCCCCCGCGCGAATTCGGCCAGATGGGTCGAGGGATGGAAGAAATTCTCGCGGTCCCACTGTTCCAATTGATCGTTGTGCAGCATCTGAATGATCCTTCGCTTCCCCGCAGGTCCGGCCGTTTCCGGGCCATAGTGCACCGAACCAGCGGCCGGTTTCCAGCCAGAGAAACACCTGTTCTTGCGCAAGAAATCAGAAGAAACCTTCGGCGCGAGTGGCAGCCGGCAGAGGATTTACCCGGCAGCCGGGGGCAGCGGCGCGGGCGCATCCTTGACCGGCTTGGTCACGATATAGCCGAAATAACGCTCGATCCCCGCGCCAGTGTCCAGCAGGCGATCCATCAGCCGCTGGTAGGCATCCACATCCGCCACCACCACCCGCAGGATATAGTCGATCCCGCCGCCCGTGGCCCAACACGCCTGAACCTGCGGCAGATCCTGCACGAGGGTTTCGAAACGGCGGAAATCCTCGGCCTTGTGGCCCGACAGCGTGACCTCGACGATGACCTCGGTCACCGGGGCGATGCGCCGGATCTCGACCATGGCGCGATAGGCGGTGATCAGCCCGCCCTCCTCCAGCTTGCGCAAGCGCTCCCAACAGGGGCTGGGCGACAGGTTCACCTTCGCGGCCAGCGCGGTCTTGGTGATACGGCCGTTGACCTGCAACTCGCGCAGGATGGCCATGTCGAAGGAGTCGAGTTTCACGGGTCGGGTCATGCCGCCTAAGTGTCACGACACGCGCCTTGAGCGCAATCATGGGGAAAAAAGCATCCCCCGCAACGGCCATTTCCGATCTGCCCCGGTTTGGCATGGGGCGATACCCGAGGTTCCCCTGCGGCAGGTCACCACGGCGGGAGCAACTTGACCGGCCCGCCAAACGCCGCAACTCTTTTTCCATGGCCAGACTTCACTTTTTGCAAGGTGGGCGGGCGTTTTAGATTGTTTTTGAAATAGGGGGCTGGGGCAAAATTCATGCGGGATCGAATTGCATTTGGACGTGGTTTTCACCGGCTTGTTGTCTCTGCGCTGTGCCTTGGCGGGGTTGCGCTGTTTGATGGTGCCACACAGAAATCTCTTGCCGAAGGTTTTTCCGCGACCCCACCGCTGGTCCTGGCACAGGCAACGACGGCAGGTCTGAGCCAGGGCGAACGGCAAGTCGCGCAGCTGGGCCTGAATGCCCTGGGCATCGACGTGGGAATTGCCGACGGTGTTTTCGGGCCGTCGACCCGGGCAGGCATCCGTCGGTTTCAGCAGGCCCTGGGCGCGCCGCCAACGGGAGAGCTGACCCGCGCGCAATTCGATCGCCTGCAACAGGTCTATCAGCAGGCAAAGGCGGCCGGAACTGTCGACACCCCCCTGTCGCCGGCGGAACTCAGAGAGTTGCAGGGCGGGCTGAAGCTGCTTGGCTTCTACAACGGCAAGATTGACGGGGTGGCTGGCAAGGGCACCAACCAGGCGGTCACCAGATTCTTGCAGAATTCCGGGCATACGCAAGGTCAGATCCCAATGGCCGAGGTGCTGGAACTTGTCCGGACCCAGGTGGCGGGCAAGGCCAATACCCCCGGCAATACGCAACGGGCGGGCCCCAGCTTTTCCTGCGACCAGGCCGGCACGCCGACAGAACATGCGATTTGCGGCTCGGACGGGCTCGCGCTTCTGGATCGGACCCTGGCCGAGGCCTATCAGTACGGCCTGTCACGCCAGCATTCGACCCGCACGGGCGACTTCCGCGAGGGGCAGCGGGCCTGGCTGGCCAGACGCAACGCTTGCGGGGCGAATAAAACCTGCCTGCGCGACGAGATGATGGCGCGGATCGAAACCCTGGCGCCGGGTCAATACACCCAGATCCTTGTCCTGGCCGACCGTCCCGAATTTCTGTCCGTTGGGGTGGGCGATACGCAACAGACGCCGGGGGCATCCCAGGCAGTTCCCGTCGCGGACAATCCGGAACTTGCCGCATTGGCCGCCGAATACGGAATCCCGACGAAGAACGGGTATCTGATTGCGAAGCATCCCCAGATTCTCCTCTCGCCAGAGCCGCACGTCATCGCACCGGATCAACTGCCCACCGCCGACGGGGCCTGGACACGGCTGGAAACGCTGGCCTGGGTGGCGCGGTACCCGGACAGGTTCCAGGAGGGAACGGCCTTTGTCGGATTGGCGGCCAACTTTCTTGAAGGGGCCGCGTTCGATGCCTTTTTCCCGGATCGGGGCAAGCTGAATCAGGCCCTGGCGCGTGGGGGCACCGTTGAAGACTGGAATGTGTACGGGGTGAACCCCTTTGGCGATGAATTCGCCTATGCCGACAAGAAACAGGAGTTCTTTGACGAGATCTTCCCGCGCATTCTTGCCAAGGCCCCGGACTGGCCGTTGCCGATCATGCATGTGGTTCCGTTCAGACTGGGCGCCTATGACACCACGCGCGGCGCCTTCCCCTTGTCGACGGTGATGCTCGGCAATCAAGCTGCCCTTCATGTTGCCAGCTTCGAGTCCCAGGACCGGGTGGTTTCAACCCCGATCGCCTCGGCAGAGTTGATCACCCCTCTTCCGCAATGGCTTGAAATGCCCCTTGAAGAGGCGCGCTTGTTGCGGGCAGGCATACAGGGTGACCAGAACGTGTATCTGGCTTGGTATGCAGAGTTGGACTGGGGCGCAGATGTCGTGGCCCCGCCAGTGTCTGTCGACAGTTCGGTCCAGACGCCGCGCACCCCAAGGGGCACAGCTGCGCTGAAGCACATCGGAATCTACCGCGACGCGCAGGTCAGTGATCCGATCAAGATCTTCGATGTTGCAACCTTCGGAAAAGCATCGCCGACCACCGCGGAGCCACCGAAAAGCGCGGTGTCCGACACCGGCGAGATCGATGTCGCGAAGATAGACCTCGATACAGGGTATTCAATTCTCCGGCAGGCAGCCGATCTGCTGCCGCCGGATTTTGCCCGGAACCTGGCCCTGCGGACCGTGGAAGCGCGCAGAGCGAATGAGTTGGATCAGGCAGAAATCCTTGCCCGGCTGGAGCAGGAGTTCAACAGCTATCCCACGCAGGAGGTCTGGCTGTCGTCAAGCGTCAACCTTGGTCAATACGATACGCAAACAGGCACGTTCGACCTGACCGGTCAGGTGCCAGCATTCCACGCGGGTTCATCCCGCAACAAATACAGCGTGCAATTTCAGGTCACCATGCTGGAACCCGTTGCCCTGGACAAACTGGCGGTGCCGGTCGAAGTCGCCCGGTATCTGATCGAAAGAAAGGACCGCCGCATCAGTCTTGCCTTGCTGGTCGACATTGACCGTGCGGCCATGATCAATGAAGCCACCATCGGCCTGTTCGTTCGGCCCAAGGCTCTGGCCTATTACTATGACGATCACGACACTCAACAAAGGGTTGGTGTGGGATCGAAGACCATCGAGGCCGGCACCGGTCCGTCACAACCCTTGGCCGAAGATTTTTCAGACGATCAGGTGCCTTTCACCATGGCCACGGCCGGTATCCTATATGCCGCGTCCCAGGACGAAGCGGCGCGCGCGCAATTCCTGGACGACTTGATGCCCCTCATCTGGCTGTCCGAGCGCGACGGCTTTGCAGTACCGGGACAGGGGTTCTTTCCAAAGGGCAGCCCGTTTCCATCCGGCGGGGTCGCAACCGCGTTTTTGCCGGAATTCACCGCCTGGGTCGATGCCAAATCCCGGTCCCTGGCGAACAGCACTTTCCTGATTGCGGCTGATGGGCCCAGATCCGGGTCCGAAGGCTGTCGCTTCGGGCGATCGGTTGAGGCCAACACATCCTATGTGCTGTCACCCCTGGGGGCCGAACTTGGCGCCGGGCAGGTTGCTGTGGACAGGCGAGCGCTTGAAAGCCTGCAAACCCCTGCCTTGATGGATCGCGAAATCCTTTTCTATACCGCCAACTGGCAGACGCCCGGAAAGCTGTGCAGCTTTTCCGACTGGAACCTGTTCGCCGAGATTTCCAAGGCCGGCGCACCAGCCTCGCTCAGTCCGAATGGCCAGTACTTGCGCACGGTCAGAAGCTTTGTCGCAAAGCTCGACATAATCGAATTGCGGCCCGGCAATACCCCGCTTCCCGATGTGGTTTTCCGGTTTGATGCCGAAGAGACGCTTTACCATCAGGCGGGCATCTCTGATGACCGTACCAACCCGGTCCACCGGCTGTCTGCACAGGGACGATCGGCACAAGAGCTGGCCGAAAAGGCGAAGGCAGAAGAAGCCGCGAAGCCCTTTCAGCCCGAGCACAAGGTGTGGAGTGGCAGCTATCAGTGCGCCGGGGTGACCGCCGCGCAGATCACCATGACATTCGACTTCCCGTCGGCGACCCGCGTGACGGCGAATGTTCAATTCAACATCACCGCCCCCAATCCCGAAGCCGGGTCCTTCTCGCTGGACGGCGCGATCGACAAGTCCACCGGGGCCTTTGACTTCACGGGCGGGCGGTGGATCTACAATGCACGGGGCCGACCCGTGCCACAAATGAGCGGGCGCTTTGTCGAAGGCGGCCGCGCGCTCGACCTCACGATGGCTGGCGGCCAATGCTACGGGTTTGATCTTCGGCCCGGAGAGGGAAACGTCACGCAGGCACCGCAGCAAGGCACCCCGCAGCCACAGGTCCAACCCGCGCCAGAGGTGACCGCACCCGCAGACGTGTCGGAACAGGACATTGTCGGCCTGCGCACCGGCATGACGATGGACGAGGCCCAGTCGATCATCCTGCGCGAATTCCGGATCCCCGCCGTCTATGAGGCCAACGCGCCCTCCCCCGGCGATCTGCGGGCGCTGGCATACATGCGCGTGTTCATAAGCGAAAATGCCGACCAGGTGATCGCGCTGTTCTCGCCCAGCCGGTCCGAGCCAATCGTCGCGATCGCCCGCCATGTCAACAAGCGCAACGGCCCGTTCGACTATCAGAACCTGGGCGCGCGACTGGTCGAGAAATACGGTGCCACCAGCCATGTTGCCGACGGTCAGACAGCCATGACCTGGTCGGACGGCCCGACCTGCGCGCCGCTGCAATTGCAGGTTCTGCCCCAGCGGTATTTCAACCCGCTGCAAGGGGTCAGTTCCGGCGGCGCCCTGCCCGGCCAAAGCGATCTGCAATATGCGGTCAGCGACATTGGCGTGCTGTTGCCTCCGGACGCCTCCGATCTGCTGCGCAACGCGGAATGCGGGCGCGTCCTGCAATACGGGACCACATCCTATGCGCCGCGAACCGGGGTCTCGGTGTTCAGCCTGTTTCTGGTCGACCTCGAGGCCGTGCGCCGTATCGATGGCGTTCCGGAAGGTCCACAAGGCTCGGGCGGGGATGAGATCAAGCTCTAGGGTCAGCGCGCCTTCCCTGCCCCGAAATCCTTGCCGGCAATCTGCACGGGAAATGAAAAAAGGCGGCACTCAAGTGAGTGCCGCCTGCAACTCGTTACCGCACAACAGGGTGACTACATCCCGGCAGAGACGGCGAAGCTGGACACATCCGCGCCGCCAAGATCCCAAAGCCGCGTGGCCGCGCCGGTTTCCAGGTCAATCTCGTACAGCCCGGCGGTCGCCTGCCCGTCGATCTGCAGCACCGCATAGGCCATGTCCGTGCCTTCCCGGGGCGAGACGATATCGAAGCCGCCGACAGGCAGCAGGTCGATGGCTTTCCCGTCAACCGTGACCAGACCGACGGTTTCCAGGGTTCCGGCGTTGTTCGCCAGGCTCACAAGCGCATTGGCGCGGGCGTCAAGGGCGTACTGAAACGTCCCGCCGGCCTTCGCACCGCTGATCGCGTTGGTATAGGCGTTGGCGAACACCAGCGGTTCCGCGCCTTCGGAGGCATCGCCCTCGGCATAGAACAGATCGGTAAAGCGGCGTACCGAGTTGGCCTTGTCGTCGCCGAAACTGGTCGGGAAATAGACAAGGTTGTCTCCGGCCGAGGAAACCGCGCGAACGGCGTCGATCTTGTTGTTGAAGTCAAAGGCAACCACGGCATCGCCGGCGATCGCGGTGCCTTCCATGAATGCCGCGCCCTGGTCCATCGTGTCCCCGGACATTGTGTCGATGGTGACGATGCGCCCATCGGCATAGCCCATCAGGTCGCCCGTGACCGGACGCCAGGCAATGGCGCGCACCGGCGCCGACAGGGTGACTGTCCGCATCGTGTCGGGCGAGGCGATGCTGTCCATCACCATCAGGCTGGTGCCATCGGCTGACAGCGCATATCCCGTGGTGCTTGCAGGACCGTCGGCGAAGGCCGGGACAGACAGCAGGGCAAGGGCGGAAGTCAGGGTGATCATGCAGTTCATTTGGTTTCCTTTTCTGTGTCAGGTTCTGTTCGGAAACGGGCGGACGGCCTTTCAAAGCGACGTCCCCCGTGCCCCCTGGATTCGGAACGTCAGGCTGACGCCGTTGAGACAGTGCCGCTTGCCCGTCGGGGCCGGCCCGTCCTCGAAGATGTGGCCAAAGTGCGATCCGCAGCGGCGGCAATGCACCTCGGTGCGGGTTGCGAACAGGGTGTTGTCGGGTTTCGTGCCCACGGCATCGGGTAGGCTCTGCCAGAAGCTCGGCCAGCCCGTCCCGCTGTCGTATTTCTGTGCGGAACCGTAGACGGGAAGATCGCAGCCCCTGCAGTGATAGGTCCCCGCGCGGGTCTCGGTGTCGAGCGGGCTTGAAAACGGTGCCTCGGTCGCCTCTTCACGCAACACAGCGTATTCCAGTTCTGTCAGCATCGCGCGCCATTCGGCCTTGGTCCGGGCAATCTCGAATGGACCTTCCACGGCAGACAGACGTGTGCCTGCAACCGCGAGCAGTCCGGTCAGAAGCGTTCTGCGTTTCATGGGGATACTCCGTGTCTGGGGTGGACGACCCCCTCCGCCGCAGCGGAGGGGAAGGTTGCGGAAGCGTCGGGTTACTTCGGCACCAGCACGGCGTTCACGACGTGGATCACCCCGTTGGATTGATCGACATCCGCCACGGTCACACGGCTTGCGTTGCCGCTTTCGTCGATGATGTAGACGTTGCTGCCCTTCACCTGCGCCGACAGCGCATCGCCCGACACCGCATTGAAGTGATAGAAGCCGTCGTTGCTGGCCCTGGCGGCGGCGATGATGTCGGCCGCGGACCAGTCACCGGCGACCACATGGGCTGTCAGCACCTTTTGCAGCATGGCCTTGTTTTCCGGTTTCAGCAGGGTTTCGACGGTGCCTTCGGGCAGGGCGTCAAAGGCATCATTCACCGGGGCAAAGACCGTGAACGGCCCGTCGCCCTGCAGCGTCTCGACCAGACCCGCCGCCTGGACAGCGGCGACAAGCGTCGTGTGGATCGGAGAGTTGACGGCGTTTTCGACGATGTTGCGGTCTTCCAGCATCGGGGCGCCCCCAACGGTGGGGTTGGCAGCAAGAACAGCGGTGCTCATTGCCAGGGTTGCGGCGGACACTGCGATGGATGCCTTGAATGTCATGGTCTTTCTCCTTCATTGCTTACGCCGTTTTGGTCAGCGATGAAGAAGACACGCAGGTGCCGGACAGAAAGTTTCAGAAAGTTTGAAAAAAAAATCGGATGGCAGTTCGGCACCACGGTCGCGGCCTATGCGTCGGTGATCGGTCCGACAGCCAGAACAGCCCCCGTCGGCGCGCCGGTCGGCGACCCTCCGGGCGGTTCGTCACTGATGGCCAGCGCACCGCCCGCCATCTGCCCGGCCAGCGTCTGAGGCACATCGATGCGCGTGGTCGGGGTCTCGAGCAAGACACCCAGAGAGACCGGCGCCTCCGCCCCTTCGGCAATCAGCCACAATTCAAGCACCCGGCCCGGCAGGGCCGCGCCAGCCTCGCGCGACAGCTCAAGCGTGTTGGTCTCGGCCACAAAGCTGGCCAGCACGACGAGTGATCCGTCCTCGGCAGAGACGCTTGCCACGAACGTCGGGGCCGTTCCGATATCGGGGTCCAGCAGCGGGCCCAGAAGCAGCGCGCCGACCACAAGACTGGCGGCGACCAGCCCGCCCGAAACCCAGGCCCAGAGTTTTCCGCGCCGCGGCTTGGCATCGGGGAAGAGGACAGTCTGCAGCCGCGCCTTCACGGCCGCAGGCGGGGTCACCGGCGCAATGTCATCCGCCAAGGGCGCAAGCTGGCTTTCCCAATCACGGACCAGGTCGCGCAAGTGGGCGTCGTTCGCCATGCGGGCCTCGAACGCGCGCCGTTCCACATCGTCCAGAAGACGCAGCACGTATTCACCCGCCAGGGCGATATCGTCGCTATGATCTTCCTGCGTGCTCATCGGCTCAGACAGTCCTTCAATTTCAACAGGCTGCGCCGCAGCCAGGTTCGCATGGTGTTGAGCGGCACGTCAAAACGCTCCGCCAGTTCCTTGTAGCTGTCGCCGTCCAGATAGGCGCGCCGCACGGCGTCCGACCGGTCTGCCTCCAGCTCGTCCAGGCACCCCATCAGCCGCTTGCGTTCGGACGCGGCAATCGCCGCACCTTCGGGCGTGGGCGATCCATCGGACAGGTCATGGACTGCGTCAATGTCGACGCTGCCCGCCTTGCGGGCCCGCAGCTTGTCGATGGCGGCGTTGCGCGCGAGGGTGATCAGCCACGTCATCGGGCTGTTTCCGTTCACGCTGTAGCGGTCGGCCTTCTGCCAGACCTTCACAAACGCGTCCTGCAACGTGTCTTCGGCTTCAGCCCGATTATTCAACACACGAAGGCAGACACCAAAAAGTTTCGCGGACGTCGCATCATAAAGCGCAGAAAAGGCCGCCCGGTCCCCAAGGCCCACCTGCACGATCATGTCCTCGATGTCGGTGCGTTCGCGCATGCGGTTTGGAAATCCCCGGCAACTACTTTGGGAAACACTGATCCAACGACCCGGAAAACGCCAGCCTTTAAAGGGCGGTGCATTCTGGCCAATCCCAAAGGAGCGTTCGTTGTCACCCCTGTCGAATTCCGCATCGGCGCCGACCGGCTTGGCCCGCGCCCGACCCCGGATTTCCAGGTTCCTCTTGATCTACATACCAACCGGTTGGTATTCTTTCGAGCATGGCAGCCCCCAAGGATCATAAAAAACGTCCGGCGGGGATGGTGAAACTGCTGGATGCCGCTTTGCGGGTGATCCGACAGAAGGGGTATTCGGCAACGACGGTCGATGATCTATGTGCCGCCGCTGGCGTCACGAAGGGCGCATTCTTCCATCACTTCCGCTCGAAGGAAGATCTTGCGATAGCGGCGGCCGGATACTGGGCCGAAACAACGGACGCGTTTTTCGCTGCCGCGCCCTATCACGAACCGGCTGACGCGCTGGACCGGGTGCTTGGCTATGTCGATTTCCGGCGCTCGATCCTGCAAGGAGACGTGCCGGAATTCACCTGTCTTGTCGGAACCATGGTGCAGGAAACCTACGGGTCGCATCCCGCCATCCGCGAGGCCTGCAACGCCAGCATCACCGGCCATGCCACGACGCTGGAGGTCGACATCAAGGCGGCAGCGGCAGAGCATGGCGTCACCCTGCCGATGAGCGCCGAAAGCCTCGCGCTGCACACCCAGGCTGTCATTCAGGGGGCGTTCGTGCTGGCCAAGGCAGGCAACGACGTCACCGTCGCCGCCGACAGTCTGGACCACCTGCGCCGCTATATCGAACTGCTGTTTCAGAAATGAGGGAACCCCGATGACCAAGATGATTTTCGTCAACCTGCCGGTGGCCGACCTTGCCGTCTCGACCCGTTTCTACGAGGCGATTGGATGCCAGAAGAACGGGCAATTCAGCAACGACAAGGCCGCCTGCATGGTCTGGTCCGAGTCGATCACCTTCATGCTATTGACGCATGGGTTCTTCTCGACCTTCACGCCGAAACAGATCGCCGACGCGGGCAAGACCTGTGAAGTGCTGATCTGCTTGTCGCGGGACAGCCGCGACGAGGTGGATGCCATCACCGATGCCGCCGCAGCGGCGGGCGGCACGGCGGATATCCGGCCCCCTACAGACATGGGCTTCATGTACGGACGTTCGTTCGAAGACCCGGACGGCCACGTATTCGAACCGATGTGGATGGACGTGACCCAGATGCCGCAGGGCGCGTGACGCCAGCGATAGTGCCGATGGGCAAACTCGACATCGCGATGCCGGGGTCGGCGTTTCGGGGCTCAAAACCACGCCCCAAACCAAGGAGAACACCGATGAGCTATGTTCAAGGATTTCTGCTGGCCTGTCCCAGCGACAAGAAAGAGGCCTATCGCGAGTTGGCCGAAAAGTCGGCCCCGATCTTCCGCGACTACGGCGCGACCAGAATCATGGAGTGCTGGGGCGAGTCCGTTCCGGACGGCGAGGTGACGGATTTCAAGCGCGCGGTGAAGGCAAAGGATGACGAAACCGTCGTGTTCTCGTGGATTGAATGGCCCGACAAGGCCACCTGCGAAGCGGCCGCCCGGAAGATGGAAAGCGACGCGCGTTGGTCCGACATGCCCGAGATGTGCTTCGACGGACAGCGGATGATGTGGGCCGGGTTCGAGCCGGTGTTCGAATCGGCGGGCTAGGCACCCCCCCCCTGTGCGCCGCTGCCGGGATTGGTCTGACCCGGCCATCAGCCGGGTTCTTCCTGAAAAGGGCCGGTTGAACCTTTCGGAAACTGATGAAAGTTTGCGCGCATCTCACCCGGAGGCGCGGATTTGCAGATTCTGAAGTCACTTGGCCCTGCTGTCGCGCGGGTGTCGGCCTTCGAGGCCATGCGGGCCGGCCTGGGGGCGCTGATCGGCCTTGGGTTGACCGGGCTGTTCCTGCTGTCGCCCCAGATTGACACCGAACTGGGCCTGTACCTTGTGGCGCCCTTCGGCGCGTCTTCGGTGCTGCTGTTCGCGGTACCCAACAGCCCTCTGGCGCAGCCCTGGTCCGCCATCGTCGGCAATACGGTCGCGGCCATCGTCGGCGTGGCTGTCTGCCTGTCGGTGCCGGACCCGGCCCTGCGGATCGCATTGGCCGTGGGTCTTGCGATCACGGCCACCATCCTGTGCCGGGCCGTACATCCGCCCGCCGGGGCCGTTGCAATGACAGCGGCCATGTCCCCAGAGGCCATTGCCCAACAGGGGTTCTGGTTCGCGCTGGTGCCCATCGCTGTGGGAACTATTGCCCTGGTGGTGATGGCGGCGATCTATGCACGGCTGACGGGCCGCCGTTACCCCTTTCGGCAGTTCGACGATCAAAGCAAGTTTGGAACCGATGACCGCAACCCGACCGAGCGCCTGGGCCTGTCGGAGGAAGAACTGACGGCCATCCTGGAACGCTACAGCCAGTCCTTCAACCTCGGTGTCGAGGATCTGGCCCGGCTGATCGGCGCGGCGGAACTGCAGGCGGCCACGCATTCCTCGGGCCGCCTGACCGCGCAGGACATCATGTCTCGCAACCTGGTCACGGTCGGCCCGGACACGGCCCTGGGCGAGATCGCGGACCTGTTCCGACAGCATCGTTTCACCTCGATCCCGGTGGTCGAAAACAACCAGACCTTCCTGGGCGTCATCTTTCAGATGCACCTCATCACACAGGCCCGCACCGATGCCCTGCGCCTACACCGAGGTTATGGCGCCGCGCTGCGCCGATTGCTGGATCGCGACCGGGACAAGCCGGTGTTGGCAGGTGACATCATGAGCGTGGCGGGCCCGCGCGCGTCCACCAACACGCCGATCGGCGCGCTTCTGCCAATGATGGCGGATGGCGATACCGATGCGGTCCCGGTCATCGAAGACGGCAACATCGTCGGCATCGTGACGCGCACCGACCTGGTGGCCGCGCTGGCCCGGCGGGCCGCACGCAGCCCCCATTGATCATTCAAGGTCCGGAAGCAGGACCGTCAGGAAGCCAAGGCACAACAGCAGGGATAGGAAGCCAAAGACCTGTTGTATGCCGATCTGGTCCGCCAGCGCGCCAAGCGCCGCCGCGCCAAGCGCCCCGACCCCGAACGCAAAGCCAAAGACGAAGCCCGCGACCATCCCGACTTTCTGTGGCATCAACTCTTGCGCAAAGACCACGATGGCCGAGAATGCCGACGACAGCACCAGCCCCACGACGACGCTCAGGCCGACCGCAGCCCACAGTGGCGTGAACGGCAACACGATCGCAAAGGGGAGCGCGCCGACAATCGAGCCCCAGATCACCTTCTTGCGGCCGATGCGATCCCCGACAGGCCCGCCGAAAAAAGTGCCAAACGCGACAGCCGCCAGGAAAACGAACAGGAATCCCTGCGCCTGCGGCACCTCCAGTCCGAATTTTTCGATCAGGAAAAAGGTGTAGTAGCTTTTGAAGGTCTCGATATAGACGAACTTGCTCAGCAGCAGCGCCCCCAGGACCGCGAACGCGATGACAAGACGCTTGCGCGGCAAGCCAGGGCCGACCGCCGGAGGGGCCCCGGCAGCCTGCATCAGGCGCTGATGCTCGGTGAACCAACGGGCGACCCACAGCAGGATCACGACCGCGCAGACCGCGAGCAGCCCGAACCAGGCCGTGGTGGCCTGCCCCAGAGGCAGCACGATCAGCGCCGCCGCCAGCGGTCCAAGCGCCGTGCCGGTGTTGCCACCGACCTGGAAGCTGGATTGCGCAAATCCCAGCTTGCCGCCCGAAGCCATGCGGCACACCCGCGAAGCCTCGGGGTGAAACAGCGCCGAGCCAAGCCCCAGAACGGCGGCCGCGCCAAGCAAGGCGGCAAACGATCCGGCCGTTGCCAGCAGAACGATCCCGATGGCCACGACTCCCATGGACACGGCCAGGGAATAGGGCTTGGGCCGCAGGTCGCCATACAGCCCAAGGACGGGTTGCAGGATGCAGGCGGTGATCTGCTGAGCCAGCGTCAGCAGGCCCAGTTGGAAGTAGCTCAGCGCGTATTGCGATTTCAGCACCGGGTAGAGCGCGGGCAGAAGAAACTGGATCAGGTCGTTGATCAGATGCGTGCCGCTCACCGCGAGGATGACGGAATAGGATGTCGGCAGGACCGCCGTGCGTTGTGTAATCATGGTTGGCCTCGACGTGAGTCGGTACCGCCTTGTACCGGAAATGAACAGCAACCGTCAGAATACAGGTTTTTCCCGCGGTTTCGCGCCAGATCGAAACGCTGTATGCTTTAGAAAAACTACAGTCTCTGAATGCTCAAAAGTCGCAGGAACGTGCCCCCGATGAACGCCCTTCGAACTTTCGAAGTGGCGGGCCGTCGTCTTAACTTCCGCGCTGCCTCGGAAGAGCTCGGCGTGTCCCAAGGCGCTGTCGCACAACAGATTCGCTTGCTGGAAGATCACCTTGGCCAGACCCTGTTCACGCGTCTGCCGCGCGGTGTTGCCCTGACATCGCGCGGTGCCGCCTATCACGCCGAGGTCAACCGCGCCTTCGACATTCTGCGAGAGGCAACAGATCTGCTGAACGATGCCGGTGGAAGCCTCACGATCAGTGTAACGCCGACCTTCGCCACCAAGCTCTTGATTCCAAGCCTGCCGTCCCTGAACGCCGTTCTGCCCGGCGTCGAGATCCGCACCATCGCAACCGTGGCCGTGACGGATTTCGACCGTGACCGGGTGGATATCGCCATCCGGGAAGCGCGCCCGCCCTTTCCCGCGTCCCATGAGGCCCAACTGCTGTTCCGCCAGGATCTGATCCTGGTGGGCAGCCCGCATCTGCTGAAGGATCAACCAGAGCAGATGACGCCCGAGACGATCCGTGCGATGCCGCTTCTGCACGACATGTATGGTCACTGGCAAAAGTACTTCGGGACGACAGGTCGGTTGCCCGGTCCGGTTTTCAACCAGATATCCCTGGCGCTTGATGCCGCTTTGGCCGGGCAAGGGCTGGCCATTGTCAGCCGCGCTTTCGTGCAGGGCGACCTGAAGGCGGGCCGATTGATCGAAGTCGGCGCATCCAACCATGAGCCCGATATGAATTACTACCTTGTCAGGAAGCGATCGCGCCAGCCGCGCCGCATGGTGGATGCGGTCTGGTCATGGTGTATCGACACGTTCTCGACCCCTTGAGGCGGGTCTGTTGGGGTGGTGTCATGCGGGCAGCCGAAGCGACGGCGTTGCCCTGTGGCTGTCCGGCACCAGCCGCGACATCCAGCGCGTGTTCGTCACCCACGGTCTGAAGCGCCCGCGGGTGCAGTATTCGGCAACCATCGAAGACGCGCTCACGGCCGTCGTTGACGTGGTCGACGACGGCGCCGTTGTATGATCTCGGCGGATGTTGCAGGCCCCGACGGCGCCTTACAGCGACGCCGCCGCCCGGCTGGCCTGATCGTAATGGCCTGACAACGCGCGCAGATTGCGGGCCAGTTCGCGCAGTTCTTCGCCCGACAGATCGGTCGCCGACAGACCCTCCAGAAGGCACTGGCTGCGCACATCGCGGTAAAGCTTGCACAGCGCCACCCCGTCGGGCGAGGTGCGGTAGAACACTTCCTTGCCGCGCTTTTCCGACTCCAGCAGCCCCGCCTTCAGCAGCTTGCGCAGGGCATAGTTCACCGTGTGGCTGTCCTCGATGTTCAGCAGGAAACAGATATCCGCCAACCGCTTGTCGCGGGCACGATGGTTGACGTTGTGCAGGATCAGGATCTCCAGCGGGCTGAGATCGGGTTGGCCGGCGGCGGCCATGCACCGGGTTGTCCAGCGCGAGAAGGCGTTGAAGACAACGATCAGGCCAAACTCAAGCTCGGACATTTCCCAGCCGTCGCCCTCCGCCAGGTGGCGGGAGGACACGATCCGGCGGCCGGGGGAGGTCTGCTCGTTCATGGGTCTCACCTCATTTCATCTTCATAATATCGGCGTTTTACAAACATTATGCCACCGATCTGTGGCCGTCTCAACCGGCGACCCCCGTGGCCGTGGTGACGGTTTCGCGACCGGGCCCGGCACCGCGCCCCGCCATTCGGCCGGAACCGCGCCCGTGCGCACGCGGATAAAACGTTGACAATTTGTCAGCGTAATATCAATGTGAGAGTCGAACACGACTTTCAGGGAGGAATGACAATGTTCGTATCACGCTATCTGGGCGGTGCAGTGGCCGCACTTGCCGGGCTCGCGGTGCAGGCGCAGGCCGACACCTGGGACATGCCGACGCCGTACCCGGACGCCACCTTTCACACCGTGAACATCCACCAGTTCGCCGAAGACGTGGCCACCGCCACCGATGGCGGGCTTGAGATCAAGGTGCATTCGGCCGGGTCGCTGTTCAAGCATCCCGAGATCAGCAAGGCCGTGCGCAGCGGCCAGGTGCCCGCGGGGGAATTTTTCCTGTCGCTGCTGGCCAATGACAACCCGGCCTTCGGCATCGACTCCATGCCGTTTCTTGCCACCAACTATGACGAGGCGATGCGGCTTTGGGCAGCCCAGAAGGACGTGATCGACGGGCTGCTGGATGACCAGGGCCTGATGGCGCTTTATGCCGTGCCGTGGCCGCCGCAGGGTCTGTATACGACCAAGGAAATCAACTCGGTTGCCGACCTCGCCGGGCTGAAGTTCCGCACCTATAACGCCACGCTGGAAGAATTCGCCAACCTGGCGGGGGCTGCCCCCACCCAGGTCGAAGTGCCGGACATTCCGCAGGCCTTCTCGACCGGCCGGGTCGAGGCGATGATCACCTCGCCGTCGACCGGGGTGAACTCGAAAGCCTGGGACTTCCTGACCCACTACACCGACATACAGGCCTGGATCCCCAAGAACATCGTCGTGGTCAACAAGCGCGCCTTCCGTCGTCTGGATGACGCCACGCAGGCCGCCGTTCTGGAAGCCGCCGCCGCCGCCGAACAGCGCGGCTGGGAGATGAGCATGGCCGAAACCGCCGCGCAAACCGCCGTTCTGGCCGAAAACGGCATCACGGTGGTAGCGCCTTCGGACGAGCTGATGACCGGCCTGCGCGACATCGGAGCACAGATGCTGGACAACTGGACCGCCGAGGCCGGCGACTCCGGCGCGGCCCTGCTGTCGGCCTACCAGCAGTAATCCAGACCAATGGTCGGGCGCACACCCGCGCCCGACCCGCCAGTCTTGCCTTGGGGGGACAGACATGCGGCCCATTCTTGATTTCACCTATCGTGCGGCCGGGGGCCTTGCGGCAGCCTTCATCCTTGCCATCGTCGTGCTGGTCTTTGCCCAGGTCAGCCTGAACCTGGCCGACAAGATCGCTGCCGCGCTGTTCGGGCAGGGCATCGGTCTGACGATCCCGTCCTACGCCGATTTCACCGGCTTCTTCCTGGCCGCCGCAACCTTCCTTGCTTTGGCGTATTCGCTGCGGGAGGGCGGACATATCCGCGTGACCCTGCTGGTCGGACGCCTGCCGGACCGCGCCCGCCGCGCGGTCGAAACCCTGGTGGTGGCAATCGCCCTGGGGATGAGCGCCTTCGCAACCTGGTACGTGATCCTTCTGGTCTATGAATCCATCGAATTCGGCGATCGCAGTTCGGGCATGGTGTCGGTGCCCCTGTGGCTGCCGCAGCTTCCCGTGGCGCTGGGGCTGGCCATTCTCACCATTGCCTTGGCGGACGAATTGTTCGGCCTGCTGCGGGGCCGTCCCGCAACCTGGGAAGACAAGGGCGAAAGCCTGTTGAAGGAATAGGATCCAGCCCATGTCAATCGCCACACTCTCCATCCTCCTGCTGGTCCTGCTGTTCGCCTTTCTGGGCGCGGGCCTTTGGGTGGCCTTTTCGCTGCTGGGTGTCGGAATGGCCGCCATGGCGCTGTTCACCGACGCGCCGCTGGGCCTTGTCATGGCCACCACCATGTGGGGGCACAGCAATTCCTGGGCGCTGGCCGCCCTGCCCCTGTTCATCTGGATGGGCGAGATCCTGTTCCGATCCCGCCTGTCCGAGGACATGTTCACCGGCCTGTCGCCGTGGATGAACCGCCTGCCGGGCCAGTTGCTGCACGTCAACGTCTTTGCCTGCGGGATCTTCGCGGCGGTCTCTGGCTCCTCCGCCGCCACCGCCGCCACCATCGGCAAGCTGTCGATCCCGGAACTGTCGCGGCGCGGTTACCCTGAACGGCTGGTCATCGGCACGCTGGCGGGCTCTGCCACGCTAGGGCTGCTGATCCCGCCGTCGATCATCCTGATCGTCTATGGCGTCGCCACCGAACAATCCATCGCGCGGCTGTTCATCGCCGGCGTCCTGCCCGGTGTCCTGCTGGTGTCGCTGTTCGTCGGCTACGTGGTGATCTGGGCGCTGCTCAATAGCGACAGCCTGCCGATGGAAGACATCGGCACCAACTTCCGCGAAAAGATCCGCCGCACCCGCCGCCTGATCCCCGTGGTGCTGCTGATCGGCGGCGTCATCGGCTCGATCTACGCCGGCATCGCCTCGCCCACCGACGCCGCTGCGGTCGGCGTGGTGCTGGCACTGGTGCTGTCGTGGAGTTCCGGCACCCTGACCCGCGACAGCTTCTTCGGCGGGCTGATGGGAGCGACGGTCACCTCCTGCATGATCGCCTTCATCCTGGCGGGCGCGTCCTTCCTGACCGTCGCCATGGGCTTTACCGGCATTCCCCGCATCCTGGCCGAATGGATCGGCTCGCTCGGGCTGTCGACCTTCACGCTTCTGGCGGCCCTGACCGTGTTCTTCGTCATCATGGGCTGCTTTCTGGACGGAATTTCGGTGGTGGTCCTGACCGCCTCGGTCATCATGCCGATGGTGCTGCAGGCCGGGATCGATCCGCTTTGGTTCGGTATCTTCCTTGTGATTGTCGTCGAGATGTCCCAGATCACACCGCCGGTGGGCTTCAACCTGTTCGTGCTGCAATCGCTGACCGGGCGCGACATCCTTACGGTCGCCCGCGCCGCGCTGCCGTTCTTCTTCCTGATGATCCTGGCGCTTGCCATCATCTCCGTCTTCCCCGGCATCGTGACCTACCTGCCGGAGCAGATGTGACCGACCCGCAGCCCCCCCTTTCCCGCCGCGCGCCCGAGGTGCGCACCATCGGCATCGCCGGGATGCTGGTCAGCTTCGGTGACCGGCTGAGCGAACCGGCCAACCGCGCGGCGCTGGCCTTTCGCGCGGCGGTCGAGGCCGAAGGCTGGGACGGGGTCGAGGAAACCTCCTCTTCGCTGGTGTCGGCCTTTGTGCGGTTCGATCCGTTGCACCTGTCCCACGCCCGCCTGCGCCAGCAGCTTGAGGCATTGCTGCGCCGCGAGGACTGGTACGCCGCTGACCTGCCCACGGGCCGCCGGTTCTGGCGCATTCCCACGGTGTTCGGCACCGATCTTGCGCCGCAACTGGGCCAGGCAGCACAGGCCGCGGGGCTGAGCGAGGCCGAGGCCATCACCTCGCTGACGCAAGCCCGGGTGCGGGTTCAGACCATCGGGTTCGCCGCAGGCCAGCCCTATCTTGGCGAATTGCCAAAGGCCTGGGACATTCCGCGCCAGACCACCTTGACAAAGCGCATTCCCGTGGGCGCGCTGGCGGTGGCGATCCGTCAACTGGTGCTGTTCTCGGTCGCGACGCCGACCGGCTGGCAGCACGTGGGACAAACCGCGATCCGGCTGTTTCAGCCCGAAGTCCCGGACCCCTTCCTGCTGCGCCCCGGTGACGAGGTGCAATTCGTGTCCACCGACGCCGAAGCCCTGGCCACCATGCGAAACGACCCGCACGGCGGCGCGAAATGCGAGGCTATCACATGACCGCCCTGCTGAAAATCCTGCGCACCGGTCCCGGCCTGACGCTGCAGGACCGGGGGCGCAGCGGCTATCTGGATGTCGGCCTGTCGCGCGGCGGCGCGGTGGATCGGCTGGCGCTGGACGAAGGCGCGGCCCTGCTGGGGCAATCGCCCGACTGCGCGGTCATCGAGATGGCCGGCATGGGGGGCGACTTCGAGGCCAGCGCGGATATGCGCATCGCCCTGACCGGTGCGCCGATGCGGGCCACGCGGGACGGCGCGAAACTGGCCTGGCATGCCTCGCATCTTCTGCAGGCCGGGGAACGGCTGTCGATCGGTCCGGTGCAAGCGGGCTGCTACGGCTACCTGCATGTCGGCGGTGGCATTGACGCGCCGGTCTGTCTGGGCGCGCGCGCGGCGCATCTGTCGGCCGGGATCGGCGCGGCGCTGTCGGCGGGCGATGTCCTGGCCATCGGCAAGGACAAGGGCACCGAAACCGGCCTGCTGCTGGACCCCGACAACCGCTTTGACGGCGGGGTGGTGCGCGTGGTCGCCAGCTTCCAGACCCATCTGTTTGCGCAAGCCGAACGCGACCGGTTCCAATCGGCGCCGATGCGCCGCGATGCCCGCGCCAACCGCATGGGTGTCGGGCTGGATCCCGAAGGTGGCGGGTTTCACGTCGAAGGCGGGCGCAACGTGGTCTCCGAAGTCATCGTACCCGGCGACATCCAGATCACCGGCGACGGCACCCCCTTCGTGCTGATGGCCGATTGCCAGACCACCGGCGGCTATCCACGGATCGCCACGGTCCTGCCCTGCGATCTGCCCAAGGTGGCGCAAGCCCCGGTCGGCGCCGCGCTGCGATTCCAGTTCGTCGATCTTGAAAAAGCCGTGGCGCTGGAACGTGCCGATGCGCAACGGCGGGCGGCACTGTCCCGCAGCCGCCACCCGTTGATCCGCGACCCGCACCGGATGACCGATCTGCTATCCTATCAACTGATCAGCGGTGTCGTCGCCGGCGATGAAGACGACCCCTAGGGAGGAAACATGACACATTTCGTGGATCTCAATGCCGACATGGGCGAAAGCTTCGGCGCCTGGACCATGGGCGACGATGCAGCGCTGCTGGAGATCGTGACCTCGGCCAATGTCGCCTGCGGCCTGCACGCCGGCGATTGGGACGTGATGGCCAAGACCATGCAGCGCGCGGTGGACAAGGGTGTCGGCATCGGCGCGCATCCCGGCTTTCCCGACCTGCACGGCTTTGGCCGCCAGCGCATGACGCTGCCGCTGGCGTCCTTGCAGAACCTCGTGCGCTATCAGGTCGGCGCGGCCCAGGCGATGGCACGGGCGGCAGGCGGCACGGTGCGGCACCTGAAGCTGCACGGCGCGCTGGCCAACATGGCCTCGGAGGATGAAGCGATGGCCACGGCCTGTTACCAGGCCGCGCTGTCCGTCGCCCCCGAGATCATCATCATGGTTCTGGCCGGCACCGCGCAGCAGCGTGCGGCACAGGCCCTGGGCTGTCCGATCGCCTGCGAGATCTTCGCCGATCGTGCCTATAACGACGATGCGACGCTGGTCGACCGCAGCCTGCCGGGCGCGGTGATCCATGACCCGCAGGTCGCCGGGCAGCGGATGGCGCAAATGGTGCGCGAAGGCGCGATCATCACCGAAAGCGGCACGCGGATCGAAACCCGGATCGACACCATCTGCCTGCATGGCGACACGCCCACGGCCGTCAGCATCGCCGCCGAGGTCCGCCGGGCCCTGCTGGCGGGTGGCGTTGAACTGGCGCAGTTCCCGGGCGCAACGCTCTGATCGCTGGCGCACCGGGCTTGGCCCCGGCGGTGCAGACCTGCGCCCCCGGACACAACCGTTTACAGGTCTGCCCCCATGTCTTACCCATTGGGTCAGACCTCGGCCACCTGTTGCGCCGGGCACGATGGGCCATGCGGTCGCCGCGCCACCGCCGCCGGACATCCCTCGCCCATCGCCAATGCTGGAGAAAAACGATGCGCCACCTGGCTGTTCTGCTTTGCACCGCCGCAACCCTCACCACCGCCTGTGCCTCTGCGCAGGAAACCGGGTCGGAAGGCGCCCCAAATGCCGTGCTGATCCGCGGCGCGAGCATCTTTACCGGCTGCTCCCCCGATCTACTGGAAGGTCAGGACGTCTATATCGCCGGCAACATGATTTCCCGGATCGGCGCGGATCTGGAACCGCCCGAATTCGCCACCGTCATCGACGCGGATGGGCATGTGCTGATACCCGGCCTGATCGATGCCCATTGGCACGGGGTCTATGCGACGGCGACAATCGGCAAGCTCATGACCACCAACGAAGGTTACTGGAACCTTCTGACCGCGGCCGCACAGCGCGACACGCTGTATCGCGGGTTCACCACGGTGCGCGATACGGCGGGCCCGATGTTCGATATTGCCCGCGCCACCGATGAGGGCCTGATCGAAGGACCACGGGTGTTTCCCTCGGGCCCTGCCATCTCGCAAACCGCCGGGCACATGGATTTCCGGATGACACGGGATGTGCCCGCCACGCCGGACAAGCTTCATTCCTTCGAGACCTCGGACATGTTCTACATCGCCGACGGCGTGCCCGAGGTGCTCAAGCGCGTGCGCGAAAACCTGATGCAGGGCGCGACGCAGATCAAGCTGATGGCCGGCGGCGGCGTCACCTCAAGCTATGATCCGATCCACACGATCCAATACACCAGGGCCGAACTGGAAGCGGCGGTCGAACAGGCGGAAAACTGGGGCACCTACGTGCTGACCCACGCCATCAATGACGAGGCCGTCAACCATTCCATCGACGCCGGCGTCAAAAGCGTCGAGCACGGCCACATGTCGACCCGCGAAACCCTGCAACGCTTCGTCGAGAACGATGTCTGGCTCAGCATGCAGCCCTTTCTGGACGACGAGGACGCCCCGGCCCTGAACGCGTTCCAGAAGGCGAAATACGATTCCGTCACCGATGGCACCGACTTTGTCTACAAGACGGCCAAGGAACTGGGCGTGAAGATCGCCTTCGGCACCGACACGCTGTTCAGCGCGGATCTTGCCAAGCGGCAGGGCGCGCAGCTTGCCAAACTGCAAAACTGGTTCACGCCCTACGAGGCGCTGAAGATGGCCACCTGCGACAATGCCGACCTCCTGGCGCTGTCGGGCAATCTTACACCCTACCCGATGGGGCCGCTGGGGGTGATCGAAGAAGGCGCCTATGCCGACCTGATCCTTGTGGATGGCAACCCGCTGGACGATCTTGATCTGGTGAGCGATCCTGACGCGAACTTCGACGTCATCATGAAAGATGGCGTGATCTACAAGAACGCGCTGAACTGAGCCTGCCCCGCGCGGCATCCCCCGACGCCGCGCGGATCATTCGGGGGCCAGCTTGGGCATCCAGCCAAGGCTGGCACCGGTGTCGGGGCCGGGTTTGTATTCGGCACCAAGCGGGGCTTGATATCCCATCCGGGCGATTGCCCGGAAGACCTGGGAATAGTCCAGCGTGCCCTGATCGGGCGGCCCCCGGTCGGGTACCGCGGCGAACTGGATATGGCCGATGGATCCCCAGACGCTTTTCAGCCGGCCGATCACGTCGCCCTCGGTCCGCGCCACGTGGTAGCAATCGAACATCAGCTTCAGGTTGAGCGCCCCGACCTGCGCAATGATCTCCACCGCCTGCCCGGTGGTGGACAGGAAATAGCCCGGCGCATCATGGGGGTTGAGCGGTTCGATCAGGATGGTGATCCCCTCTGGCGCGGCCCGCGTGCAGGCATGATCCAGCGCCGAAACAAAAGCATCCCGCGCCGCCGCACCGCTGGCCATCCCCGCCATCACATGCACATTGCCCGCCCCGACGGCCGTGGCATAGGCGATGGCCTCGTCAATGGCGGCGCGGGCATCGCTTGCCCGGCCGGGCAGCGCGGAAAGGCCGACGTCCCCTGCCCCGACATCCCCGCGACGTGTGTTGAGCCCGAGCATCGGCAGGCCGGTGTCCTTCAACGCCGCGACAACCTCGGCCACCGGGACCTCATAAGGCCAGTGGCATTCCACGGCATCGAAACCGGCGGCATGGGCCGCGCGGATGGCGTCTGGCAAGGCCTTTTCGGTCCACAGAAACCCCAGGTTGGCTGAAAACTTCATGCGTCCCACTCCACGTCAAACTTGCCCACAAGGGCGCGGCGCCCCCCCGGCCATCATCGCCAACCGGGCGGGATCCTCAAGCGCTTCGATGGCGTTTCAGGCGCCTTCCAGACCCCTGCCCGCCACCACCGGCCCGCAAACCTGCGCCCCGGAATTGACATTGACGAAGTCGCCCTAGATCGTCGCCGGGACATTTCCGTCCCAAGATCCAGGAGATCACAATGAAGTACCTGTTGGCACCCTCGCTGTTGCTGTTCGCGCTGTCGGGATGCGGTCTGAGTGAAAGCCAGGTCAGCACAGCCGCTCAAGCTGGCGCCGCTGCCGCCGAGGCACAAGAGGTCTCAGAAGAGGTCAAGCGCGAGACCGACTTCGATGCCATCGGGCGCGAGGCCGTCGCGGATGTGGACACCTCAAACTTCGATGCGCTGACAAACTGACACTGTCATCGGCACCCCCACAAGATCGACCCCCAAAACCCGTAGGTCTGTCGCAGGCATTTTGCCTGTCCTGACGGGTTTTGCCGGGGTCGTGTTGTTTGCGCGGGGCCAGAGTCTTGCAGATTCTTATGGTCATTTATTGACCATAATGCACACAACCCAGACTGCGCGCCAACACCCCCTGCCCGCCCGAAAATTGCCAATTGGCAATTTCACTACAACGGGTTGTTTTCCGAGAACTTTCTGAAGAACGCGAGAAACGCCTTGTCGGGATCACGCGCCGGCTCGCGACCCGTGGACCAGGCCCGCCATTCGCTTTCCACGAAGTAGATGTCATAGCCGGGATGGCGCAGCTTGGCGGTCTCATAGGTCTCGGTGCGCAGCGCCCTGCCCTGCCCGTCCAGCCAGGCCGGACGCGGCTTCAGCGTCGACACCTCGGGCTCCACCTCTCCGGCCACCCGCGCCTTGCGCCCGACCTTCGAGAAGCTCACCTCGCGTTCGGCCGCATCCACCCCGTCGCGATCCTTGCGCCACCAGCGCAGCTCCACATGGGTGACCCGGCGCCCGGTCTTGATCGGTTCGATCTGCACCACATAGTCGCTCAGCGCGTTGACCTCGGCCACGGCGGGCTTGATGGCGCGCAGGTTCAGGTTTGACCAGCTGGTCAGCTTGCCCTTGGGCACCCCCAGCACCCCGCGCAGCGCCTCAAGAGTGAACTTCTCGGACGCGCGGTACTTCAGGTTGCCGCGCTTCTGCACCATCTCGTACAGCGTCAGCGCATATTTCGAAGTCAGCGCGAACATCACCTCGCGCTGCAACCGCGCGAACACCGACGAATGCTTGATGATCTTGCGCAGCCGCGCCGGAATTTCATATTCGACCAGACCGTCGCGGCGCAGGGTCTCGATATTGCCGCCCAGAAGCTGCACCCGCTCGATCGCCTCTTCGCCGTCCCAGTTCACCTGGATCTTGACGATGGCCGACATCAGCCGTTCCAGGCTTTCGCCGATGCGATCGTTGGCATTGTGCGAACCGCGCAACTCGGCCTTGGCGATCACATGGGTCACCGGCTTCTCGATCCCGTCCCAGGCGTTTTCCAGAAGCTGGTTATAGATCCGCCGATCTGCCAATGTCAGCGGAGTCACCTCGACCAGATCCACCAATTCCCCCGGTTTGACGAGGCTTTCGGCATTGGGTCGGGCGTCCAGGGTGCGATAGGAACGGTCGGCTGCCACGCGCGCTACTCGATTCTCTTACGTTTGTAGTTTGTTGGATGTAAGCTACCAAGGCGCTTTGCCCCGGTAAAGCACTTGCGCGGGCAGCGCGGCGATCCCGGCGGCAGATCTCGTGGGTCTGGCCGCAACGCCCGCCGCCGTATCGCCAAGTCTTACACATGAATAGGCCCAAATGTATCTTTTAAACAGCAATGCCACCAGAGCCGGCTCACCCAATCCGTAAGGTTTGCGACTCGGGCCGACTCGCCCCCGGACTCGGAATTCACCCAAGATCAACCAGAAAATGCTTGTTTTACAGGGGTCTGCGCGCACCCAAAATGTAAGGGTGATTCCACACCCCAGACGTAGGCGCAGCCAACCCCATCCGTAAGCTTTGCCCACCCCAAACGTAGGCCGTAGTCACCCATGAAGTAGCGATTGGCGGAAAGTTGTGCGCAAAGACAGAGACTTAACCGTCCTGAACATGGAACAATTAGAATCTAGAATCCCTGCGGGTGCTGGTGTTTTTTGCTTGGGGTTTGGGGATAACTCCCGGATCGGCACACTCCGCCTTACAAATCGAGAGGTTTGCGCCAATTTCACCCGTAAATCTCCGAACCGGGCCGCTGTTGCCCCGAAATTCCACTCATTCCGGGATACATCTGCAACTTCCGCTTTTTTCGTTGATTTCCGAAAATTATCGCACTTGCGGCGGTGCGCCCCGTCCCGCATGATTCGAGCGTCACCATTCGAGGATACCATGGACAACCAGGTTCTCCCCCCCGTTACGCTTTCCGAATTGCAAAACCTCTCGACCCGCGCCGACACGGTCATGAACCGCCTGCGCGACCGCGTCTATGCGCCCGGCAGCGAGAAACAGCTCGAGCTCAGTTTCAATGTCCGCTCCGCCGCCGAAATGGTCGGCCGCTCGGAAAAGCTGATCCGGGATGCCGAGGCCGATGGCCGCCTGCCAGAGCCGCAGAAGGATCCCGAAACCGGCCGCCGCACCGGCTATTCGCTGGCCGAGGTCAACCGGATGCGCGAGGTCTTCGGCACACTGCCGCACCGCGCGCCCGGCGATCCGCCGCTGGTCATGGCGGTGCAGAACTTCAAGGGCGGCGTCGGCAAATCCACGCTGGTGACCCATCTGGCGCAGTACTTCGCACTGAAAGGTTACCGCGTCTGCGTGATCGATTGCGACAGCCAGGCCTCGACCACCGCCGTCTTCGGGCTGAACCCCGACGTGGATGTCGACGAGGATGAAGACACGCTCTATCCGTTCTTCCGCCACGGCGGCCCGGCGACGCTGCACTACGCGCTGCGCGCCACCTATTGGCCGGGCATCGCGCTGATCCCGGCCAACCTGGGCCTGTATGATGCCGAGTATGAATTCGCCGCCCGCATGGCCCGCGACCACACCTTCGTGCTGGACAAGCTGCGAGACGGGGTCGAGTCGATCCAGGACCAGTTCGACATCGTGCTGCTGGATCCGCCGCCGGCGCTGGGGATGCTGTCGCTGTCGGTGCTGCGGGCGGCCAACGCGCTGCTGATCCCGGCACCGCCCAACAACATCGACTTCGCCTCGACCGCGCATTTCCTGAAGATGATGGCGGCGACGCTGGGCGAGATTTCGGAACATGGCGGCGCGCGGTCCTATGCCTTCGTCAAGATCGTGGCGACCAAGATGGACGACCAGAAGTCGGCGCATGTGGCGATCAAGCGGATGATGGACGCGGTGTTTCCGCATGACGTTCTGCAATCGGTGCTCAAGGACAGTGCCGAGATCGACAACGCAACGGCCAACCTGAAGACGGTATACGAGTTGACGGGGCCAGCCCGGCGGACCGAGACCCACAAGCGCTGCCGCACCTATCTGGATGCGGTGGGGCGCGAGGTGGAGACACTGATCCGCAAGACCTGGCCGAGCCACCATTCGGACCTGCGCAAGGAGGGGATCCTGTGAGCAAGAAGCACGACGCACTGTTTGACGACATTCTCAGCGGGCTGGACGCACAGCCCACGGAGGCGACGCCGCCGCCCGAACCGGCGGCCCCGAAAGACCGGGGCGGGGCGCGCTTCCTGAAGCGGTCCACCACCATCGGCGACCGGCTGTCGGGCGAGATCGAGGAAAAGACCCTGAAATGGGTGGACCCGGCCGAATGCCGCATGTGGGAACATCACAACCGCGCCTACGACCTGCTGACCGAGGACAGTTGCCGCGATCTGATCGACGGCATCCGCGCGCAGGGGCGGCAGGAATTTCCCGCCATCGTCCGGCGGGTCAGCGATGGCGGGGCGCAGGCCTATGAGGTCATCTGCGGTGCGCGTCGGCATTTCGCCGTCAGCTGGCTGCGGGCCAACAATTATCCGCAGTTCAAGTACCTGGTGGATGTGCGCGACCTGTCGGATGAAGAGGCCTTCCGCCTGGCCGATATCGAGAACCGCGACCGCGAGGACATCAGCGACTTCGAACGCGCCCGCGACTATGCCGCCGCGCTTGAGCGCTATTACGGCGGCAAGCAGAAGGCGATGGCGGCACGGCTTGAGGTCTCGGAGGGCTGGCTGTCGCGCTATCTGCAACTGGCCAAACTGCCGCCCGAGATCGTCGCGGCCTATGGTGCCATCACCGACATCAAGGAGCTGCACGCCCGCCAGCTGAAACCGCTTCTGGCGCGGCCGGCGGATCGGGCCAGGGTTCTGTCTGCGGCGGTGGATCTGGTGGCGGCGAAAGAACAGGGGCGGGCCAGCGATGGCGCGCAGGTTCTGGCGGCGTTGAAGGCGGCGGTCAAACCGGCGAAACCGAAAGGGCAGGGCGGCACGCTGTATCGCCGGGGGCCGGGGGAAAGCGGCATCACGGTGCGCAAGAAGGGCCGCAGCGTGGTCATGGAGTTTTCGGACAGCCTGAGCCGCAACGCACTGGAAGAAGCCTTTGCCCGCTACATGGCGGATCGCTTTGGAAAGTGAAGTTGCCAACTGGCAAGAAGACGGTTTTACCGTTTAAAAACAGTTGGTTCATCAGTTTAGCAACGGATCTGCTGCGGCCAGTTTGCCAAGGCAAGGCTTTGAAGATGGTCACGACAGGGCAGGGCAGGCGGGCCGCAAGACCCGCCGTCCGGCTATTTGCCCTCGGCCTCGTCCATCAGACCGCGCACCCATTTTGCCGCCCACCAGGTCGCCGGAATCCCCAGCGGAATGCTGAGCCCAAGTGTCAGCATCGGCGACAGCGCTGACAGACCGATGGCCTGGCCCATCAGGCTGAGCATGAACAGGTTGATGGCCACGGCCCCCGCCGCGAAGGGGTACAGCACGATGGCCAGCCGTTTGCGGGTCCATTTCTCGTCGGTGTCGGTCATGAGGCGTGTTCCAGGCGGGCGGCGGCGCACAGGGCGTCGGCGATCAGGGCAGGGATGGCCGGCCACAGGGCCAGCGGCGGCAGGGTGGGGCCACGAAAGCCGCCCGCGCTCAGGGCGGCGGGCAGGTCGTCGGTGACATGGCCGCCGTCGGCGGCGAAATAGGACAGGCAGATCGCCTTGGGTCCGAAGCCTGCCGCCACCGTGTGGATATGGGGGGGTTCTTCCAGGAAGGCGACCTCGATCCGGGCGAAGGTTCCGGCCTGACGCAAGGCCTCGGCAAAGCGCCGGGTGCAGGCGGCGGGCACCGCGCCCTGCGCCGATCCGTGGGCCGCGACCAGAACTTCGGTCTCTGAGGCGCTCCAACCGGCGCTGGAGGCCGCGTCCGACAGCATCCGAAGGGTGAGGTCCGGCAAGGCCGGATCGCTGCCCAGCGGCGGCAGGACGCGCGCGGCGGGCAGGCCCAGACGGGCGGGCAGGGCGGTGTTGGTGAACCAGCCTTCGGTCATGAACAGCGGATAGATCAGCACATCGTCGCGCGCACCGTCCAGTGCGCGCTCGACGGACCCCTTGGCCGCCAATGTGGCCGCGCCAATGCGGCGCCCCGGCATCCGGGCCGCGACCTTGGCGGCCAGTTCGGCCAGCCGGGCCTCGGCCGGGGCCGGGTCCGAGGGCTGGCCGTGCGAGACCAGGATGGCCTCAGTGGCTGGTGCCTTCAGAGAAGGTGATCTTGTTCCAGACATTGTATTTCCCGGATGGTTTGCGCATCGGCAGGCGGCGGACCTCTTCCAGCGTGGCGGCGTTATAGACGATGACCGCGCCGTCATCCTCCCAGACCGACACCAGCGCATGGCGTCCGTCGCGGGTGAATTCCACATGGGCGACGGTGGCGCCGGGCACCGGGCGCAGGGTCTTGACGATCTCGAGGCTCTGCTTGTCGATCACATGCATGACGTCGCGGTTGGGACCAAAGAAGACATCGGCCCAGAAGTAGGGCGTGTTTTCATGACTGCGCAGGAAGAAGCCCGGGCCTTCGGTTTCGATGGTGGTCAGCCGTTCCCAGGTTTCGGTGTCGATGACCGACAGCTTGGCCTCTTTCAGGTGCGGTGTCGCCATGACGCGGCGGCCGTCGCGATCCCACGAGATGCCCGAGCCCAGATGCGGCATGCCGTCCAGCGGCAGTTCGGCGATCTCGCGCCCGACGTTGAGGTTGACCACCACCCCGCGACGCCCGTCGCGGGCGGCCCCGATCAGGTTGCGATAGTCGTCGTCAAAGAAGAAATCATCCAGCGGTTCGGTAACCTCGATCCGGCGCCGGGCGAACAGCCCTTCGGAGGAGGCGATGGCCTCGACCATGTCCTTCTCGCGGCTGTGCACGAAACCTTCGTAGACCGGCTCGGCGTTGGGATCGGTGGCGACCTCCCAGATTTCGGGGGCGTCCTTCAGCGCAAGGATGAAGCTTTTGCGTTGCGGGGCCTGGTAGACCGCCGAAACCCGGCTGGGGGTGCCGTCCTTGCCGATCACCTCCATCACGCGGGTAACCGACAGATCCTCGGTCGACAGCAGGGTCAGGGTCATCGGCAGGTAGTTGGCAACGGCCAGCCATTTGCCATCGTGGCTCATGGCGATGTTGCGGCTGTTCAGACCGGCGCGGACCCGGCCCACTTCGGACAGGGACCACAGGTCGTACTTCTGCACCCAGCCGTCGCGCGACATGATGAAGACATAGCGCCCGTCGGGGCTGAACTTCGGGCCGCCATGCACGGCAAAGGGGGTTTCGAACCGGTCGAGCACCTCGAAGGTGTCGCCATCCAGCACGCTGACGTGATGGTCGCCGGTTTCCACCACCAGGGTGATGTTCATCGGGTCCGAGGACCAGACCGGCGCTTCGGCGGCGGCGTAGTCCGGGGTCAGGGTGCGGCTGGCGGCGATCTCGGCCTCGCCCCAGGCCGGAACATCGTCCAGCGGGGTGCGCAGGTAGTCGGCCAGCGCGGCGATACGGTCGGTGTCCAGCACCTCGGCAAAGCCCGGCATCTGGGTGGCGGCACGGCCGTCGCGGATCACCGCCTCCAGGTTGGGGCCGCGCATCCGGCCAAGGGTCTGCGGAATCAGCGCCGGACCCAGGGCGCCCAGACGGCTGGGGCCATGGCAGTCGGTGCAGTGATCGGCATAGTCGCTTGCGGGATCTGCGGCCAGAGAGGTGGCCGCGAACAGGGCCGCACTAATGGAAACGGTGAACCGGATCATGTCGTTTTCCTCGGAAGGGGGTCACGGTAAGGCGGTCGCCCTCGGCCACGCCGATCTCGGCGTCGCTGAGGTAGCAGGCCGGATCTTCGGCCCAGGGATCGCCGGTCAGTTGCAGGGCGCGGATGCGGGTGTTGCCGCCGCAGACGGCCTGATAGGCGCAGGCACCGCAGCGCCCCTTGAGCGGGCGCGGCCGCGTGCGCAGCTTGGCCAGCATCGGATCGGGACCTGTCCAAAGCTCTGAAAACGGGTTTTTTTTCACGTTTCCGATGGTGTAGTCCGACCAGTAGGTATCGGGGTGCACATTGCCCTGGGTGTCGATGTTGGCGACCCCCAGACCCGAGGAATTGCCGCCCCAGGCTTCCAGGTGGTCGCGCACATTGGCGTGTTCGGCGGCATCGAAATTGCGTTCGACCCAGTTCAGGAAATGCACCGCGTCGGCATCGTTGTTGCCGGTCACGATGTCCAGCGGGAAGCCGTCGGCGGCCCCTGCCCAGCTGCGCTCGATCAGCACATCCATGGCCCGGCGCGAGCGTTGATGCGCGGCATCCTCGCCCCGGTTCTTGTCGCCACGCCCGGCATAGACCAGATGCGACAGGTAGAACTTGTCGACCCCTTCGTCGTCGCACAGTTGCAGCAGGTCCGGCAGGTGGCGGTGGTTCGACTCGGTCAGGGTGAAGCGCAGCCCGACCTTGATGCCACGCTTCTTGCATTCGCGCACGCCCCGCAGGGCATCGGAAAAGGCACCCTCGACGCCGCGGAACCAGTCGTTGGTGGCCCCGATACCGTCGATCGAGATGCCGACATAGTCAAATCCGGCCTCGGCCACGCGGTCGGCATTCTCGCCGTGGATCTTGGTGCCATTGGTGGACAGCGCCAGCATCCTGACCATCGGCCGGGCGCGGGCGGCCAGGTCGAACAGATCCTTGCGGTCCAGCGGCTCGCCGCCCGACAGGATCAGCGCCGGAATGCCGAAGCGGTCAAGATCGTCGAGCGTGTCCATGGCCTGCTGGTGGCTCAGCTCTCCGGGGAAATCCACATCCGCCGAGACGGTGTAGCAGTGCCGGCATTTCAGGTTGCAGCGGCGGGTCAGGTTCCAGATCACCACCGGTTTCACGGGGCCGGAGCCGCGGCGGGCGCGGACCGGTGTGGGGGTGACCAGCTGGTGCATGTACTCGGTGAGGCGAAACATGGTCTATCCTTCCTTGCGGCGCAGTCGCAGGCCGGTTTTTTTCAGGATTTTCGTGGAAAACAGAATGTCGCTGCCACGGCAGGCGTCGCCCAGAATCGCGGCGATCTCGGCGCGCTTGGCATCGACCTCGTCGCGGGTCGAGCCGTGCACCATGGCGAACAGGTTGTAGGGCCAGACGGGCAGGGCGCGGGGGCGGCGGTAGCTGTGGGTGACGAAGGGCAGGGCGCCGATCTTTTCACCCAACTGATCCACCAGCGCGTCATCCACGTCCCAGACAGACATGCCGTTGGCGGTCATGCCCAGCTTGTAGTGATTGGGCGCACCACCGATGCGGCGGATCACGCCGCGCTCTTTCATCGCCGCGATGCGGTCGATGACCTCGGGTTCGGTCAGGCCAAGAACTTCGGCCACGGCGGCGAATGGCGCAGGCACCAGCGGCAGCCCGGCCTGCGTTACCTCGACGATCAGGCGATCGGTTGCATCCAGTGTCATGCCGCCACCCTGAAGCCGATGAAGAATTCGCGTTCCTTGGGAAACAGCAGCACTTGCAGGCCGGTTTCCGCTTCGATCCGGCGCGCCGTGGCTTGGATACCCTCGGCGCTTTCGGTGGCCATCACGAACCACATGTTCAGGCGATGGTCGCGGGCATAGTTGTGGGCCACCTCGGAATGGGCGTTGACCTGTTCCGTCACCGTCTCATAGCGGTCCTCGGGCACTTCCATCGCGCACAGGCAGAAGGCGCCGCCCAGGGCCGCGGCGTCGTAGAACGGGCCGAAGCGGGTCAGATAGCCGGTGTCGCGCAGCCGCGAGATGCGGGCCAGAACCTCGACCTCGGTCAGATCAAGTTCCTGCCCCAGCGCCGCGAAGGGGCGCCGGTCCAGCGGCAGGTCATCCTGCAGTCGGTTCAGCAGCGCGCGGTCGGTGGTGTCGATATCTTGAGTCATGCGGCAGCGGTTCCTTTGGTCGAGATCAGGGCGCCAGTCTGCTTGAAACAACGGCTGGAGAACAGCGCAAGATGCTTCACCCCCGCCAGTTCGGGCAGGGCGGCGGCCCCGGTCAGAACGCCCAGGGCCTCGTCGCGGCTGCGGGCGTGGATCATGCAATACAGCCGGTAGGGCCAGGCGTCGGCCACCGGGCGGCGTTCGTAGCACAGGGTGACGCCGCTGTGGGCGGCCAGCACCGGCCCGGCCTGGTCGATGCGGTCCGAGTTGATGTCCCAGACCACCATGGCATTGGCCCGCCAGCCCAGGGCGCGGTGGCGGACGATGACGCCCAGCCGGCCCAGGATGCCGGCCTCTTGCAGCACCGCCAGACGGTCCAGAATCTCGGCCTCGGTCCGGCCCAGCTGTTCGGCCACGCGCAGGTAGGGGCGGGACACCATCTCCAGCCCGTGCGACAGCACTTGCAGCAAACGGCGGTCGCCGGGGACCAGAACCTCGGGACGCACCTCGCGGCGGGTCGCGGGCAGGCCCGGCGTGCCGGTCAGGCGAAAGCCGAGATCGACGTTGAAGGGGCGCACCAGGCGCAGGTCCAGCACCCGCAGGCCGGTCTTGCGCCCGATGTCGTGCAAAACCTGGTCCACATGGGCGCGATCCGGCCCGGTTGCGACGAACCACAGGTTCCATTCGTTTTCGCGCAGGTAGCTGTGATTGACGCCCGGCTGGGCGCCGATGATCTCGGCCACGGATTCGATCCGGTCGGGGGGGGCTGCCACGGCGGCCAGGGTGCTGGCCGAGATGGTGTTGGGGGCAAAGGTCGCCCCCACCCGCGAAATCCGCCCCACTGCCTGCATGCGGTCCAGCCGTTTGAGCACCTCGGCCTCGCCGCAGCCCAGCGTGTCGCCCATCTGGGCGAAGGGGCGGGGCACCAGCGGCAGGTCGCGCTGCCAGTCGTCCAGCAGTCTCAGATCGATGGGATCAACGGTCATGTCCATGGCTACAGCCCCGTCCGATGCGCGCGCGCGGTGAAGAAGATGCCCGAAGGGCTGGCGGCGTCGATCTCGCCCAGCTTTTCGAAGGTCGCGGTGTCGTAGATCATGACCTTGCCGGCGTCGCGGACCGAGACCCAGACCTCGTTGCCGCGCGGGCTGAATTCCATGTGCAGCACGGCGGGGCCGGGCTTGAATTCATGCACCACCTGCTTGGTCAGCGTGTCGATCACCTGGATGGTGTCGTTGCGCGGATGCGCGAAGTTGACCCAGACGTGTCGGCCATCGGGGCGCGCCATGGCAAAGACCGGCTGGCCGTAGGTCGCGGTGCGGCCGGTTTCCTGCAACGTCGTGGAATCGACCCACAGAACCTGGTGATGCTTGACGGCCGGCAGGACGAATTCACCGCCCGCCAGCGCCCAGCCTTCCAGGTGGGGCATCTTGTAGACCGGCAGTTCCTCGGAGCCGCGGCCATAGCCGGGCAGCACGCGGATCGGTTCCGGCGGGACCTGCCACAGGTCCAGCGCGGTCATCCCGTCCTCGCCGAACAGCCCGGTGATATAGGTGCGCCCGTCGCTGGTGATCAGCGCGTCATAGGGGTTGGCGCCCATGTCGGGGATCTTTGTGATCTCGGGCGCGTCGCCGGACATGTCCGCGATCCAGGTTTCGCCGCTGTCCCACATGGTGAAGACAAAGCGGCGGCCCGGCGCATCGACCAGCCCGATGGTTTTCGACCCGGTGGGAATATCGGCGACCATGTCGAGCGTGTCGGCGTCGAAGATCCGCACCCCGCCGGGATCGTAGTTCGACACCGCCACCAGCGCGCCATCGTCAGAGATTGCCCCGCCGATGGAGTTGCCGGCCTGAAGCACGCGCGCCACCACGGCCTGCTCAACGATGTCGACCTTGCTGAGGCCGCCATCGCGGCCAAACACATAGGCAAAGCGTTCGTCGGGCGAATAGACAAGGCTGGCGTGCGACAGGTCGCCCAGACCCTCGATCCGGCCAATGGCCGCGCGTTCGGACCGGTCGACCAGCAGCAGCGCGCCATCGGCGCGTTCGACAACGAGACCAAGGTCGCCTGTGGCAACGATCTCTCCGGCCTGAGCGGCGGTCAGGGTGACAGAGGCCAGCAGGCCGGCGATCAGCAGTTTCATGGTTGGGTACCTGTAAGAAGATAGTCGGCGATCCATTGTGCTTCGGCTTCGGAGATCAGCGGCCGCCACGGCGGCATGGCCGTACCGGGAATGCCGTCGAGCACCACAATGGCCAGCGTGTCGGGATCGTAGTGAGAAATGGCGTCGGGACGGATGTCCGGCCCCAGCCCGCCCTTCAGGGTCAGGCCGTGACAGGATCCGCAATCCTGAAGCACCAGGTGCTCCAGCGCGTCGGGGTCTGCAATGTCGGACGCCGAGACCATGAGGGTCGAGGCCAGCAGGAAAGCGAGGCTACGCATGGGCCGCCCGAACGGTTTTTGGCGCGTCACATTCAGCCGTCAGCCCGACGGCCTCACAGGCCTCGGACAGGGAAACGACGCGGCCGATGACGAACAGGACCGGGGCCTGCATTTCGGCGGCGCAAATGTCGGGGGCAATCCGGCCAAGGCAGGAAAACAGGCGGCGCTCGCGCGGGGTGGTGGCATTGGCGATGGCCATCACCGGGGTGTCATGGGGCAGGCCTTCGGCCATCAGATGCATGGCGATCTGGCCGATATTGGCCACGCCCATGTAGACCACCAGCGTGGTGTCGATGCAGGCGAGGCTTTTCCAGTCCAGATCCAGCGCGCCATCGGCCTGCCGGTGCCCGGTGACATAGCGCACACCGGTGGCCAGCCCGCGATGGGTCAGCGGCACGCCGGTGGCGGCGGCCACCCCTTGCGCGGCGGTGATGCCGGGGGCGTATTCCACCGGGATGCCAAGGGCAGTCAGATAGGTGGCCTCTTCCGAGCCGCGTCCGAAGATCAGCGGGTCGCCGCCCTTCAGGCGGGCCACGGTCAGGCCGTCCTGGGCGAATTCGGCCAGAACCTCGTTGATGCGACCCTGGGGGACGGGGTGATCCTTGGGGGCCTTGCCCACCGAGAACCGGCGCGCGCCCTCGGGCGACAGCGCGAGAATTTCTTCGGAAACCAGGCGGTCGTAGACAACCACATCCGCAGCCTGAAGCATCCGCAGGGCGCGCAGGGTCAGAAGCTCAGGGTCGCCGGGACCGGCTCCGATCAGACAGACTTTTCCCAGGCTGGGCATTGCGCATTCCCCGTAAGCTGAAACGTTTGGCGAAAATTGGGGGTGGCAGGGGCGGTGGCCCGCCCCTGCCGGGAACGACGTGAATGATCAGTAAACGTCAGACCGGGTGTTGTAGACGTTGAACTTGCCGGTCGGTGTGATCAGGCGCGGGTCCTTGATGACCTTCTTCAGCTCAAGCGTCTTGTCATCGACAACCACGATGGCCGATTCCAGATCCTTGGCATTCCAGACAGAGAACCAGATTTCGTTGCCAGCCTGGTTGAATTCACCTTGAACAACGCGTGGCTGTCCTTCGGCAATTTCGGCCCATTCGACGATCGGAAGCGTCACGTACTCAGGCTCTTCCTGATCCAGTTCGTCAATCTTGAAGACCGCGACCGAGCCGGAAGTTTCGGCATCCGGGTTCAGCGTTGCGTCAACATAGAGGTGGTTCGAGGTCGGGTGCGTTTTCACGAACAGCGAACCGCCGCCCAGACCGTAAAGCTGCTGAACCATCTTCCACGCATGGTCGGGGTGACCTTCAGGGTCTGTCCCGATCAAGGCGATCGTGTCATCGCCAAGGTGCGACGTTGCCCAGACCGGCCCGTAGGTCGGGTGCATGATGTTGGCACCGCGGCCCGGGTGGGGTGTCTGGCCTTCGGTCTCGACAATCGCGGTCAGCGCGCTTTCCTTGGTGTCGATCACGGCCACCTTGCCACGCGCGTTGGCGGCTGTCAGGAAGTACCGCTTGGTGCTGTCCAGACCGCCGTCATGCAGGAAGCGTTCGGCTTCGATCTCGGTGACTTTCAGGTTCTTGATGTCCGAATAGTCGACCATCAGGATCTTGCCGGTTTCCTTGACGTTGACCAGGAACTCGGGCTTGTAGTGCGAGGCCAGAATGGCCGCCACGCGGGGTTCGGGGTGGTAGACCTGTTCGTCGTAGACCATGCCGCGGGTGGACTTGATCTTCAGCGGCTCAAGCGTGTTGCCGTCCATGATCACGTACTGCGGCGGCCAGTAGGCACCGGCAATGGCGTATTTGTCCTCATAGCCTTCGAACTTGGAGGTTTCGACCGAACGCGCTTCGGCACCGACCTTGATTTCGGCGACGGTGGCGGGCTCTTCCATCCACAGGTCGATCATGTTGACCTTGGCGTCGCGACCGATCACGAGCAGATAGCGGCCCGAGGCCGAGATGCGCGAGATGTGTACGGCATAGCCGGTCTTGATGATCGAGTGGATTTCGTAGGTGGCGCCATCGATCAGGGCAATCTCTCCGCTGTCACGCAGGGTGACCGAGAACAGGTTGTCGATGTCGATGTCGTTCATCTTCTCCTTCGGACGATCCTCGGGTGCGACGATCACTTTCCAGCTTTCGCGCATCTCGGGCATGCCCCATTCTGGCGGCGCAGCCGCATCAAGCAGAATGTAGCGCGCCATCATGTCGACCTGCTCTTCGGTCAGGTCGCCGGATGTGCCCCAGTTCGGCATGCCCGCGGGCGAGCCGTACTTGATGAAATCACGCAGGTATTCAAAACCGTTGGCCCGGGTAATGTCCGGGGTCAGGGCCTTGCCGGTCGCGCCCTTGCGCAACACGCCGTGGCAGCCGGCGCACCGCTCGAAATAGATCTTGTTGGCGGCTTGGTACTCTTCGGCTGTCATCACCGGGTCGCCTTCGCGGCGGCCGGGGATTTCCACTTGCAGTTCGCCAAGTGTGGTCATCGACGGCTGATACGCGGCGGATGCTTCATCCCCGTGATCGGCCGGTTTGTCTTGCGCGGACGCACCAAGGGCGGAAAGCCCAAGGGCCATCGCCGCGCTGACAATCAGCGTGGATCCGCGAATGGCTCGTTTAGTTGTCATAACGGTGTCTCCGTTGTGCTGGTGAGGCACGCCGAACGTGGAATCACATTGCTGTGAGCGCCTTGACTTAGGTTAAGGTGAGGCAGTTCTTCGCTTCGTATCCGGAAACAATGATCCGGCTTCATCACATCCCGTTTCTCTGGACCTGCCTGTTGATGCTTGTGCTGCCCGGCAGCATGGCGATTGCTCAGAGCGGGCTGGTCCGCGACACCACCACCACGCCTTCGGTGCAGGTGCTGACAACCATGGCCGAGCGCCTGTTCGACCCGCAGGAACCGATCCGGGTGCGTCCCGACGACGGCGCGGTGCCAGGCTGGTCCGTCACCACCGCCGGCGGCGAAACCCTTGGCTACATCGGGTCGACCTGGGAGATTGCCGGGTCGGTGGGCTATTCCGGCCGCCCGATCGAGATGCTGGTGGCGGTCAGCCAGGATGGCAAGATCGCCGGGGCCGAGTTGCTGCGCCATTCCGAGCCGATCCTGACGCTGGGACTGTCGGATGCCGACATCGCGCGGTTCGTGGCGGGCTTCGGGGGTGTCGATCTGGCGGCCCCGCGCGAATCGGCGGCTGCGGCCGAGGCCAATGCGCCGGACGTGATCTCGCGCGCCACGGTGTCGACCGGGGTGATTCGTGACGGCATCCTGCGCAGCGCCCGCGCGCTGGCGTTGGATCGCGGGGTGATCGACGCTGGCCGAATCGACCGCACCGGGTTTGTACCGCAGGACTGGGCCGCGCTGGTGGCCGATGGGTCCATCGCCTACGCAGGCACCACCAAGACCGATGCCGCCGCGGCTTTTGCCGAGGCCAAGGTACCGCTCAGCCCCGGCGACGCGCCGTTCCTGGATCTGTACGTTGCCCTGCTGGATCCGCCGGCCATCGGGCAGAACCTGCTGGGCCAGACCCTGTACACCCGCGCCGTCGGCGGACTGGGGGCCGGACAGGTGGCGCTGTTCATCGGCTCGCAGGGGGTGCAGTCGCATCGTGGAACCGGGTGGAAACGCAGCCATGTCTTCGACCGTATCACCGTGGTACAGGGCGAGCGGCACTTCGCTCTGACCGACGAAGGCTATCTGCGCGTCGATCGTCTGGGGCTGGAGGATGCGCCGCCGATGAAAGAGCGCAGCGTGTTCCAGCTGGGCGACGGCTTTGATCCCATCGCGCCGTTCCGGGTCGAGGTTGCGGCGACGCGCCCGGCCAGCGACGGCACCGAGCTGCGCTTTGTCACGGCGGTCGAGTATGCGCTGCCGTCCCAGTACATTCTGCCGCCGCCGCCCGAGCCCACGCCGCTGTGGGAAAAGACGTGGCGTGACAAGCGCTTCGTCGTGATCGGGGTCGGCCTGATGATCGCCACCCTGACGCTGATGCTGTTCGCGCAAGAGGCGCTGGTGGCCCGGCCGAAGCTGTGGCGCAGCTTCCGCTACGGCTTCCTGACGCTGACGCTGGTCTGGCTGGGCTGGGGCGTCAACGGCCAGTTGTCGGTGGTGCAGGTGGTGGCTTTCCTGCAATCGCTGCTGACCGGGTTCCACTGGGAAACCTTCCTGATCGAACCGGTGATCTTCATCCTGTGGAGTTTCGTCGCACTGGGACTGCTGTTCTGGGGCCGGGGCGTCTATTGCGGCTGGTTGTGTCCCTTCGGCGCGCTTCAGGAACTGACCAATGCCATCGCGCAGAAACTGAAGGTGCCGCAGATCGCCGTGCCGCAAGCCATCCATGAACGGCTGTGGACGGTGAAATACACGCTGTTCCTGGCGATTCTGGCGCTGTCCTTCTATTCCATGTCCGACGCCATCACCCTGGCCGAGGCGGAACCCTTCAAGACCGCGATCTCGATGCGGATGATCCGGGCCTGGCCGTTCGTGCTGATGGTGCTGGCGATCCTGACCGCCGGATTGTTCATCGAACGGTTCTATTGCCGCTACCTGTGCCCGTTGGGCGCGGCGCTGGCGATCCCGGCCAAGCTGAAGATCTTCGACTGGTTGCACCGTCGGTCGCAATGTGGGCGCGAGTGCCGGCTGTGTGAACAGAAATGCACCGTCGGCGCCATCGATGCCCTTGGCCGGATCAATCCCAATGAATGCGTGCTCTGTCTGCGCTGCCAGGTCATTTTCAACGACGACACGACCTGCCCGACGCTGCTGAAGCGCGCCCGCAGTGACGCGGCCCGGCAGGCCGCCATCGAAAAGGCGCGCGCGGCCCGCGCCGAAAAGGAGCAGGAAGCATGACCTCCAGAATAGCGCTTTTCTTCGGCGAGGGGTTTCGCGTCTTTTTCTTCGCGGCGGGGGCCTTCGGCGTCCTGTCGATGCTGGTCTGGGTCATGTGGCTGGGGGTGCACTATCTTGGCCCGGTGGTCAGCGAGATGCCCTTTGGCATGCCGGCGCATCAATGGCATTCCCACGAGATGATCTTCGGCTATGCCGGGGCGGCCCTTGGGGGGTTCCTGCTGACGGCGGTTCCGAACTGGACCGGTTCACAGGCGGCGCGGCACCGGTTCATCACTGCCGCGGCCGGGGTCTGGCTGGCCGGACGGTTGGCGATCTGGTGCTCCGGCACGCTGCCGCTGTGGCTGGTGGCTGGGCTGGATCTGGCCTTTCTGCCGATTCTCGCCGCGAAGATCGGCAGCCAGCTGTGGCGGCGTCCGAAGCCGCAGAACATGATGTTCCTGCTGTTCATCGCGATGATCTGGGTGTCGAACCTGATGGTGCACCTGCAATGGCTGGGGCTGACCAAGGCGACGCTGGACGCAGGGATGCGCGGCGGGTTGCTGGGGGTTTGCGCGATGATCGCGGTGCTGGGCGGTCGGGTGACGCCGGGGTTCACGCGCAACGCGATGAAGCGTGCGGGCGTGCCCGAAGAAGGCTGGCCGGTGACCGTACCGCTGGCCGAGAAGGCCGCGCTGGGGCTGGCCATCGTGCTGCCACTGGCGGTGCTGACCGGACTGCCACAGGCGGCGGTCGGCGGGCTGGCGGTTCTGGCGGGCGCGGTGCAGATCCTGCGGATCGCACGCTGGAAATGGCGCTGGACCCTGGACCAGCCGATCCTTCTGGCGCTGCATCTGGGCATGGCCATGCTGGGCGCCGGCCTGATCCTGTGGGGGCTGTCGCTGCTGGGCACCGGCAGCGAGGTGGCCGCGCTGCACATCCTGGGGATCGGTGCGGTGGGCGGCATGACGCTGGCGGTGATGAGCCGCGCCGTGCTGGGGCATACCGGCCGACCGCTGGTGGCCCCAAGCCCGGTGGCGGCGGGCTATCTGATGCTGGCCGTGGCGGCGGTCCTGCGCTGGCTGGCCTCGACCCTGCCCGCGGATTGGTACTTTCCGCTGGTGCTGGCGTCGGGTGTTCTGTGGGTGGCGGTTTTTGTTCTGTACACCGTGTCAATCTGGCCGGCAGTGACCAACGTCCGGCTTCCATCGCGGGCCTGACGCCGGGTGCGGCAGGGGCGGCCCATGGGCCCGGCCCTCCGCCCCAGTCTGCTGCAAATAGCTGAAACTAATCCCTATTATTTCCTATTGGTCGCGTTTCGAACCCGGCTCTGACCGTTTGTGCGCGACCTGCGAGACATGGATTAGGCCATCACATTCAAATTTCAAGAGAGTTCACGATCCCTTGACTTTCGTTAAGGCGAGTCGGCTCTCGGCGACGCAAGTTCTGCATATCATCAAGCGGCGCAAAGGAGCGCGCAATGCGCGAAGTCATGACCAAAAGCATGGCCCGCAATATCTTCTATGGCGGGTCGCTTTTCTTCATCCTCATCTTTGTGGGCCTTTCGGTCCACTCTCACTATTACATCGTCAACACATCGACGGACGCGAGCACGCTGAACGAAAGCGTGGCCGCGGGCAAACACGTGTGGGAACGCCACGCGTGTATCAACTGTCACACGATCCTGGGCGAAGGGGCCTACTTTGCCCCCGAGGTCGCGAACGTGATGACTCGCTGGGGCGTCCTTGACGACCCCGAAGCAGCTTTCGAGACCCTCAAAGGCTGGATGGAAGCCATGCCAACCGGGATCGAAGGTCGTCGTCAGATGCCCCAATTCAATCTGACCGACGAAGAAATTCGTGACCTCAGCAACTTCCTGATCTGGACCGACAAGATCGACGCCCAGGGATGGCCGCCGAACGACGCGGGCTAAGGGACGAGAGGACAAAGAAAATGAAATACCAAACTCAGAAAATTGCCCTGGCTTACTTTGCCGTGGCCATGGCCCTGTTCGCCATCCAGGTACTGGGCGGACTGCTGGCCGGGTGGATCTATGTCTCCCCCAACTTCATGTCCGAGCTTCTGCCGTTCAACATCGTGCGGATGCTTCACACCAACTCGCTGATCGTCTGGCTGCTGTGCGGCTTCTTCGGCGCGGCCTACTTCCTGATCCCGGAAGAAGCCGAGCGGGAAATGTACTCGACCAAGCTGGCCTATCTTCAGCTGCTGATCCTCGTGGTCGGTACGCTGGGCGTGGTGCTGACCTATGTCTTCAACCTGTTCGAAGGCAACTGGCTGCTGGGCAAGGAAGGCCGCGAGTTCATCGAACAGCCCAAATGGGTCAAGATGGGCATCGTCGTTGCGGCGCTGATCTTCCTGTTCAACGTCACCATGACGGTGCTGAAGGGCAAGAAGACCGCGATCACCAACATCCTTCTGCTGGGGCTTTGGGGTCTGGCGCTGCTGTTCCTGTTCAGCTTCGTCAATCCTGACAACCTGTCGCTGGACAAGATGTACTGGTGGTACATCGTGCACCTGTGGGTGGAAGGCGTCTGGGAACTGATCATGGCCTCGATCCTGGCCTACCTGATGCTGAAGCTGACCGGGGTGGACCGCGAGGTCGTCGAGAAATGGCTGTATGTCATCGTCGCCGCCGCGCTGTTCTCGGGCATCCTTGGCACCGGCCACCACTATTTCTGGATCGGCACGCCGGGCTACTGGCAGTGGATCGGATCGATCTTCTCGGCCCTGGAAGTGGTACCCTTCTTCGCCATGATGGCCTTTGCCTTCGTGATGGTCTGGAAGGGCCGCCGGGACCATCCCAACAAGGCCGCGCTGTTGTGGTCGCTGGGCTGTGCCACGCTGGCCTTCTTCGGCGCCGGTGTCTGGGGCTTCATGCACACGCTGCACGGGGTGAACTTCTATACCCACGGCACGCAGATCACCGCCGCCCACGGTCACCTGGCCTTCTTCGGCGCCTATGTCTCGCTGAACCTCGCGATCTTCAGCTATGCCATGCCGATCCTGCGCGGACGTGATCCGTACAACCAGGTGCTCAACATGGCCTCGTTCTGGCTGATGGCCGGGGGCATGACCTTCATGACCTTCGTGCTGACCTTCGCAGGGACGCTTCAGACGCACCTGCAACGGGTGGGTGGCGAGTACTTCATGGACGTTCAGGATCAGCTGGCGCTGTTCTACTGGATGCGCTTCGGCTCGGGCCTGGCGGTTGTGATCGGCGCCCTGCTGTTCATCTATGCCATGTGGGTGCCGCGTCGCGAAGTCATCTCGGATGATGCGTCGGTACCGGCGGAGTGAGAGCCATGGACGGTACAATGACAAACCTGCAGGGGGCGGCTGACGCCCCCTTCTACCTGGCCCACGCCGATGAATGCGATGTGTTCGAGGCGGCCAATGCAAACGGTCTGCCGGTCCTGCTGAAGGGACCCACAGGCTGCGGCAAGACCCGTTTCGTGTCCCATATGGCGGCGCGTCTGGGCAAGAAACTTTACACCGTCGCCTGTCATGACGACCTGGCGGCGGCGGATCTGATCGGGCGTTATCTGCTGAAGGGCGGCGAGACCGTCTGGGTGGATGGCCCGCTGACCCGCGCCGTGCGCGAGGGGGCAATCTGCTATCTCGACGAAGTGGTCGAGGCGCGCAAGGATGTGACCGTGGTGCTGCACCCGCTCACCGACGACCGGCGCATCCTGCCCATCGACCGCACCGGCGAAGAGCTGGAGGCGGCACCGGGCTTCATGCTGGTGGCTTCCTACAACCCCGGCTATCAGAACATTCTGAAAACCCTGAAACCTTCGACCCGGCAACGGTTCATCTCGGTCGAGTTCGACTTTCCCAAGCCCGAACTGGAAGCCAAGGTTGTCGCCCAGGAAAGCGGGCTGGATGCGGACCGCGTCAAGGCGCTGGTGCGTCTGGCGGGCAAGCTGCGCGCGCTGAAGGGCCAGGATCTGGAAGAAGGGGTATCGACCCGTCTGGTCGTTTATGCCGCGACACTGATCGCACAGGGCATGAGCGTGGAACGGGCCATCCTGGCGGCAATGGTCGAGCCGCTGACGGATGACGAGGACGTCAAACGCGGTCTCCTCGATCTTGTCACGGCTGTCTTTGGGTGAGGCCAGCCGATATGGGCACGATCGACTTCGAGCCATGGGAACCCGAAGAAACTGTCGGGAAACTGTGGCACGCGTTTGCCAGCCGTCTGGATGCGCCTCTGGTGCATCATGGAGCCGCGGTCGACCTCTCTGAGGTTGTGGGGCGGCTGGCAGTTCTTTTTCGGGGGCTGGGTGGCAGCCATGCGGTCGAAATCCGCTCGGTCTCCGATGAACTTTCTTCCCATCGTTTGAGCTTCCGGCGCCGGCTGGGCACCGAAGTGGAAACCGTGCCGCGCGCCAGTTTCGACGGCGAAATCCTGCGCCTGCCTTCGCAGTTGGCGGTCTTTCCCACGCGCGAGGCCAATGCGGCCCTGTACCTGTGGCTGACCGCTGCCGTGGCCCACGCGCCCGCGCGGATGGCCGAAGACGACTTGCTGCTGGCCGATCTGCGCGCCTTGCAGGCGGCACAGGCGATGGTGGCGGCGGCGCTGGACAATGCGCCGGGGCTGCGGGATCTCTATGCGGCGTTGAGCGAGGGCACCCTGTACCAGCGCCCGCGCGGCAAGCTGCCGGGGGTCGAGGCCGATGTCGAGGCACTGTTGCGGCACATGCTGGGCGATCCAGCGGATCTGTCGCCACGGGCGCGAGACATGCAATCCGCGCTGGACGCGGATGATCTGTCCACGATCGCCGCGCCGCGCGGCTATCGCCAGTTCCGCCCGGTGCCGCTGTGGCCTGATCTGCGCGACATGGTGTTTTCCGCCAGTGACGAGGTCGAGAACCCCGAAACCGAGGGCACGCCCGAGGAAGCCGGGGAAAAGACCGTGCGTGCCCGACGCCGCGAGGCCGATCTGGCCGAGCGTCAGGACAGCCTGATCCTGCACAAGTTCGAAGCCATCCTCAGCTGGGCCGAGTTCCTGAACCTGAACCGCCGTGTCGATGACGACGACAATGACGACGCCAAGAAGGCCGCCGACGATCAGGACGAGATCGGTCTGGGGCAGGTGTCGAAAGCGCCGGCCACCCGGCTGAAGCTGCACCTGGACCTTGCCCCCGAGGACGTGGACCGCGAGCGCCTGTCGGCGAAACTGACCTATCCCGAATGGGATGCCCGCACCGGGGCCTATCTGCCCGACCATGTCTGTGTTCTGGCCTCGGTCGCCGAGGCGCGCGCGGAATTCGACGATTTCACCAAGGATCCCCGCACCGCACGGCGCATCCGTGCCGTGAAGCGGCAGTTCGAGGCGCTGCGCCCCGGCCGCGTCACCACGCGCGGGCATCTGGAAGGCGATGATCTGGACATGGATGCCGCCGTGCGCGCGCAGGTCGAACGTCTCGCCTCGGGCGAGAGCAGCGAGCGGATCTGGTTGCAGACCCGTCCCGAGGCCCGCGATCTGGCGGTGTCCATCCTGCTGGATGTGTCCCGCTCCACCGAAAGCGCTGTTTCTGGCCGCGCCGTGATCGACGTGGAGCGCGAGGCGCTGGCGGCGATGGCCTGGGGGCTGGATGCCTGCGGCGACGACTTCGCCATCAACGCGTTTTCCTCGCTCAAGCGGCACCGGGTCTATATCCAGAACTGCAAGAAATTCGGCGAGCCGATGTCGCGGACCATCGAGGAACGCATCGGCGGGCTGCGGCCGGGGTTCTACACCCGTCTGGGTGCGGCGGTGCGCCATGCCTCGGCAGACCTGGCCAAGCAGACGCGGCAGCGCAAGCTGCTGCTGGTCATCACCGATGGCAAGCCCAACGACCTGGACCACTACGAGGGCCGCCACGGCATCGAGGACACCCGCATGGCGGTGCGCGAGGCCCGGCGGCAAGGCCAGTCGGTGTTCGGCGTCACCATCGACCGCAGTGCCAAAAGCTGGTTCCCCCGGCTGTTCGGACAGGGCGGTTTCGCGGTCATCCCCGAGCCGGACAAGCTGACCCAGGCGTTGCCGCAGATCTACCGACAGCTCGTGGGGGGCTGAGCATGGCGGATTCGCGGGGCCAGGCCCCTGCCAGCGTGCTGGACGAACTGCCCGGCGAGCTTCTGATGTGGGTGCTCATCGTCAGCGAGCTGCTGGTGTTCGGGGCCGGGCTGGCCGCCTTTCTGGCGGTACGGATCACCGACCCGGTCGGGTTCGCCGAAGCCCAAAGCCATCTGCATCGTACAAGTGCGGCCCTGAACACCGTGGTGCTGGTCACCAGCGGGTTTCTGGCCGCGCGTGCGCTGAACCTGCGCGAAGCCGCGCGCCGCACCGCCGCGCGTTGGCATCTGGTGGCGGCCATCGTTCTTGGCGGGGTGTTCCTGGCCGTGAAGATCGCGGAATACGCCGACAAGGCAGGGCAGGGGATCGGGATCGAATCCCATGCGTTCTTCACCTTTTACTACCTGCTGACCGGATTTCACGCCGCCCATGTGGTGGCGGGCATGGTCATTCTGGCGCTGGTGGCCTGGAAGGACGACCCCAACAACATCGAAGTCGGCGCTGCCTTCTGGCACATGGTCGATCTGGTCTGGGTGCTGCTGTTCCCGGTGATCTACCTGATCTCATGAAACGGACCCTGCCCACAAACCCGCTGACTCGTGCCTGGGTGCTGCTGCTGCTGCTTTGCATGGCCTCGACCCTGATCGCCGCGCTGGATGCGCTGGCGGTGGCGCCGGTGGTGGTCGGCGCGGTGATCCTGCTGCTGTCCTGGATGAAGGCGCGGGTGATCCTGTCGCGCTATCTGGGCCTGTGGCGCGCGCCCACATGGCGGGCCGGGTTCAACTGGGTGCTAGGGTTATATTGCCTGCTGCTGCTGGGTCTGTACCTGGTGCCCGGCTTTGCCTCTTAGGAGCGCTTGTTCCAGAACGCCGCCGGGTCGGATTCGGAAAAATCGCGCAGACGCTGGATGTCATCGATCGCGGCGTTGTTGCGGGACACCTTCACGCCGAATTCCTTCAGCTTGGAAAACGCCCGCGACAGGCTTTCGGGCTTGATGCCCAGACGTCCGGCGATCACGACCTTGTCGTAGGGCAGGGTCACAAGGCAACTGCCCTCGTCCCGTTCGGACAGTTCCAGCAGAAACTCGGCCACCCGCTGGGCGCCGGTCTGCGCCTTGAGCTGTTCCAGTTGCGCCACCAGCGCGTGCAGGTGAGAGAAGGTCGCGGCCAGCATGGTGACGCCGGCCTCGGGGTCGCGCCGCACCATTTCGGTGACCGCGGCGGCGGGGATCTGCAAAACCTCGGAGTCGGTCACCGCCTCGGCCGAAACCGGGTAGGGGGTGCCGCGCAGGGCGACCGCCTCGCCAAAGCTCTGGCCCTTGGTGAACACCGACACGATGGCCTCGCCCCCGTTCGGCGTGATTCGGTAGAGCTTGACCCACCCGTCCACGACAACATGGATCGAGCGCGCTTTCTCGTCCTGCTGAAACAGGGTCTGGTTGCGCTGATAGGTGTGCCAATGGGACATCGAGAGCAGCATGTCGGTCTGCTGCTCGGAAAAGCTTTTCAGCAAAAGGGAGTTTCGGGCGATGAGCGTGCGCCGGTCTTCCGTCATGGGATCATCCCTTCGTCGTCGCCGGCGGCAGGTGCCGGATCGGGTTTCGGGGACCACGTCGCATATTTCGCGGGGGAGGGTCCAGTTGAAAGCCACAACCTTCGCGCTTGGCTTGACTATTGTCATGTAACCGCCGCCCGGATCACTCCAGACTTTGCCTGAAAATCCGAATGTGGGGGTGACATGGACTATCAGGCATTCTTCGCGGACCGGCTCGATTCGTTGCGGGACGAAGGTAACTACCGCGTGTTCGTCGATCTGGAACGCCGTTGCGGGAATTTTCCCTCGGCGCAGCGGACCAAGGGGATCCGTCGCGATGACGTGACGATCTGGTGCTCCAACGATTACTTGGGCATGGGTCAGCATCCCGATGTGGTCGCCGCGATGCATGACGCCATCGACCGCTGCGGCGCCGGCGCCGGCGGGACGCGCAACATTTCCGGCACCACGCACGACCATGTGCTGCTGGAGGCCGAACTGGCCGACCTGCATGGCAAGGAATCCGCCCTGCTGTTCACTTCGGGCTATGTGTCGAACTGGGCAGCCCTTGGGACGCTGGCCTCGGAAATTCCCGGCTGCATCGTCTTTTCCGACGCGCTGAACCACGCCTCGATGATCGAGGGCATCCGCCATTCGCGCGCCGAAAAGGTGATCTGGAAGCACAACGATCTGGCCGATCTGGAAGCCAAGCTGGCCGCCGCGGATCCGTCCCGGCCCAAGCTGATCGCCTTCGAGAGCGTCTATTCCATGGATGGCGATATCGCACCGATCAAGGAGATTTGCGACCTTGCCGACCGCTATGGCGCCATGACCTATCTGGACGAGGTGCACGCGGTGGGCCTCTACGGTCCGCGTGGCGGCGGCATTGCCGAACGCGAAGGGCTGATGGATCGCCTGACGGTGATCGAGGGCACGCTGGGCAAGGCGTTCGGCGTGGTTGGCGGCTATATCGCCGCGTCGGCCGAACTGTGCGATTTCGTGCGCAGCTTTGCCAGCGGCTTCATCTTCACCACGGCCCTGCCGCCGGCGGTCGCGGCGGGGGCCGCGGCCTCGATCCGGCATCTGAAGGCATCTTCGGCCGAACGGGAGTTGCAGCAACGGCGGGTGGCGGATCTGCGCGCGCGCCTGGATGCAATGGAGATCCCGCATCTGGACAACCCCAGCCACATCATCCCGGTGATGGTGGGCGATCCGGTGAAGTGCAAGTTCATCTCGGATACGCTTCTGGACGAGTTCGGGATCTATATCCAGCCGATCAATTACCCCACGGTACCAAGGGGTACGGAGCGGCTGCGCATCACGCCGTCACCGGTGCACAGCGAAGCCGATCTCGACCATCTGGTCGGTGCGCTGGAAGAATTGTGGCATCGCTGCCAGATGGCGCGGATGCCGATGGCGGCGCAATAAGGGGCGTGTCGCGAGGGAAAGCCCGGAAACTGACTTAAATCAATTACGGTCCTTCCACAGGCCACTACCCCTTGCCCTGCAACCATCCTTGATCGGAGTTTGGCGCCGTGCTGGCCCAGCGAGATTTTCAGTTTTCCACAGGAGCATGGCCCAGCCGTCGCTGGTTTGCCGTGGCCCTGTGCGTGGCGCTGGTGCTGGTCCAGGCAAGTTTTGCCTGTGCCCGTCCCGCCGGAGCGCTGACGGAAATCTGCAGCGAAACCGGCGTGGCCGTCGTGCGCATCGATACAGCCGGAAACATCGTTGAACAGGGTGGCCCGCTTGCGCCGGGCTGCGACTCCTGCCGGTTCTGTGCGACCCTGGGTTCTGCGGACCTGGCAGTGGCTTTCGCGCCGGAGCGTCCCGAATTTCCAATCACCGCGGGTGCCCGTCCCATGGCGTGTTCCGTTCATTGCACCACACCCGATCTGTGGCCCGAAACCCGAGGCCCCCCAAGCGATAGCATGATGACCCCATATTCGTTCCCCGCCCAAACCCCGGCCCCCATCTCCGATAACGGGAGGCCGTCATGGGCGTGACCCGGACCCTTGGCCGCTGGATGTCGGCCCTTGTCCTTGCAGTTGGCCTTGTCCTTGCGGCGCTCGCCCCGGCAAAGGCCGATACCCTCGCCACATTTCTGGCTGATCTTGTTCCCGGCGATCTTTACGAAGGCGCCGACGGCTTTGGCGCGATCCGGGACGATGTGCCCGTCGCCCCGGTGCTGAAGGGCGGCGAGACTGTCGCCTGGGCCTTCCTGACTTCGGATTTCGTAGGCACCACCGGCTATTCCGGCAAGCCCATCCATGTGGTTGCGGCCATTGACCCCGACGCGGTGCTGACCGGTGTGCAACTGGTCAAGCACTCTGAACCCATCGTTCTGATCGGCATTCCCGACAGCAAGGTGAAGGCGCTGACCGAATCCTATGCCGGGCTGGACCTGAAGGCCGAAGCGGCCTCGGGCGGGTCGTCGCATGACCTGGACATCATTTCGGGCGCGACGGTGACGATCATCGTGATCGACGATTCCATCGTGCGCGGCGGCATCAAGGTTGCCCGACTGCTGGGACTGGGCGGGCTGGCCGAGGAAATCACCGGCCCCCGGCGCGCACTGGACCCGGACATCACCGGCATCGACTCCTGGACCACCCTGTCGGGCGACGGATCGATCCGGCGCATGACGCTGGACGTGGGCCAGGTCAACGCCGCCTTCGAGGCCACCGGCGACGCCCGCGCCATCAAGCGCCCCGAGAAGGGTGCCCCCGAGGACACCTTCATCGACATGAACATGGCGCTGGTCTCGGTGCCGTCGATCGGGCGGTCGCTGCTGGGGGACAATGAATACAACAACCTGACCGGCTGGCTGGGCGAAGGCGAGCACGCCATTCTCGTGCTGGGGCGCGGCACCTATTCCTTCAAGGGATCGGGCTATGTGCGCGGGGGCATCTTCGACCGGATCCAGCTGATCCAGGGCGACAATTCGGTGCGCTTCTTCGACAAGCAGCATCGCCGTCTGGGCGATCTGGCGACCACGGATGCGCCCAGTTTCACCGAGATGGACATCTTCAAGATCTCCGCCGACGCCGAGTTCGATCCGGCCGAGCCGTTCCGCCTGCAACTGCTGGTGCAACGGGCCGTGGGGGCGGTGGAAAAGACCTTCCTGACCTTCGATCTGGGCTACAAATTGCCCGAGCGGTTCCTGCTGCCGCAGAAAGCGGCCCCGGTGCTGGAAGTCGCCGGCGGTGAAGAGGCCGCCGCCAAGGCCGCGCTGTGGAAGCGCATCTGGAGGGATAAGGCTTTCGAGATCGGCGTTCTTGGCGTCATGCTGGCGGTGCTGACCGCGACGTTCTTCTTCCAGTTTCAGGCGACGATGAACGCGCGCGTGTTCTATTGGTTCCGCATCGGCTATCTGACCATGACGCTGGTTTTCATCGGCTGGTATGCCAATGCGCAACTGTCGGTGGTCAACCTGATGGCGCTGGCCGGGCAATTGCGCGCCGGGTTCAGCTGGGATGCCTTCCTGATGGATCCGCTGGTCTTCATCCAGTGGTTCGCCGTCGCCGCCGCCCTGCTGTTCTGGGGCCGGGGCGCCTATTGCGGCTGGCTGTGCCCCTTCGGCGCGCTGCAGGAACTGAGCAACCAGATCGCCCGCTATTTCAAGGTGCCGCAATGGGAATTGCCCTGGGGCCTGAACGAACGGCTCTGGCCGATCAAATACATGATCTTCCTGGGGCTGTTCGGCGTCTCCCTGGCGTCGATCCCGATGGCCGAACAACTGGCCGAGGTCGAACCGTTCAAGACCGCGATCATCCTGAAATTCGTGCGTGACTGGCCGTTCGTGGTCTTCGCCCTGCTGCTGCTGCTGGCCGGCCTGTTCGTCGAGCGGTTCTATTGCCGCTACATCTGCCCGCTGGGCGGCGCCCTGGCGATCCCGGCGCGGGTCCGCATGTTCAACTGGCTGCGCCGCTACAAGGAATGCGGAAGCCCGTGCCAGACCTGCGCCAACGAATGCCCGGTGCAGGCCATTCACCCCACCGGTGAGATCAATCCGAATGAGTGCATCAACTGCCTGCATTGCCAGGTTCTGTACCAGTCGGACAAGAAATGCCCCGTTGTCATCAAGAAGATGAAGCGGCGCGCGAATGTTGGCACGCCGCTTGCCATGCCACCGGCCGGCCATCCCAACGCAAAGAAGAACGTACCCAAAGGAGGGAAAGCCCATGTCTGAGAAAATGAAGCAACTGGCGATGACACGCCGGGGCATGCTGGGGGCCGCGGCCACCGGTGCCGCGCTGGCCACCACCGGTATCGGCGGCTCGGTCCTGACCGCGAAACCCGCCAAGGCCGCCGGCGGTAACGCCCACCTGGCACCCGGCGAGCTGGACGATTACTACGGCTTCTGGTCCTCGGGCCAGACCGGCGAATTGCGCATCCTGGGCGTGCCGTCGATGCGCGAATTCATGCGCGTGCCGGTGTTCAACCGCTGCTCGGCCACCGGCTGGGGCCAGACCAACGAAAGCCTGAAGGTGCTGACCGAGGGCCTGACCGAAGATACCAAGAAGTATCTCGCCGCGCAGGGCAAGGTCACCTATGACAACGGCGACCTGCACCACCCGCATATGTCGTTCACCGATGGCACCTATGACGGCCGCTATCTGTTCATGAACGACAAGGCCAACACCCGCGTGGCGCGCGTGCGCTGCGACGTGATGAAATGCGACAAGATCATCGAGATCCCGAACGCGCATGACATCCACGGCATGCGCCCGCAGAAGTACCCGCGCACCGGTTACGTCTTTGCCAACGGCGAGCACGAAGCGCCGCTGGTCAACGACGGCAAGATCCTCGACCAGCCGGAAGAGTATGTGAACATCTTCACCGCCATCGACGGTGACACGATGGAGATCGCGTGGCAGGTGATCGTGTCGGGCAACCTCGACAACACCGACTGCGACTACCAGGGCAAATACGCCTATTCGACCTCGTACAACTCGGAAATGGGCATGACCCTGGCCGAGATGACCGCCAACGAGATGGACCATGTGGTCGTCTTCAACCTGGCCGAGATCGAAGCGGGTGTTGCCGCTGGTGATTATCAGGAGCTGAACGGCGTCAAGGTTCTGGACGGCCGCAAGGGACAGAACAAGAAGTACACCCGTTACATCCCGATCCCGAACTCGCCGCACGGCATCAACACCGCGCCGGACGGCAAGCACGTCTGCATCAACGGCAAGCTGTCGCCGACCGTGTCGGTGATGGATGTGACCAAGCTGGACGCCTTGTTCGAAAGCGACGTCGACCCGCGGTCGTGCATCGTGGCCGAGCCGCAGCTGGGTCTCGGGCCGCTTCACACCGCCTATGACGGTCAGGGCAACGCCTTCACCACGCTGTTCCTGGACAGTCAGGTCGTGAAGTGGAACATCGAGGACGCCATCAAGCTGTATGCGGGCGAGGACGTGGATCCGATCCGCGAAAAGATCGACGTGCACTACCAGCCGGGCCACAACTCGACCTCCATGGGCGAAACCAAGGAAGCCGATGGCAAGTGGCTGATCTCGATGAACAAGTTCTCGAAGGACCGGTTCATCAACGTGGGTCCGCTGAAGCCCGAGAACGAACAGCTGATCGATATCTCGGATGGCGGCATGACGCTGAAGCACGATGGCCCGACCTTTGCCGAGCCGCATGACAGCATCATCGTGCGCCGCGACATCGTGAACCCGGCCACCAACTGGCAGCGCGACGATCCCACCTGGGAAGACGCCCGCAAGCAGGCCGAGGCCGATGGCGTCGATCTGGACTGGGGCCACGAGGAAATCATCCGCGACGGCAACAAGGTGCGGGTCTACATGTCCTCGGTGGCGCCGGAATTCTCGATGGAGAAATTCACGGTCAAGCAGGGCGACGAGGTGACCATCTATGTCACCAACATGGATGACATCGACGATCTGACCCACGGCTTCTGCCTGGCCAACTTCGGCGTCGCCATGGAAGTGGGTCCGCAGGCCACCGCCTCGGTCACCTTCGTGGCCGAACGTCCCGGCGTGCACTGGTACTATTGCCAGTGGTTCTGCCACGCACTCCACATGGAGATGCGGGGCCGGATGTTCGTCGAACCGCGGGCGAGCTGAGCCATGCGCGCGCTCTGGGTTGTTCTGGTCTGTCTTGCCACGCCGCTTTTCGCGGCCGAGTGGGATGTGCCGGTGCACCCGGGCGCGATTGGCGAAACACTGGACCGGGCCGCGCAGGGCGACACGCTGCGCCTGCGGCCCGGCACCTATACCGAAACCGTGGTTCTTGACCGCCCCATCCGCCTGGAAGGGCGCGCGGGCACCGTCATCGACGGGCAGGGGCAGGGCAGCGTCATCACCGTGACCGCGCCGGGCGTCTACGTCGGCGGCATCAAGGTGGTGGGTTCTGGCTCCAGCCACGAAACCATCGACTCTGGCATCAAGCTGACCGAGGGCGCCGTGGGCGCCGAGATCCGCGACAACACGCTGGTCGAGAACCTGTACGGCATCGACATTCACGGCGCGCGCGACGCCCTTGTCGCCGGCAACCGGATCGTCGGGCGGCAGGATCGCCGCGTCAATGACCGGGGCAACGGCGTCTACGTCTGGAATGCGCCCGGGGCGGTGGTCGAGGACAATGACATCCAGTTCGGCCGCGACGGCATCTTCGTCAATTCCTCGAAGAAGAACATCTTCCGCAACAACCTGTTCCGCGATCTGCGCTTCGCGGTGCACTACATGTACGCGAACAATTCCGAAGTGACCGGCAACACCTCGATCGGCAACGATCTGGGGTATGCTGTGATGTTCTCGAAACGCGTCAAGGTGGCCGACAACATCTCGATCGGTGACCGCGAGCATGGCGTGATGATGAACTACGCCAACAACAGCGAGATCACCGGCAACTACGTGCGCGGCACCAAGGAGAAATGCGCGTTTCTCTACAATTCCAACAAGAACATCTTCACCGGCAACCACTTCGAGGGCTGCGGCATCGGCATCCATTTCACCGCCGGGTCGGACGGCAACCGCATCGTCGGCAATGCTTTCATCGGCAACCGGACGCAGGTCAAATACGTCTCGACCCGCTGGGTGGAATGGTCCGAGGACGGCAGCGGCAACTTCTGGAGCGATCTGGCGGCCTATGACCTGAATGGCGACGGGGTTTCGGATGTGCCATTCCGTCCCAATGACAGCATGGATCATGTATTGTGGACCCAACCGGCGGCAAAACTGCTGCTGGGGTCACCGGCGGTGCAACTGGTGCGCTGGTCGCAATCGGCCTTCCCGGCGCTGCTGCCCGGCGGCGTGATCGACAGTTATCCGTTGATGCAGCCGCCCGAGCTGACCACCAACGGCAAGGAGATTTCCCATGACCCATGAGGTCCTGAAAATCGACGGCCTCACCAAGCTGCGCAGCGGCCGTCCGGTGCTGCGCGACGTGTCGCTGTCGGTCGCCGCTGGCGAGCGCGTGGCGCTGCTGGGCCACAACGGCGCCGGCAAGAGCACAATGATCAAGATCGCGCTGGGGCTTCTGTCGCCCGATGGCGGGTCCGTGCGTGTTGCCGGTTCGGTGCCGGGAAGCGGCGCGGCGCGTCTGGCCACCGCCTTTCTGCCCGAAGCCGTCAGTTTTCACGGTGCCCTGACCGGACGCGAGCAGTTGTCGCTGTTTGCCCGGCTGGCCGGCACCGGCACCGGCCCGGTGGCGGGCCTGCTGGAACGGGTCGGGCTGGCGGATGCCGCCGACCGCCGCATTCGCACCTATTCCAAGGGGATGCGGCAACGGCTGGGGCTGGCGCAGGTGATGCTGGGCAAACCGGCGGTGGCGCTGCTGGACGAACCGACCAGCGGGCTCGACCCGATCTCGCGCCAGGATCTGTACACGATCATCGACGAACTGGCCGCACAGGGCACGGCGGTGCTGATTGCCAGCCACGCGCTGACCGAGGTTGAGGCCCGCACCGATCGCATCGCCATTCTGCGGCAGGGCGAACTGGTGGCCAATGACACCCTGCGCAACCTGTCGCGCCGGGCCGGGCTGCCGACGCGGCTGCGGATCGTGGTGCGTGGCGGGCTGGCCGACCAGATGGCCGCCGAAACCGGCGGCACCCGCGTCAACGGCGCGTCGGTGGACGTGGAATGCGCCCCCGACACCAAGATGGAAGCGTTGCGGCGCTTTGCCAGCATGCCGGACCGGGTCGAGGATATCGAGATGACACCGCCGGGACTGGAAGACCTGTACCGGCACTATGCGCAGGAGGGCAAACAATGACCGCGCGCGTTCTGGCCGTGGCCCGCAGCGAGATGACCATCCTGCGCCGCAACCGCTGGCTGTTCCTGGCCACGCTGATCATGGTGCTGTTCGCGCTGGCCCTGACCTTTGCCGGCAGCGCGCCGACGGGGTCGCTGGGCGCCGACCGTCTGCTGGTTTCGGTGGCCTCGATGACCACCCTGTCGGTCTATCTGGCGCCGCTGCTGGCGCTGATGATGAGCTTTGATGCCATCGCCGGGGATTCCGAACGCGGCACGCTGGCGCTGCTGTTGAGCTATCCGGCCGGGCGTGGCGAGATCCTGCTGGGCAAATACCTTGCGCAACTGGCCGCCCTGAGTTTCGCCCTGGCCGTGGGCTTCGGCATCGCCGGGGCAGCGGCCGGTCTGACCGGCGGCACTTCGCCGGAAAGCCTTGCGGCCCTGTTGCGGCTGATCGGCACCTCGATCCTGCTGGGCGGCGTGTTCCTGGCCTTCGGGCATTTCCTGTCGGCGCTTGCGGGCAGTCCTGCTGCGGCGGCGGGGGCGGCGGCGTCGCTGTGGCTGGTGTTTGTCGTGCTCTATGATCTGGGTCTGCTGGGCGCCGTGGTGCTGGACAGCGGCGGCGTCTTCACAACCACCTTCTTCCCGTGGGTGATGGTGGCCAACCCGGCGGATGCGTTCCGGCTGTGGAATGTCGCGGCCTCGGACGGGGTGGCGCTGACCACCGGGATGACCGGGGTGGCGGGCAGCCTGCCGACCTGGGCCGCGCCGCTGTCCATCGTGCTGTGGCTGGGGATCACCTTCGGTCTGGCCTGGGCCGCGTTCCGGAGGCTGGAACCATGAGAGCCGCCCCGATCCTTGCCCTGCTGCTGCTGTTGCCCGCCTGCCGCGAAGAGGTGGCCGAAGCGCCGCCTCCGGTGGCGATGACCGAAGCCGCGCTGAGCCATTTCTGCCAGATGAATGTTGCCGAACACGGCGGTCCCAAGGGGCAGGTTCACCTGGAAGGAATGCCCGACCCGCTGTTCTTCGCGCAGGTGCGTGATCTGGTCGCCTATCTGAAAAGCCCCGAACGCGATGCCCCGATCACCGCCGTCTATGTCAGCGACATGGCGCTTGCGGCCAGTTGGGCATTGCCCGGCGAGAACAACTGGACCGACGCGAAGACCGCGTTCTTCGTTGTGTATGCCGGGGTCGCGGGCGGCATGGGTGCCCCCGAGATCGTGCCCTTTGCCGCGCGCGACGGCGCCGAAGCCTTCGTCGCGCAATATGGCGGCGAGATTCATTCCCTCGACGACATTCCCGACCACGCGGCCATCGGCCCGGTCGATCTTGACTCTGTTCTGGAGCAACCCTCATGACCCCCATTCTGTCCCGCCGCCGATTTCTGGCCGTTTCCGCCGTGGCCGTGGCCTTGCCCGCCGCTGCCGCAACCCCCGGTGCCCATGCCACATGGCAGGGGATCGCCCTTGGCGCCCCGGCGTCGATGCGGCTGGAAGGCGTGACGCAAGATCAGGCCCGTGCGATCTTTGCCGAGGTCGAGGCGGAACTGTCGCGGCTTGAGGACATCTTCAGCCTGTATCGCCCCGACAGCGCATTGGCGCGGCTGAACCGCGACGGGGTGCTGACCACCCCCCCGGCGGAGCTGCTGGAGGTGCTGAGCCTGAGCGCCAGCCTGAACCAGGCCACCGATGGTGCCTTCGATCCGACGGTGCAGCCGCTTTGGCAGGCGCTGGCCGAGGCGCAGACCAACGGGCCAGGGCTGGATGCCGAAACGCTGGACGCGACCCGCGCCCGCACCGGATGGGCGCATCTGCGCTTTGACCGCGATGCGGTGCGCTTCATGCGTCCGGGCATGGCGCTGACCCTGAACGGGATCGCGCAGGGCTATATCACCGACCGGATTTCGACGCTGCTGGCGGCGCGCGGATACGCGGATACCGTGATCGACATGGGCGAGGTCCGAGCCCGCGGCGTCAAGACGGGCGGCACCCCCTGGACCGCCGGGATCGCCACCCCCGATGGCACCATCGTGCGCCGGATAACCCTTGCGGATCGCGCTCTTGCGACCTCGGCCCCGCTGGGAACGGTTCTGGACCCGGCGGGCCAAATCGGCCATATCATTGACCCACGTACAGGCGGTTCGGTCGAAGGCCGCACCCTGATATCGGTGAGCGCGCGCACAGCCGCGCTGGCCGATGGTCTCTCGACGGCATGCTGCCTTCTGGAGCCCGAACTGATCAAGGTTGTGATCGGAGGTTTTCCCGATACCATCCTTGAGACCCTGATCTGAAGCGAAAGGAATCGAAATGAAATCAGGACTTCTCTCTATGGTCGCCGCACTGGCCACCGCTGTTGCCCTGCCCGTGATGGCAGACGGCGACCCCGAAGCCGGTGAAAAAGTGTTCAAGAAGTGCAAAGCCTGCCACGCGGTCGGCGAAGGCGCCAAAAACAAGGTCGGACCCGAGCTGAACGGCATCGTCGGCAGTGCCGCCGGCCAGGTCGAAGGCTTCAAGTATTCGGACAACCTGCTGGAACTGGCAGAAGGTGGCCTGACCTGGGACGAGCCGACCCTGACGCTTTATCTGACGAAGCCCAAGGACCTGATCCCGAAAACCAAGATGTCCTTCGCCGGTCTGCGCAAGGATGAAGAAATTCAGAACGTCATCGCGTACCTGCAGACATTCGAATAATAATTTCCGAAGTTTCGCGCGAATCGCGGAATGGAAATGCGCAAGGTGCCCGGCTGGAAAGCCGGGCACCTTTCGTTTCGGCAGCAGTTTGCCGAGCGTCCGGCCGGGTCGGACCTGTTGCGCAGGTCTTGTCTGGCCAGCCCTGCGCGCATTCCCTGGCCAGAACAGCAGAAGGCCCGGCATTGGGGTGCCGGGCCTTTGCAATGTGTCGGGGTCAGATCGCGGCGCGGATCAGCGCAGATCCTCGGGCAAAAGCGCTGCCGGCAGGTTCTGGTAGCAGACCGGACGCAGGAAGCGGCGGATCGACAGGGTGCCGACCGATGTGGCGCCAAAGTTGGTGGACGCCGGATAGGGGCCGCCGTGGACCATGGAGTCCGCCACTTCGACCCCGGTGGGGAAGCCATTGGCCAGAACCCGCCCGGCCTTGCGCTCCAGCACCGGCATGAAGGTGCTGGCGACGGCGGTGTCACCGTCGTCCACATGCAGGGTGCAGGTCAGCTGCCCTTGCAGCGCCTCGGCGACGGCGCGCATCTGGTCGGCATCCTCGACGGTGACGACCAGACCCAGCGGGCCAAAGACCTCCTCGGCCAGCACCTCGTTGGCCAGCCACGTTTTCGCGTCGGTGACGAACAGATAGGGTGCCGCCTCCCGCGCATCGCAGCTGGTGGTCAGGACTTCGCGCACCCCGGCGGTGGCCGAGACCCGGCGCTGGCCCGCGCGATAGGCACTGGCGATGCCATCGGTCAGCATGGTCTGCGGTGCGGTGGCATTCAATGCTTCGGTCGCGGTGGCAATGAAGGCTTCGGCCTCGGGTCCGGCGCGCAGCACGGCGATGCCGGGGTTGGTGCAGAACTGCCCCGCGCCCATGGTCAGTGATCCGGTCCAGCCCTTTGCAATCTCGGTGCCGCGTGCCGAAAGCGCCGCGTCGAAGATGAACATCGGGTTGACCGAGCCCAGTTCGCCGAAGAAGGGGATCGGCTCGGGACGGCTGGCGCAAAGGTCGAACAGCGCGCGGCCCCCGCCCAGAGAACCGGTGAAGCCCACGGCCTTGATGATCGGATGCTGCACAAGGGCCGCGCCCACCTGGCGATTGCCGCCCTGGATCAGGCTGAAGACCCCCGGATGCACATCGCATTTCTGGATGGCGGCGTGAATGGCTTCGGCAATGATCTCGCCAGTGCCGGGATGGGCGCTGTGACCCTTGACGACCACCGGGCACCCGGCGGCCAGCGCGGCGGCGGTATCGCCGCCCGCGGTCGAGAACGCCAGCGGGAAGTTCGAGGCGCCGAAGACCGCGACCGGGCCGATGGGACGCTGCATCATGTGCAGTTCGGGGCGGGGCAGCGGCGCGCGATCGGGCAGGGCCTCGTCATGGCGGCGGTCCAGGTAGTCGCCTTTCAGGATATGCTCGGCAAACAGACGCAACTGGCCGGTGGTGCGCCCGCGCTCGCCCTGAAGGCGCGCTTCGGGCAGGCCGGTTTCGGCGCTGCCGATGGCGGTGATGTCGTCGGCGCGGGCCTCGATTTCATCCGCGATGGTGTTCAGGAAAGCCGCCCGGCTTTCGCGGCTGGAATAGCCATAGCTGGCAAAGGCCGCTTCGGCGGCCTGGGCGGCGGCGTCGACGTCGGACACGCGGCCAACGGAATAGTCAAACGACGGTCCCGTGGCGGGCTCGGACGGGAAGCGATCGTCTCCGGCAACCCAGTTGCCTGCGATCAGGTGATTTCCGTGAGGGTGAAACATGGTGTGGCCTCTGTCTTGTGTAAGCAGTGGAGTGCGATGATCTTAGCGTGGATACGAGTGCCCCGGAGGGTCGTGCAACCGGTTTTCCGAAGTCGGTGGGCAGCGGTGTCAGGCGGTGGCGTCTTCGGCAGAGGAGGCGCGGTTTTCCGCCACCAGCGCCAGCAGGGCCTCCTTGGTGCGGGTGATATGCCAGGTCAGCATTGCGCAGGCACCCTCGATGTCGCGGGCCTGGGCCAGTGCCAGCAGGTCGCGATGCTCTTTCTTGGCGGGCTCGCGCTGCTTCATGACGCTCAGGTGCATCCGGACATAGCGGTCGGAATGCACGCTGACCCCTTGCAGAACGTCATTGGTAAGCCGCCGGTCGGCGGCGGCGTAGAGGGCCGAATGGTACTGATGGTTCAGCGACCCCCATTTGCCCACGTCATCGGCGTCATAGGAGGATTCCATCGCCACCAGAATCTCGTCGCAACGGCTGAAATCCGCGTCGGTCATGGCCGGGATGGCGCGGCGGAACAGATCGACCTCCAGCAACATGCGCAGGTCGAAGATCTCGGCGATCTCGCGCAGGGAATGTTTGGTCACGGTGGCGCCGCGATTGTTGGTGAACTGCACCAGCCCCTCGGCATCCAGCCGCTTCAGCGCTTCGCGGATCGGCATGCGCGACACGTCGTATTCCACGGCCAGGTTCTCCTGCCGGATGGTCTCGCCTTCAGCCAGCTCACCGCTGAGGATTCGTTCGCGCAGATCGTCCGCAATGATGTCCGGAAGGGTGTTTTTCTTGACAGCACGGGTGCTTGCCATTGGCGGCCTCTTGCAGCGTTGTTTTCCGTATTTTGGATACAATAAGAATTTTACCTAGGATTTTCAAGCGTGAAACGGCACGGGATTTCGGCAAATGGGATGGTATTGGCGGGAGGGATGATGTATCCCGTATACAAACAGCAAAGTGGAGGCCCGGATGGAGCCGAAAACCAAACTGACCCTGGACGAGGTGCGCGGCCTTGCGACCGACGTTCTGACCCACAGCGGCTATGACGCGGCCCATGCCGGGGCCATTGCCGAGATGCTCTATCGCTGCCAACTGGACGACTGCCAGTCGCATGGTCTGTTCCGGCTGCTCATGTGCGCGGCGACCATGCGCGACGGCAAGATCGACGGGGCAGCGGCGCCGCAGATCACCCCGTCGGACAATGCCATCGTGCGGGCCGACGCGCGGGACGGCATGTCGTTGCTGGCGGTGCAGGCCGGGCTGCCCCTGCTGATCGAGAAGGCACGGGCCCACGGCATGGCGGCGCTGACGGTGAACAACTGCTTCCATTTCTCGGCGCTCTGGCCCGAGGTCGAGGATCTGGCGGGCGCCGGGCTGGCCGGGCTGTCGATGGTGCCCAGTCATTCCTGGGTGGCTCCGGCCGGCGGGCGGCGCGGCACCCTTGGCACCAACCCGCTGGCCTTCAGCTGGCCGCGTCAGGGCCAGACGCCGTTCACCTTCGACTTCGCCACCAGCGGCTTCGCGCGCGGCGAGATCGAGCTTTACAAGCGCGCCGGAAAGCAACTGCCCGAAGGGGTGGCCATCGACCGGGACGGCAACCCGACGCGCGACCCGCAGGCGGCGCTGGATGGTGCGATGCTGACCTTCGGCGGACACAAGGGATCGGCCCTGTCGATCATGATCGAACTGATGGCCGGCCCGCTGATCGACGACCTGACCAGCAAGGAAAGCCAGGCTGCGGCCGGGGCCGATGGCACAGCGCCCTATCACGGGCAGATCATCCTTGCCTTCGATCCCGATCAGTTCTCGGGCGGGAGGGCCGAGGCCAACGATGCCCGCGCCGAACGCCTGTTTGCCGATATCGTCGATCAGGGTGCGCGGCTGCCATCGCAGCGCCGCTATGCCGCCCGCGCCCGCAATCTTGAGCGGGGTTATGTGGAAATTTCCGAAGGGCTGCACCGCGACCTGCTGGCCCTGCTGGGCTAGGCGCGGGTGTCCCGGCTTGCATCACGCGTGCCGGGCGCGGCCCGGTGGGTCACACCCCCCAGGTGTCGCTTAACCGATAGCCACCGGGCCAGGGATCGTCGGGATCCAGCATGTGCTGGTGAATGCCGGTGATCCAGCCCCGGCCGCTGATCTCGGGCACGATGGCCGGACGCCCGCCCACGGTGGTCTGCGCTGCCACCCGCCCGGTGAAGCGCGATCCGATGATCGAGATCGCCTCGAACTCCTGATCCGCCGTCATCTCGCCCTTGGCCAGCATCAGCGCCATGCGCGCCGAAACCGCAGTGCCGGTGGGCGAACGGTCGACCTTTCCGGGCTGGATCGTCACCGCCGAACGCCCGCGCAGGCCGGTGGCGGTCTGTTCCAGCGGCCCGCAGAAGGCGCAGAACGAGATATGCGCCCAATCCGGGTTCTCGGGGTGCACGAATCCAAGCTGGTCGTTTGCCGCGGCCACGATCCGGTTGCCCAGTTGCGCGATCTTGCGGGCGTTGGCTTCGGTGATCTCCAGCCCCAGATCGGCGGCCTGCACCACCACGAAGCTGTCGCCGCCATAGGCGGTGTCCACACTCAGACGCTCCAGCCCCGGCACGTCCAGCGCGGCGCCGATCTGGCCGGCGAAACTGGGCACGTTCTGGACGAAGATCCGTTCGGCCTTGCCATTGCGGCACTCGGCGCGCACCCGCACCAGCCCGCCTGGCGCTTCCAGCGTCAGCCGGGTTTCGGGTTCGGTCATCGGCAGGATGCCCCCGTCCAGCAGCACCGTCGAGACGCAGATCGAGTTCGAGCCCGACATCGGCGGGGTGTATTCCGGTTCCATGATGATGAAGCCCATGTCGGCCTCGGGGTGCTTCGGCGGCACCAGCAGATTGACATGACGGAACACGCCGCCGCGCGGTTCGTTCAGCACCAAGTTGCGCAGGGTTTCGTCGCGGGCGATGAAATCGCGCTGCGCCCAAAGCGTGTCGCCGGGCGGCGGGGCGACGCCGCCGACGATCACGTCGCCGACCTCGCCCTCGGCATGGGCCGAAATCACATGGATGGTCTTGTTGCTGCGCATGGGGCCGGGCCTCAGGAATAGCTGGCGACAGGATCGCCAAGCGTGTCGAAGATCGGGGTGATGCCCAGACCCGGACGGTCGGCGGCTGTCATCCGGCCATCGACCCGTTCGGGCGCGCCCGAGGCGATGGCCACGGTGCCGTAGCTGTTGAAATCTGTGGCCGAAAAAGTGAACTCCGCCGGGGTGGAACGCGCCAGATGGGCGATGGTGGCGGTGGTGATATCGCCGCCCCAGGTGTCCTCGATGGTCATCGGGATGCCATGGGCGACGCAAAGGTCGCGCATCAGCCGGGCCTGGCTCAGCCCGCCGACCTTGCTGATCTTCAGGTTGACGACATCCATTGCATCCTCGGCAATGCCGCGCACCAGCGTGTTGGGGGTGTCGATGACCTCGTCCAACACGAAGGGCAGGGGGGTGCGGCGGCGGATCGAGACGCATTCCTCGTAGGTCAGGCAGGGTTGTTCGACATAGACATCCAGCCCGGCGATGGCCCCGACGACGCGGGCGGCCTCGTGCCGGGTCCAGCCGGTGTTGGCATCGGCGACCAGCAGATCGGTGGGCTTCAGCACGGCGCGGGTGGCGTGGATACGCTCGATATCGTCATTGGCGTCACCGCCGACCTTGAGCTGGAACTTGGTATAGCCCTCGGCGGCATAGCCTTCGATCTTGCGGGCCATGGTGTCTGGGTCTTCCTGGCTGATGGCGCGATACAGCACCACGTCGTCCTGCGCCGCGCCGCCCAACAGCACGTACAGCGGCAGGCCCGTGGCCTTGCCCAGCAGATCCCAGCAGGCAATATCCACCGGTGCCTTGGCATAGGGATGGCCGCGCAGGGCGGCATCCATGGTGCGGTTGATCTGCCCGATGTTCAGCGGATCCTGCCCGATCAGATGCGGGGCCAGCTCTGCCAGCCCGGCGCGGACGCCAAGCGCGAAGGACGGCAGATAGGCCGAGCCCAGCGGACAGCATTCGGCATAGCCCGACAAGCCTTCGTCGGTCTGGATTTCCAGCACGGTGCTGTCGAACACTTCGACGAAATTGCCGTTCGACCAGTTGTAGCGGCCTTCCTTCAGGGGCAGGTCCACCTGATAGACGTTGAGCTTGGTGATCTTCACGGAAGCGGTCCTTTCAGAAACGGGCGGCGGAATAGGGCTGCGGGGACAGCGGCGGCGGGGCACCGCGCATCAGGGCGGCCAGAAGCTCGGCGGTGCCGGCGGCCTGTGTCAGCCCAAGGTGGCCGTGACCGAAGGCATAGAACACACCCGGCACACGGGGGGAGGCGTCGATCACCGGCAGGCTGTCGGGCATCGAGGGGCGGAAGCCCATCCATTGGGTGCCACCTTCGGTGCGCAGCCCCGGCAGAAAGCTGGCGGCCTTGCGCAGCAGGATCTCGGAGCGGCGATAGTTCGGCGGCAGCTTGAGACCGCCCAGTTCCACGGCACCGCCCACCCGCACGCCGCCGTTGATCCGGGTCACCACGAAGCCATGCGACGCGAAGGTCAGATGGGTGCGCAGATCGAAGGCCCCCGGCGGCAGGGTGGTGTTGTAGCCGCGCTCGGTCTCCAGCGGGAAACGGTCGCCCAGGGTCCGCGCCAGGTGATGCGACCAGGCCCCGGCAGCGACGACCACCTGTGCCGCGATGAGGGGGCCGCCATCGGTCTGCACCGTTACGCCGTCGGGACCGGGCTGAAGGGCGCGCACCTCGGCCCGGGTGATCGTGCCCCCGCGCTGGCGCAGGGTCGCGGCCAGATGTTCAGCCCAGGTTTTCGGATCGACGGTGTTGAGCCAGTCCGGGGTAAAGGCCGCATGGGTGAACCGTGGGTCCAGCCCCGGCTGGATCTCGGCAATGGCGCCGGGGCTGTCGAGCAGGTCGAAGGCGATGCCGTGGCGGCGGCGCAGTTCCCACCCCTCGCGACTGGCCTCGAACTCGCGCGCACCTTCATACAGCTGCAACTGGCCGTCGCGCTGCATCAGGGGCTCGCCCTGCACATCGGCGACCTGGCGTTCCAGTGCGGCGCGGGAATGGGTCATCAGCCGGGCCTGGGCCGACAGCGCGGCCTCATAGCGGTCGCGCCAGCTGGCCCGCCAGAACCGCAGCATCCACGGCGCAATGTTCAAGGCATAGGCGGGCGGGATCGACAGCGGCCCTTGCGGGTCGGCCAGCCATTTCGGGGCCTTGCGCATGATGCCCGGTGTGGCCAGCGGCACGATGTCGGTGAAGGCGAAGGCCCCGGCGCTGGCCGCCGAAGCCCCTTCCGCGACGCCGGCCCGGTCCAGCACCTGCACGCGGTGGCCCTGACGGGTCAGTTCCAGCGCGGTCGAGATGCCGATGATGCCGGCACCGATGACGATAACATCCTGGGGGGCGTTGGTGGGGGTCATGTCAAGTCTCACAGTCCAACAAGGATCGAAGGCAACCAAGTCGCCAGCCAAGGGAACAGCAGCAGTGCCAGCAGCACCAGCCCCTGCGCCGCCACGAATGGCAACACGCCGCGATACATGTCCCCGTAGGTCATGTCCTTGGGCGCAATCGACCGCAGATAGAAAATCGACGGTGCCATCGGCGGGGTCAGATACGAGGTCTGGATCACCACCAGCACCAGCATCGCGAACCAGATCGGATCGATGCCAGCGCTGCGCACCAGCGGCGCGAAAATCGGCACGAGGATCAGCACGATGGACACCCAGTCCAGCACGAAGCCCGCGAAGAACACCACCAGAAGCAGGAAGGCGATCAGCCCGGCGTTGCCATAGCCGATCAGCTCTACCGTATCGCGCACCAGCCCGCTGCCGCCGGTCACGGCGAAGATGCTGGTGAACATGGTGCCGCCCGCCACGATCAGCATGATCATCGAGGTGATGCGCAGGGTAACCCCCAGGGCCTCGCGCAGCATGGTCAGGTTCAGTTCCCGGAACATCAGGGTCAGCACCAGTGTTCCGGCCGCGCCCACGGCGGCGGCTTCGGTGGCCGAAGCGGCCCCGGCCAGCAGCGAGCCCAGAACCATGCCGATCAGCAGCAGCGGCGGCAGCAGGGCCGTCGCGGTGATCCACAGCTTCTGGCCCAAGGGTATGGCGCGATCCTCACGGGGCAGCGAGGGCGCATCCTGTGGGCGGCGCAGGCTGCGCATCAGCACGTAGCCCACGAAGAAGGCGACCATCAGCGCACCGGGCAGCAGCGAGGCGGCGAAAAGCTGGCCGATGGAAAGCTGCGCGATGGAGGCATAGACCACCACGATGACCGAGGGTGGAATGATCGTGCCAAGGGATCCCCCGGCGCAGATGGTGCCCGCGATCAGGTCATTGCGATAGCCGACCCGACGCATCGCCGGGATGGCCATCAGGCCGACGACGATCTCGACCGCGCCAACGACGCCCGAAGCGGCGGCAAAGATCGCGCACATGGCGATGGTGGCCAGCGCCAGACCGCCGGGCATTCCACCCAGCCACAGTTGCAGCGCATGGAACAGCCGCCGGGCAATGCCCGAACGTTCCAGCACCGCGCCCATGAAGATGAACAGCGGGATCGCCGCCAGAACGAAGTTCGACGCTGTGTGCAGGAGCGGGCCGTAAAGTTGCAAGAACAGCAGGTCGCCAAAGACCGTGTAGCCGAAGATGACCGAGACGATCATCATCGAAAACGCGACCGGGATCCCGGCAAAGACCAGCACGAAAAGCGTGGCAAACATCAACAGGGGTGTCATGGATCAGGACTCCGGTCCGGCGGCGGCGTCCGGTCCCGCATCGGGAAGCGTCTCGCCGGGGCGTTTTTCGCCGTTTGCATATTTCAGGGCTTCGGCAAGGAATTGCAGGCAGAAGGCCAGCAGCCCGATGGCGATCACGGTGTAGAAGGGCCACATGAGCGGTGCCCAGGGGCTGACGTTCTCGACCTCGCCGGTGCGGAAGGCCTTCAGCGCCTTGCCCGCCGCCACCCAGGTCAGCGCCCCGGTGATCGGCACCATGACCAGCGCATAGACCGCCGCGTTCAGGATCTGTTGGGCGCGCAGGGGCATTTTCTGGGACAGGAAGTCGATGCGCACATGGGCTTCCTTGCGCAGCGAATAGGCCGCGCCCAGAAACACGATGGAGCCGTTCAGCATGTAGGAAATGTCGAATGCCCAGAGCGTGGGCGCGTTGAACGCATAGCGTGCGACGACCTCGTAGAGCATCGAGGCGATCATGGCGAGAATGGTCAACTGACCGATGACCCCCAGCCCGTTGGCCAGTCGTTCTACGGCGTTTGTGAATCTTTGCATGGCAGCCTCCGGGAGGGATGCGCAGGCCGGCGGGAGAGGACCGGCCTGCGCGGGGAGATGGGCTTACTGGGCGCTGTCGCGCACCAGGTAGATCGAGTTTTCAGCCCAGTTCGACTGGTAGGCCAGGTAGCTGTCCAGAACCTCCTGCGTGCGGGGGTTGCCGGCCTCGGCCTGCTCGGCGGCGCGGGCACGGGCCCAGTTGCGACCCGCTTCGCGGATCTTCTCGGACTCGGCGCGGTCCATCAGCACCATTTCGACCTTTGTATCACGGTAGTCCGCCATAGCCTTGATGTCGGCATCCCCGAAGTGGGTGAAGCCTTCATAGGTGGTCAGCTTGGCGGCGGCGGTGATCAGGGTCTGCAGGTCGGCGGGCAGCGCGTCCCAGGTTTCCTGCTTGACGAAAACCTCCCACAGGAACGACGGCTGGTGCACGCCGGGCAGGATCAGGAAGGGCGCGACCTCGTGGAAGCCTTCCGAGAAGTTGGCGCCGGGGGTGGACCATTCCACAGCATCCACGCCCTTGCGCTGCAGCAGGGTGTAGATCTCGTTGCCGGGGACCACGGTGGGGATGGCGCCGAAGTCTTCCTGCATGACCGCCGCGAAGGCACCCGAGGTGCGGTACTTGACGCCTTTCAGGGCCTCGACGGTGTCAATCTTCACGTTGGAATGGGCCATGATTTCCGAGGTGCCGATGCCGACCACAAGGCTGTGCAGCCCCATGTCCTCGCGCCGGAACGCCTGCAGCAGTTCTTCGCCGCCGCCTTCATAGACCCAGTGCAGGGTCGCCTCGGGGGACATGCCGCCGGGGAAGCTGGCGAAGATCGCGTTGGTCGGATCCTGGTTGACCAGGTAGGAGGGCGTCGAATGCCCGGCCTCGACGATGCCGTCCTGCACGGATTCATAGGCCTTGAAGGCGGGCACGATGACGCCAGCGCCGAACGGTTCGATCTCGACCCGGCCCTGGGTCAGGGTTTCGACGTTGCCGGCAAAGCGTTCCATGAAGTTCTGGTAAAGGAACGAGCCTTCGCCAACGGCGGCGGTCATCTTCCATTCGACCTCGGCCGCGAAGGCGTTGCCGGATAGGGCAAGGGTGATCCCCGCCGCTGCAAATGTGGACATCCTGTTCATGTTCAGACCTCTTTGAGTTGGAACCATGGTGGAAGTTGGGGTGGTGTCAGCCGTTTCCGGCGAACACCGTGGGTATGCCGTCCCGGAAGGGATCTTCCGGATCGAAGACCAGCGTGCTTTCAGCCATGATGAAGGCCTGGCCGGTCAAGGTTGGGATCACGCCGCCGGTCGGGCCGGGCTGCCAGGACAGCCGGTAGGACGAGCCGATGACGCTTTCCTGGGTGATCTCTGTGCCCGGTGCGAGACGACCATCGGCGGCCAGACAGGCCAGTCGCGCCGAACTGCCGGTGCCGCAGGGTGAGCGGTCATAGGCATCGTCCGGGCACAGTACGAAGTTGCGGCTGTGGACGTTCGACCCCGGCACCTCGTCCTGAAAGATCACGTGGTCGATGGGCGTGTCCGGTCCGCCGCCGACGCCCTGCGCATTGGCCGCCGTGCGGATGGCGACCGCCAGGTCGGTCAGCGCGCGGATGTTGTCGGGGCGTACTGGCAGGGGGCTGGGCTCGACGATGAAGAACCAGTTGCCGCCGTAGGCCACATCGCCGGTCACGGTGCCAAAGTCCGGCACCACGACCTCGACCGCCTTCTGCACGCGGCGGCTTTCGATGTTGGTGACCTGCACGGTGTGGGTGTCGATCAGGGTCACCGTGACCACCCCGGCCGGGGTTTCGATCCGGTGGGTGCCGGGGGCGATCCGGCCAAGGTGAGCCAGCGTTACCGTCAGACCGATGGTGCCGTGGCCGCACATGCCCAGCACCGCACCGGCATCGAAATAGATCACGCCGGTGACGCAATCGGGATCGGTGGGCGGCACCAGCAGGGCGCCCACCATGGCCGGCTGGCCGCGCGGTTCTTGCATCACACCGTTGCAGAAAGCGGTATGATCGCGGGCCAGCCGCCGCGCCTGTTCGGCCAGTGGCCCGGTTCCAAGATCCGGGCCACCGTCGAGGATCACGCGCGTCGGCTCACCGCCGGTATGGCTGTCGACTACATGCATTCGGCGATGATCCCGCCCTGCTTGGACCAATCCGCGAACCAGGTGCGGAACAGGTCATACTGCTGTTCGCAGTAGTTGCGCTGTGCATCGGTCAGCGCATCGGTCTCGTTGAAGTGCAGCCGATACTCTTCCTCGCCGTTCAGAACCAGCAGGTGCTTGTAGTAAAGGATCAGGTCCGGGCCTTCGTCGAAGGTGGACAGCACATGGATGGCCTCGGTCAGTTCCAGCGCGCGCTGGCGGGCTTCGGCGTGACCTGCGGCGGCTTTCTTCGACAGGCGGGCCAGCAGCAGCGCTTCTTTCGGCAGGGCGCAGCCGATCCCGGTGATCGAGCCGGTGGCGCCGCAGTTGACGAAACCGTGGTAGACCTCGGTATCGACGCCGACCATCAGGGTTACCTGATCGTCCTGGCTGGTGATGTGCTCGGCGGCGTAGCGCAGGTCGGCCTTGCCGCCGAATTCCTTGAAGCCGATCAGGTTCTTGTGCTCGGCGCGCAGCGAGAAGAACAGATCGGCGCGGGTGGCGAACCCGTAGACAGGGCTGTTGTAGATCACCGCAGGCACGTCCGGGGCGGCGTCGAGGATGGCCTTGAAGTGGAACCGCTGCGCGGTGGCCGAGCTGCCGCGCGACAACACGCGGGGGATCACCATCAGGCCGGCGGCGCCGACGCTCTGGGCATGGGCCGCATGGGCGGCGGCGGCCTGGCTGTTGACCGCACCGGTGCCGACCACCACCGGAAGACCGGCGTCGACCAGACGGGCGACGCCTTCCATGCGCTGTGCATCGGTCAGCAGCGGCCAGTCACCCATGGATCCGCAATAGACCACCGCCGACATGCCCGCGTCGATCATCTCGTGGCCCTTTTTCACAAGGGAATCGAAATTGGGGGTGCGGTCGTCGTTGCAGGGGGTCATCAGGGCCGGCATCGTGCCGGTGAAAACGTTCGAAGACATTGTAGGCTCCATTCACTAGTAGATCTGTCCGCCGCGACGGGCGGTGCCAGGGTTGAAAAAAGGCCTCACCGCACGTTGGCGAGGAACTTTCGGGTATGTTCGGACAGGGCGTTGCCGAAGATCTGCGAGGGCGGTCCGATTTCCTCCATCACGCCCTTGTGGAAGAAGGCCACCCGGTCGGACACGTCGCGGGCAAAGCCCATTTCGTGGGTGACGCAGATCATCGTCATGCCCTCCTCGGCCAGCAGGCGCATGGTGTCCAGCACCTCGCCCACCAGTTCGGGATCCAGCGCCGAGGTGGCCTCGTCGAACAGCATGTAGGTCGGCTCCATCGCCAGCGCGCGGGCAATCGCCAGCCGCTGCTGCTGGCCGCCCGACAGGGCACTGGGATAGACATCCAGCTTGTCGCCCAGACCAACGTGCCGGAGCTGACGGAAGGCGATCTCGCGGGCCTGGTCCCGTGGCAGCTTCTTGACGATCTTCAGGGCCAGTTCGACGTTCTGCTGCGCGGTCAGATGCGGAAAGCTGTTCCACTGCTGGAACACCATGCCCAGCTTCGTGCGCAGCTTGTTGATGTCGGTGCCCTTGGCATGCACATCGGTGCCGTCGACGGTGACACTGCCGCCCTGGATCGGTTCCAGCCCGTTGATGCAATAAAGCAGCGTCGACTTGCCAGAGCCCGAGGCGCCGATGACGGACAGCACCTCGCCCTTTTCCACGTCCAGGTTGATCCCCTTGAGAACGTGCAGAGAGCCGAAGTACTTGTGAAGGTCGCGGATGGAGATCATTGGGCCCACCTGTTTTCAAGATGCAAGGCGTAGCGGGACAGCGGGTAGGACAATGCGAAGTAGAACGCGCCCGCGACGGTCAGGATCAGGAAGGGTTCCTGGGTCCGGGTGATCAGGATCTGGCTGGCTTTCAGCAGCTCGACATAGCCCAGCACCGACACAAGCGCGCTGTCCTTCATCACCCCAAGGGCAACCCCCACCCACGAGGGGAAAACGGCACGCCCGCCGATGGGCAGCACAACGTGGCGCAGGTCCTGCCAATAGCTCATGCCGAGGCTGCGGGCGGCGCGGCGCATGGGCAGGCCCACCGCCTCGATCCCGCCACGGGCGACATTGGCGACCAGCGCGGCCGTGTAAATCGTCAGGATCACCAGCCCCGAGGCGAAGGGATCCAGGTTCAGCCCCACGATAGGCGCGAAGTTGTAGAACAGCACCAGCTGAATGATCAGTGGAACCGATCGGAAGATGTCGAGCACCGGGGCGATGGTCAACGTGGCGATCCAGCGGCCCTCGTAGAGGATCCAGCCGAAGATCGCCCCAAGTACCGTACCGATCGATATCGACAGCACCGAGATCCAGAGCGTGCGCAGCGCCGCTTCGCCCAGAAACAGAAGGTCGTAGGGGGTGAAGCCGCTGAAGAAGGATTGCGTGGTTTCCATCCTGTCCTCTCAGTACCGGAACAGCCGGGTGGCCAGCAGGCGTGACGACAACAGGATCACCTTGACGATGGCATAGTAGATCACGGCGGTGACGGCGAAGTATTCGAAGATGCGGAAGGTGCGGCTGGCGAAGAACTGGGTCTCGCCGCTGAGTTCACGAAAGCCCACCAGCATCCCCAGCGAGGACATCAGCACGGCCCAGACCATCTGGTTGGTGATCGGGTGATAGACGATGCGGAAAACCTGCGGGATGATCACCCGCGTATAGGTCTGCCAGGGCGTCATGCCGAGGCTGCGGGCGGCGCGGACCTGGGTGTCGGGCACGGCCTGAAAGCCGCCGCGGAAGTTTTCCGCCAGATAGCCCGCGCTGTTGAAGGTCAGCCCGGTCAGCACGATCAGATAGGGCGACAGGTGCAGGCCGAAGGCACCCAGCCCGAAGCCGAAGAAGAACAGCTGGAACAAGGCGGGCGTGTTGCGCGCCAGTTCGACCCAGGACGTCGCGAACCACCGCGCCGGACCCGTCATGTGCAGCCGGATCAGCGCCAGGCACAGGCCGATGAGGATGCCGAGGATCATCGCCAGAACCGCGACCTGCAGGGTCAGCAAGGCCGCCTCCAGCAGATCCGGCAGGCTCTTCATCACGGGCCGCCAGTGGAAATTATAGTCGAACATGGGAGATGTGCTCCGGATCCCTGCCGGACAGCGCCGACAGGGAGGGTTTCACGGACGGATCAGTACATCACGCCGGGAATGCGCAACTCGGGCGCCTCGCCCCCGACATAGTGGCTCCACAACTCCTGATAGCGACCGCTGCGCACCTGATGGGTGATGAACAGGTTGAGATAGTTCAGCCAGGTCACATCCTCGCGCTTGCCCACGACCGAGGTATAGTCGGTGGTCCAGGGCATCCGCGGGCCGGGGTCGATGGTGTCGTACTGCTGGGTGATCGGCAGGACGGCGGTGTTGGTGGTGATGCCGATGTCGGCCTTGCCCTGTGCCACGGCAAGGAACACCTCGTTCTCGGACTGGTAGCCCTGATAGTTGCCTTCTTCGCCCCATTCGGCGGCGATCTTCAGCCACTCCTGCTCGGGCACGGTGCCGATGGCGGCGGCGACGCGCTTGCCGCGGATGTCCTCGAAGCTCTCGATGCCACTGTCTTTGTGCACGACGCCCTGGGCGTAGTAGATGGCATAGGGAATGGTGAAACCGACGGTGCGGGCACGCGCCAGGCTGTCGGAAGTGGCCCCGAACACCACGTCGGCGCGGCCGGTCACGATCACCGGCAGACGTTCGGCCCAGGTCACCGGCAGGATCTCGGCCTCGACCTCAAGCGCGGCGGCGAGATCGTTGCAATAGTCCACGTCGTAACCTGCGGGCTGGTTCTTGGCATCGCGATAGCCGATCGGCGGGAAGTCCAGAACGACGCCGCACCGCAGAGTGCCCCGATCAACCACATCATCCAGTGTATCCGCGAGTGTCGGTGTCATCGATACCAGCGAGAGCGCCGCGGCGACGGCCATTGTTTTTAGCATTTGTGCCTCCGTTGTTGGTAATGATTCGATACGGGATATTGTATCCAAAATCCACATGAATCTCGAAAATCCCGGTTTAAGCGCCATTTGGCCGTGAAATTCAGCGGTACTGCTTAAATATTAGGCGAATTGGGGCGTGGGTGGGCAAGGGCGCAAAGCCATGTCGCCAGACTCCGGATGGCCGATGTGCGGTGCTGCCAGTTGGCGCGGACCGTCGAACGGGACCGCCGCAAGGGCCGCCCCCGGCCCTGGGCCCGGCTGTGCCCCTTGCGGGATATCCGGATCAGGGGCCGACGCCGTGCCAAAGGGTTTGACAGGGCCGGAAAGCCTCCATAACCTACCACATGGTAGATAGCGGAGGAGATACCATGACACACCTAACCAAGATCGCGGTGCTCGCGGCAGCCGGGGCAGTTCTTGCGGCACCGCTTGCGGCGCAGGATTACAGCTGGAAACCGGATCGCCCGATCAACATCATCGTGCCGTGGTCAGCCGGCGGATCGACCGACCAGGTGACCCGCGTGGTCGCGCCCATTCTGGAAGAGGCGTTGGGAACCGAGATCGTGGTGGTCAACCAGCCGGGCGCGTCGGGTTCGACCGGAACCAAGGCCGCGCTGGACGCGCCGCGCGACGGCTATACCTGGACCGCCAACGCCATTGCCAACAACGCCACCTATTCGGTGACCGGGCTGATCGAGAATACCTCGATCAACGACTACGAGATCTACCTGCATGTGGCCAACGTGCCGCTGGTCAGTGTCAATGCCGATGCCCCGTACAAGGATTTCCCCGAACTGCTTGACGCCATGGCCAGCGAGTCGGTCACGGTGGGCACGGCCGGGGTGAACTCCTCGGGCGGCATGGCCCTTGCGGCGATCAAGGAAAGCGCCGAGGGCGACCTGTCGGGCGCGCGCATGATTGCCTATGACGGTGGCAACCCTGCCGTCATCGCGGCAGCCAGCGGCGAAGTCGTGGCCACCACCCAGCTTGCGGTGGAGCAGACCGAGATGATCCGCGCCGGTCGCCTGCGCCCCCTGGCGGTTCTGTCCGACACCCCGCTGGTGGTGGAAGGTATCGATCCGGTGCCGCCGATCACCCAGTTCATGCCCGATTTCGAAGTGGCCGCGGACTATTTCGGGGTCTTCATCCCGAAGGGTGCCCCGCAAGAGGTCTATGACACCGTCAACCAGGTCTGGCAGGACAAGGTGATGACCAGCGAAGCCCTGCAAACCTATGCCACCGATCGCGGTGCGGTCTTTGCCCCCAGTTTCGGCAAGGAAGCCTTTGACCGGGCCATGCCGGTGGTGATCGCCGAGGCCTGCGCCCGCGTCACCCGTGGCGAGGCCGTTGTCGATCCCTCCGAGATCGGCATCACCTGCCCCGCGGAATAACCCGCTTTCTCCGGGCGGGGCCATATGGCGTCGCCCGGATCTGCAGGCTTTCCGGGGACGCCCTTCCCCTGACAAATAACAGGTGATTTCGATGCGAATGGCCCAGGCGGACCGCCTTACGGCAGTCATCTTCCTTGTGCTTGGTCTGGCCCTGCTGGCGGGTGGCTACACGATGGACAGACTGGAAATCCGGAGAATCCACCCGGCCTCGATTCCGGGGCTTGTTCCGATGATCCTTGGCGTCCTGCTGTCGATCTGCGCGATCCTGCTGTACCGCTCCTCCTATGCCAAGGCCGAACGCAACGAGGCTATGGTCTTCACGGGCGGGTCCTGGGCGCGACTGGCGACCACAGCCGTGATCTGCACCCTCTATGCGCTGGGGCTGGTGGGCTGGTTGCCGTATTTCTGGGCCACTTTCATCTTCACCCTGTGCTTTACATTGGCATTCTCCTTCCCCATCGGCGGCGCCCGCCGGGCGCAGGCCATTTCGCTTGCGGCGGGGCTGGTGCTGGCGTTTGGTGTGGCGTTGGGATCGTCGCTGCTGTTTGAAAAGCTGTTCCTGGTGCGGTTGCCATGAGCGGACTGGGCGATTTGATGACCGGGTTGGGCACGCTGTTGACCCCCGGCATGCTGTTTCACGCGGCCTGGGCAACGCTTCTGGGCATCGTCGTGGGCTCGCTGCCCGGTCTGACGGCGACCATGGGCGTCGCCCTGATGACCACGCTGACCTATTCGCTGGACTCCACCTCTGCCATCTTCGTGCTGATCTGCATGTATGTCGGTGCGATCTACGGCGGCTCGCGCAGCGCCATCCTGCTGAACATTCCCGGCACCCCGGCCAGCGCGGCAACCTCGCTGGACGGCTATCCCTTGGCCAAGGCGGGCCGGGCGGGCTATGCCATGGGGCTGGCCACCGCGGGCTCGGCCCTTGGCACCGTGGCCGGGGTCGTCATGCTGGTGCTGATCGCGCCGCCTTTGGCCGAAGCCGCGCTGAACTTCGGCAGTTTCGAGTTTTTCTGGCTGGCGGTCTTCGGCATCCTGATCTCGGGCCAGCTGACCGCCGACACCACCCCGCTGAAAGGCTATATTGCCGGGCTTCTGGGGCTGGCGGTAGCGATGATCGGCTCGGAAGGCATCCACGCGCATGTGCGGTTCAACCTGGGCCTGTCCGACCTGAACGCCGGCATCGCGCTGATCCCGGCCATGGTCGGTGCCTTCGGATTCGCCGAGGTGCTGACCGCCATGTGGAACCGCGCCGGAGAGATCGCCACCAAGAAGGATTCCAGCGACCGCACGATCCCCGAAATGGGCGATATCTGGCGTCACAAGTTCACCATCGCGCGCTCGGGCGTCATCGGCACAATCGTCGGCATCATCCCCGGTGTGGGCGAGGATATCGGCGCCTGGGCCAGCTATGCCACAGCCCGCAAGCTGTCGAAGGAAAAAGAGAAATTTGGTCATGGCAGCCACGAAGGGCTGATCGCGGCGGAAACCGGAAACTCGGCCGTGGTGCCCGGATCGTTGATCCCCGCCATCACGCTGGCGGTGCCGGGGTCCGCCAGTTCGGCGGTTCTGATCGCGGCGCTGTTCATCCATGGCATCCGGCCCGGACCGCTGATCATGATCGAGCAGCCGCAGTTCGTCGGCCTGATCAGCGCCATGGTTCTGATCGCGACGGTCTTCATGGCCTTCTACGGGCTGACCCTGACCAAGGCCTTCGTGCAGGTGCTGCGGGTGCCCTACAGCCGGTTGATGCCGGTGGTCTTCGTGCTGTGCGTGATCGGCACCTTCGCCCTGAGCCAGCGCATGTTCGACATCTGGATCATGGTCGCCTTCGGCCTGATCGGCTTTGTCCTGCGGCAGATGAAATACCCGATGGCGCCGCTGGTGCTGGGGATCATCCTGGGCGATCTGCTGGACAAGAGCCTGCGGCGCGGCCTGACGCTCAGCGACGGCGAACTTGCCCCGTTCTTCACGCGGCCGGTGTCGGCGATCTTCGTGGCGCTGATCGTGGCCTCGATTGCCATGAATATCCCCGCGGTCCGCCGCCTGGCGCTGGCCCCCTTCCGCTGGATCGGAGCGCGGCTGAATGCTTGATTTCACCCTGTGCAACGAACTGCTGGCGGGCGAGGGCAAGTCGCTGGGCGAACAGGCGCATATCGCCGCAAAGCTGGGCTATTGCGGGCTGGAACTGGACCCGGCGACGCTGGGCGCGGCCCCTCATGCCCTGACAGATGCACGCATTGCGCAGATCCGGGGTGAGATCGCGGCGGAAGGCGTGCGCGTCACCGGGTTGCACTGGCTGCTCAGCAGCTACGCCGATGTCTCGATTACCGATCCCGCCGGGCAGGCGCGGGCGCGTGACATCCTGATGGGGATGGTCGACCTGTGCGCGGGGCTCGGCGGCACGGTGCTGGTCCATGGCTCGCCCAAGCAACGACTTCGGCCCGAGGGGCTGGACGATGCCGCGCTGCTCTCGCAACTTGCCGAATTCTTCGCCCCCATCGCCGCCGCGGCCGAGCGCCGGGGCGTGACCTATTGCATCGAACCGCTGTCGCGGGTCGAGGATCGGACGCTCAACACCGTGGGGCAGGGGGTGGACCTTGTCTGCGCCATCGGCAGCCCCGCCTTCCGCACCATGATCGACATCAGCGCCGCCGGCCAGACCGAAGCCCCGGTGGCCGATCTGATCCGGCACTGGGTGCCGGGCGGCATGATTGGCCATATCCACGCCAATGACACCAATCGCGGCGCGCCGGGCATGGGCGACGATCCGTTCCCCCAGATCGTCGCCGCCCTTGTCGAGACCGGCTGGAACAGGCCCATCGGGGTCGAACCCTTCCGCACCCTGATCGACGCCAGCGTGACCGCCGCGACCGGCATCGCCACCCTGAAAGCCTGTGAAAGGGCCGCCGCATGACCCAACTTGCGATCCTCTCGGCCTCGTGGTCCGAACGCCCGGTGGCGATGCGCCTGCCGTTCCAGTTCGGCAGCACCGAAGTGCGCGAAACCGCCGAAGCCTATTGTCGGGTCGAGATCGAGGTGAACGGCACCCGCGCGACCGGGCGGTCGGCGCAACTGATGGTGCCGCGCTGGTTCAACAAGCGCGCGGACCTCAGCAACGCCGACACCATCGATGAATTGCGCAGGGTCGTGGCGGCGGCGGTGGCGGCAGCCCCGGGGCAGGGCGGGACGGCCCTGACGGTGACGCGCAGCCTGCGGGCCGAGGTCGCCCGCGCCCTGCCGGACACGCCGCCCCTTGCCCTTGGCTTTGGCCCGTCGCTGGTCGAGATGGCGGTGATCGACGCGCTGTGCCGGGCGCTGGGTCTGCCGTTCTGGCAGGCGGCGCGCGACGATGCCTTCGGCCTGGCCCAGGGCTGCCCCCCGGATCTGACCGTCGATCAACTCCGCCGGTCACTGTCCGCGATCACCGCCCCAACGACCCTTGTTCTGCGCCACACCATCGGCTTTGATGCCCCGCTGCGGCAGTCAGAAAAGGCACAGGATGCGCCCGAGGATGGCCTGCCGGTGTCGCTGGACGAGGTGATTTCCCAGACCGGCATCGCGGCCTTCAAGATCAAGCTGAAAGGCGATCCCGAGGCGGACCAGCGCCGGTTGCGCGACATCGCGGCGCTTCTGGATCAGGGCGGCGACTATGCCGTGACGCTGGACGCCAACGAGCAATACACGCCCGACAACTTCAGCCGCCTGCTGGGCAGCATGGCCCGCGATGCGGCGCTGGAGCGGTTCCTTGGCACCGTGCGGTTCGTCGAACAGCCCTTCGCGCGCGAGATTGCCCTGAGCGAACCGGTTGCTGCGCCGCTGCCCCTGATCATCGATGAAAGCGACGATAGTGAGGATGCCTTTGCCCGCGCGCTGGAACTGGGCTGGTCCGGCACGTCGATCAAAAGCTGCAAGGGGATGTTGCGCGCCCTGTTGAACAAGGCCCGCGCCGAGGCGGCAGGGGCGGTTCTGTCGGGCGAGGATCTGACCTGTCAGCCGGGCATCTGCTGGTTGCAGGATGCGGCGATGATGTCGGCTTGCGGGGTTGTGGACGTCGAACGCAACGGCCACCACTTTGCCGGCGGCTTGCAGGGTGCGCCAGACGCGGAACGCGCAATGCTGCTGCACCGCCACGACGATATTCTGACCGACACCTCCGGCGGCGTCGCCTTGCGTATCGTGGGGGGTAAAGTGGCGATCGGGTCACTGGGTCAGCCCGGTTTCGGCTGGTAGGGTGCACAAGTCAGCGCGCCGGGGTACAGAGAGGATTGTCCTGACAGACGACGGCGAGGGTATATGGCCAAGCGAGTTTCTCCGATCCGCAAGGATCGCAAGCGCAACCCCGAATTGACCCGGGCCGCCATCCTGCATGCCGCGCTGGAGGAATTCAGCGAGGTCGGCCATTCTGGCGCGCGCGTCGATCGGATCGCCGAACGCGCCGGGGTCAGCAAGCCGATGATCTACGACTATTTCGGCGACAAGAACGCGGTCTATGCCGCCGCCTTGCGTGAAGCCTATATCCAGATCCGGCAAGGCGAGATGACGCTGGAGCTGGACACGCTCGACCCCGAAGAGGCGATCCGCGCGCTGGTGCATTTCACCATGAACCACTTCTGGAACAACCCGTGGTTCATCCGGATGCTGAACACCGAGAACCTGATGGGCGGCGAGACCATTCGCGGTCTGGATGACCTGGCCGAGATTCAGTCGGTCCTGTTGCGCCGCGTCGAGGAGATACTGAAACGCGGGCAGGAGAACGGCATGTTCCACCGCGCCATTCCGCCGGTCGATCTGTATATTTTCATCGCCTCGGTCTGCTGGTTTCCAATTTCGAACATGCACACGCTGACGGTGGTGTTCCGCGCGCCCATCGGCGAGGCCTGGCTGAAACGCCATGCGGATCAAGCCGCCGACATGATCCTGGGCTATCTGAAAACCGCCGTGCCCCCTGCGGTTTAACGCAGGCCGTGCACTTTCTGCCCAATCGTCAACCCCGCGTGTTGTTCGCGCGCGGGGCAGAGCTGCGTGTGTGTACACGGACCGATTTGCGCCATCGTCACAGCCCCCTGAACCCCTTGAAACAACGCAGCCGAAGTCATTCTGACTTGACTTGGATTCATTAACCTACTAGTTGGTAGTTTAAGGGCTACCGAGTGGTAGATTGGAGGAGATTGCATGACGGACATCGCATTTTCGGGCGGGGGCCTCCCCACCCTGACCTCTGGTCCTGCCGAAGCCCACAGGCCGCTTGCGCGCCGATAGGACAGCACCACAATCCGCACCAGGCTGGCAAGCCGGTGCCGAGACACGAATTCCAAAGCGAAGGATGGAAACGACATGACCACACAACGTATCGGCATCATCATGCATGGCGTCACCGGCCGGATGGGGATGAACCAGCACCTGATCCGCTCGGTTCTGGCGATCCGCGATCAAGGTGGCGTGCGCCTGAAGAACGGGGATCTGCTGGTTCCGGACGTGATCATTGTCGGCCGCAACGAGAAGAAGATTGCCGAGCTTGCGAAAAAGCACGGGGTCACGCGGTATACCACCGATATCGACGCGGCGCTGGCCAATCCCGATGACACCATCTTTTTCGATGCCGCCAGCACCCAGATGCGCCCCGGACTGCTGCGCAAGGCCATCGACGCCGGCAAACATGTCTATTCCGAAAAGCCGGTCTCGGAAGGTCTGGACGAAGCCATTGCCATCGCCAAGCACGCCAAGGCCAAAGGCGTCAAGAACGGCATCGTGCATGACAAGCTGGACCTGCCCGGCCTCGCCAAGCTCAAGCGCCTACGCGACAGCGGGTTTTTCGGCAAGATCCTCAGCGTGCGCGGCGAATTCGGCTACTGGGTCTTCGAAGGCGACTGGATGGAAGCACAGCGTCCGTCGTGGAACTATCGCAAGCAGGACGGCGGCGGCATGGTGTCCGACATGCTGTGCCACTGGCGCTATGTGCTCGACAACGTTGTCGCGCCGGTCAAGGCCGTGTCCTGCAATGCCGTCACCCATATCCCCGAACGTTGGGACGAAAACGGCGAACGCTATGACGCCACCGCAGATGACGCCGCCTATGCCACGTTCGAGCTGGAAGGCGACATCATCGCCCATATCAACAGCTCGTGGTGCACCCGTGTCCGTCGCGACGATCTGGTGACCTTCCACATCGACGGCACCCACGGCAGTGCGGTGGCCGGTCTGCACACCTGCTATTCGCAGGCGCGGGTCAACACGCCCAAGCCGGTCTGGAACCCCGACCAGAAGCAGACCATGAACTTTTTTGAAGACTGGGTCGAAGTGCCCGACAACAAGGTGTTCGACAACGGCTTCAAGGTGCAATGGGAACAGTTCCTGCTGCACGTGGTCGAAGACGCGCCGTGGTCCTATACTCTGGTCGAAGGCGCCAAGGGCGTGCAACTGGCCGAGCTGGGTTACAAGAGCTCGCAGGAACGCCGCTGGCTGGACGTGCCGGCTCTGGATATCTGAGGGGGGCTGACACATGGCAAACCTGATCCTTCCCACGGCAGGCGGCGGCACCGATACGGTGACCCTCGCCGCCGGGCCGGTGCCCGCGCCGGGCGGAAACTGGACCCGTACTGCCTATGCCGCCGCGCATGTGGTGGCCGATCCGTTGGCCGATCTGGACCCGGGCGAGGGCGTCTCGGTCGACTGGGACCGCACCCTGGCCTTCCGCCATCTCCTGTGGTCGCTGGGCCTGGGCGTGGCCGAGGCAATGGACACCGCGCAGCGCGGCATGGGGCTTGACTGGCCGACCTCGCTGGACCTGATCCGCCGCAGCATGGAGGTCGCGCCCGATGGCGCGCTGATTGCCAGTGGCGCCGGCACCGATCATCTGGTCCCCGGCCCGGATGTGACCATCGACGATGTGATCGCGGCCTATGAAATGCAGTGCGAAGCGGTCGAGGCCACCGGCAGCCGCGTCATCCTGATGGCCAGCCGCGCGCTTGTGAAAGCCGCCAGATCGCCCGACGATTATGCCCGCGTCTATGGCCGTGTCCTGTCGGGGCTGAAGCAACCGGCGATCCTGCACTGGCTGGGCGAGATGTTCGACCCGGCCCTGGCCGGATACTGGGGCGATGCCGATCACATGGCGGCGATGGACACCTGCCTGTCGGTGATCGCCGACAACGCCGACAAGGTGGATGGCATCAAGATCTCGCTGCTGTCGGCGGAAAAGGAAATCGCCATGCGCCGCCGCCTGCCCGAAGGCGTGGTCATGTATACCGGCGACGACTTCAACTATCCCGATCTGATCGAGGGCGACGACCAGGGCTTTTCCCATGCCCTGCTGGGCATCTTCGATCCCATCGCCGGGGCGGCCTGCCGGGCGCTGACCTCGCTGGCCGAGGGCGACCGCGCCGCCTATCGCGCCGCCTTCGATCCGACGGTGCCGCTCAGCCGCCATATTTTCAAGGCGCCGACGCGGTTCTACAAGACCGGTGTGGTATTTCTGGCCTATCTGATGGGCCATCAGGACCACTTCACCATGGTCGCCGGGCAGGAAAGCGCCCGCTCGACCCTGCATCTGGCAGAAGCCATCCGGCTGGCCAATGCCGCGCAGCTATTCACCGATCCTGAAGAGGTTGCGCGACGCGCCAAGCCGGTGTTCCAGGCGCGGGGGGTGTCGGTATGAGAACGCTCACCGCGCGGGACTTGTCGCTCAACACCGCCACGGTGTCGAAACAATGGGATCTGGCCGAATGCGTCGACGGCTGCGCCCGGCATGGCATCGGCGGCATCTCTCCGTGGCGCGACAGGCTGCAGGAATGCGGTGTCGATCACGCCGCAAAGTTGATCCGCGACGCCGGGCTGGGCGTCTCGGGCCTGTGCCGGGGTGGTTGGTACACCGCCGAGGGGGCGCTGACCCAGGCCGTCATCGACGACAACAAGCGCGCCGTGGACGAGGCCGCCGCCATCGGCGCGGACTGCCTTGTCATGGTGGTGGGTGGGCTGCCCGAAGGCTCGAAAGACATCGTCGGAGCGCGCGAGATCGTCACCGAAGGTCTGGGCAAGACGCTGGAGTATGCCCGCACCGCCGGGGTGAAGGTCGGGATCGAGCCGCTGCACCCGATGTATGCCGCCGACCGGGCCTGCGTGAACACCACCAAGCAGGCGCTGGACATCTGCGACCAGCTTGGCGACGGCATCGGCGTGGCGCTGGATGTCTATCACATCTGGTGGGATCCAGACGTGGCAGACCAGATCGCCCGCGCCGGCAAGGACCGCCTGCTGGCCTTCCACGTCTGCGACTGGATGAACCCGACGCAGGACATGCTGACCGATCGCGGCATGATGGGCGAAGGTGTGATCGACATTCCCGCCCTCCGCCAGATGGTCGAGGCGCAGGGCTTTGATGGTCTTGTCGAGGTCGAGATCTTCTCGGCCAACAACTGGTGGACCAAGCCCGCCGATGAGGTTCTGCGGGCCATGATCGCGGCCTTGCCGGTGATCTAGACCGACCTTCGGGGCCACGGCGCTCCCTCAAAATCGCGCAAGAATGTGCAAAAAACTTGCGTTGCCCTCCCCCCCGGTCGAAAAGGGGGGAGGGCAATTGCGTTTTTGCCCGCTTCGTCACCATCGGCGGGAGAGGCATCTTGAGACAACACAAGGTCAGGCAGGAAGACATCGCGCGCGTCGTGGGGGTTTCGATATCCACCGTGTCGCGGGTGCTGTCGGGGGCACCGGGGATCAGCCCGACTACAACGAAGAAGGTTCTGCAGGCCGCAGCGGACCTTGGCACCCCGCTGCCGCACGTGCACCATACGCAGCCACCGGCGCAAGGCCACGGCCTGAAGCGCGCCTTGCTGTTTCTCAACCAGGTGGACATCAACAGCGGATCCGGATCGATCTATCATTTCGTGATGACCGGCATCCAGAAGGCCGCACAACGGATCGGGCTGCCGGTTGAACTGGCGCTGCAAAGTGAAGACGGCGAAATCCCCGATCAATTCCTCGATCGGGCGGATACGGGCATTCTTTTCGCCGGGGTGGATCCATCCGCAAGCCTGTCAAAGAAGCTTAAAAACAAGGGGCTTGCGACGGTGTTCGTCAATGGTCTGGATCCAGACATGATCCACGATCAGGTCGCCCCCAACAATTTCTACGGCGGTCGGTTGGCCGCGCGGCACCTTGTGGGCATGGGTCATCGGCGCATTCTTCATTTTGGCACAAAGCGTCGCGGAACCCTGCGCGCCCGCACCGAGGGGTTTCGTAACGGGATCGAAAATGCAGGTGTTGGCGGCATTGAATACGACTATGTCGAACTGGGAAACGTCACCGAAATCGACGCAGGCACCGCGCTTAGGGAACTGCTGAAAGACGGGCAGTTTCCCTTTTCCGCGGTGTTCTGTTCGGCCGACAATGTGGCGCTGACCGCCCTGCAGGCGCTGCGCCTGCGCGGGATTGATGTGCCGCGCGATGTCTCGCTGCTGGGATTCAACGGGCTGCCCGTGGCCGAACTGTCGTCACCGCTGCTCAGCACCCTTGCCGTGGACTGGGAGTTTCTTGGCACGGAAGCGATTCGTCTGTTGGCCTTGCGCAGCCTTGAACCGGACCGTCCGGCGCAACAAACCCTCACGCAAGTTATCCTGAAGCAGCGGGACACCGTTCTGGATGTGAATTAATCAATCTAAACCAATGCTATATACGCCAGTCCACAAGTTACGCAAGTAATTTGCATAATGACGGAAAAACTTGCGACAAGACGCAAGTTGTGCAAGGTTCTTTGCAGTCGCACTGACGCTGCAAGGAGACCTGAATGCGCCTTTCCTCTCTGATCCAACTGGCAAGGCCGCAGTTCGACATCCATTTCCCGGCCAGTTGCCGTACCCGCAACACCGACCGGCTTGCGTCCCTGACCAACCTTTTGCACCCCGAACCTGTGGCCGATCTGCGCTGCAACGCGGTTGCCGGGCTGCTGCCGCAGGTGGAAATCCTGGTGACCGGCTGGCGTTCCCAGACTGTCGATGCCGACCTGCGCCGCAGGATGCCGAACCTGAAGATGATCGCCCATCTGGCGGGAACGGTGAAAGGGGTACTGACGCAACAGGTGGCCGGCACGGGACTGGTGGTGCTCAGCGCCGCCGACGCCAACGCCCGCCCCGTTGCCGAATTCACCCTTGCCCACATCCTGCTGCACCTGAAGCGCGTTTCCGAATGGCGCAGGGTCTATCAGGCAGAGCGGTCGCATATCGCCACGCGGGACATCCAGCTTGCCGGTCCGGTGGGCAATTCCGGCCGTACGGTCGGCATCGTCGGAGCCTCGCGCATCGGCCGTCGTGTGACTGCGGAACTGCGCCGTCACCGCGTGTCGGTCCTGCTGCACGATCCGTTTGTCAGCGCCGAAGCCGCTGCCGCCATGGGGGCCGAAAAGGTCTCGATGACCGATCTGCTGATGCGCAGCGACGTGGTCAGCCTGCACCAGCCGCTGCTGCCCACGACCGAAGGCAGTTTCGGCGCCCGCGAATTTGCACTGATGCGGGATGGCGCGCTTCTGATCAACACGGCGCGCGGCAAGATCATCGATACCGCCGCGCTTGAGACGGCCATGGCCGACGGTCGCCTGTTCGCCGTACTGGACGTGACCGAACCCGAACCGCTGAACGACGACTCTCCCCTGTGGGACATGCGGAATGTCACGATCACACCCCATATTGCGGGCTCTTTCGGCTGCGAGGTCTGCGACATGACCGAACAGGTGCTGGACGATATCGAGCGCTTCTCAAACGGCCAGCCCATGCAAAACGAAGTCGCGATCTCGGATTGGGAGCGCGTGGCATGATCCGCCCCGGCCTGTGCTCTGTCACATTTCGGGCGCTCGACGTCCCGGCGCTGATCGATCTGGCCGCCACCACCGGCGTTCAGGTCATCGAATGGGGCGGCGACAAGCATGTCCCGCCGGGGGATCCGGACCTTGCCGCGCAGGTGCAAACGCTGTGTGACACCAAGGGCATCCTGCCGGCCTCTTATGGGTCTTATGTCCGGGCCGGGATGCCGGGTGCCCGCGCGGAGTTTGCCAAAGTGCTGGCGTCCGCCCGCGCCCTTTGCGCCAGAAATATTCGGGTGTGGGCCGGTGACGCAAAGCGTGCCGACGCCGGAGCACAGGCCTTCGACACCGCCGCCGCCGATCTTGCGCTTTTCGCCCGCAGCGCGGCCCAGGACAACATCACCGTCAGCGTCGAATACCACCGCCGCACCCTGACCGAAGAGGCCGAGGATGCCCTGGCGCTGCTGAACGCCGCCGCCGAGGATAATCTTTACAGCTACTGGCAGCCGGTGCCGGGGCGCGGTCTGGCGCGCTGGCTGGAAGAACTCGACATGCTCTCGCCGCATCTGGGCGATCTGCACGTGTTCCACTGGATCATGACCGATGGTGGACAGAAGCGGCGTCCGCTGGCCGAAGGCCTGCCGGACTGGCGCGTCCTGTTCGATGCCTGGACACCCGCGCCGCGCTGGCCGCATCCGCGCACGGCCTTTCTTGAATTCGTCCGCGACGACGAGATCGGCCAGTACCGCGACGACATGCACAACCTGAAAACGCTGTGCGGTCTGTCCACGGACTGACCGCGAACCAATCAAGGGAGGAAACCATAATGTTCAAACGCAACCCAATGGCCGTATCGCTGGCAGCCTTGCTGGCCCTGGCCGGTCCGGCGCTGGCGCAGGACTACACCCAGGCGCCCGATCTGAAGGCCGCCGTCGATGCCGGCGATCTGGCCCCAGTGGCCGCGCGTCTGCCGGCCAACCCCTATGTTGTCACCCCGCTGGACTCGGTGGGCACCTACGGCGGTGTCTGGCGGTCGGCCTTGAAGGGCACCTATGACACCGGCTGGATCCGCCGCACCATAGGCTATCAGCCGCTGGTGGCCTATGATTTCGAATGGACCAAGGTCGTCCCGAACGTGGCCGAGAACTTCGAGGTCAACGAGGACGCCACCGAATTCACCTTCCACCTGCGCGAAGGCCACAAATGGTCGGACGGAGAACCCTTCACCGCCGAAGATCTTCTGTTTGCCCTGAACGTGATGAAAAGCCCGGCCTACGGCGGCCGCAAGGCAAATGGCTTCGAATGGGACAAGATCACCGGCGAAGTCATCGATCCGCAAACCTTCAAGATCACCCTATCGGACCCCAACGGCCTGCTTCTGGAACGTCTGGCCTCGGTCGAAGGGCAGTTCATCGTCAATGCCGCCAAGCATTATTGCGGCAAGTATTTCCCGGATGTGACCGCCGATGCGAACGACATCGCCAAGGCCGCGGGATTTGAAAGCTGGTCGCAAGCGATGGAGCAAAGCTGCTTTTTCAACTTCGTTGACGAAGACCGCCCGCTGCTGTTCGCCTGGCGGCAGGTCACGCCCTATGACGGGCTGAACCAGCTGATCGAATGGGAACGCAACCCCTATTTCTTCAAGGTCGACACCGACGGCCAGCAGCTGCCCTATATCGACAAGGTGCAGATGGTGCAGACCGAGAACGTCGAGGACATCGTTCTGAAGGTCGTCAACGGCGAGATCGATTTCTCGAACCGGCATTTCGCCACCGTCACCAACAAGCCGGTGATCTACGATGGTCAGGAACAGGGCGGCTATACGCTCAAGCCCACAACCGACGCCCGGATGAACCACGCGATCTTCCAGCTCAACCTGACCCATGAAGACCCGGAAAAGCGCAAGCTCTACAACGAAAAGGACTTCCGCGCGGCGCTGTCGATGGCGATGGATCGCGAAGAGATCATCGACGTGGTCTTTGCAGGTCAAGGCGAGCCATACCAGGCCGCGCCGCGCCCCTCGTCGCAGTTCTACAACGAAACCCTGGCCAAGCAGTTCACCGAGTATGATCCGGACACCGCCAACGACCTGCTCGACGGGCTTGGCCTGACCGAGCGCAACGGCGACGGCATCCGCCTGGGCTTTGACGGCGAACCGATCCGCATCCAGCTTTTTTCGCCCTCGGACCAGACCGAGTTCAACGACATCGCGCAGCTTGTTGTCGAACAGTGGAAAGAGATCGGCATCGATCTGGATGCCCGCAACGCCGAACGCAGCCTGGTCTATGAACGGATCCAGAACAACAGCCACGACATGCACATCTGGTGGGGCGACGGCGGCATGAGCGACGCGCTGCTCGACCCGCGGTTCTACTTCCCCTTCAACCTGGAGTCCGCCTATGCCGAGAAATGGGCGCAGTACTTCATGAAGAACGGCAGCACCCTTGCCGAGGCCCCGCCGGCTGATGTTCAGAAACAGATGGATCTTTACATCGAGCTGATCGCTTCGCCGGACAATGAAGAGCAGAAGAGGATCTTCGGCGAGATCCTCGATATCGCGGCTGACCAGTTCTACGTGATGGGCACGGTCCTTCCGGCGGATGGCTACATCGTGGCCAACAACAAGCTGGGCAACGTGCCGGAGCGTCAGGTCTATACCTGGGTCTACCCGCAGCCCGGCCCGATGGAAACATCGCAGCTCTACTACAAGAAGTAAGTCTCTTCCGGGCGCGGCCGCTGGCGGTGCCCGGACTACCCACATGCAATACTCGGGGGAAAGAGCATGTTGAATTATCTGGCCCGCAGACTGGTGACCATGATCCTGACGCTTCTGGCATTGTCCGTGGTCGTCTTCGTCGTGATCCAATTGCCACCGGGAGACTTCGTCACCTCCTACATCGCGAGCCTTTCGGCAGCCGGCGAAAGCGTCGATCAGGAAACGATCATTGCGCTGCGCGACCGCTACAAGCTGGATTCCCCGGTCCTGGTTCAATACGCGGCCTGGCTGTCTGACATCCTGCGCGGCGATTTCGGCTACAGCTTCGAAATGCAGCGCCCGGTGTCCGAGATCTTCTCGCAGCGGATCGGCATCTCGCTGGCGGTGGAACTGACCGCCGTCATCGTCATGTGGGCCGTGTCGATCCCGATCGGCATCTATTCCGCCGTGAACCAGTATTCGGTGGGCGACTACATCGCCACGATCCTCGGCTTCCTTGGACTGGCGATCCCCAACTTCCTGTTCGCGCTGGTCTTGATGTACGTCTGCTACAACTGGTTCGGCGTGACCATCACCGGCCTGTTCTCGGCCGAATACATGAACGCCCGCTGGTCGGTGGACCGGTTCCTTGATTTCGCCAGCCACGTCTGGGCACCGATCCTTGTAATTTCCACTGCCGGGGCCGCACAGTTGGTCCGGGTGCTGCGCGCCAACCTGCTGGATGAGCTGAACAAACCCTATGTTCTGACCGCCCGCGCCAAGGGCCTGACCAAGCGCCGCCTGATCTGGCGCTATCCGGTGCGCGTGGCGATGAACCCGCTGGTGTCGACCATCGGCTGGGTGCTGCCCACGGTGATCTCGTCGTCCTTCGTGACCGCCATCGTGCTGAACCTGCCGACCCTGTCGCCCATCCTTCTGCGCGCCCTGCTCAGCCAGGACATGTACCTTGCCGGGGCGCTCATCATGTTCATGGGGCTGCTGACACTGGTCGGCACCCTGATATCCGATCTTCTGCTGGCCTGGATCGATCCGCGCATCCGGCTTGGCATGGTGGGAGCCACCTGATGACCCTCACAACCCCCGCAAACTCTCCTGACGCCCGCATCGGCCAGGTCCGGGACACCCCCGAGCTTGCCGTGGGCGAAATCGATCCCCGCATCGACCTTACCCACGGCACCGAAAGCCAATGGCAGCTGATCCGCCGTCGTTTTTCCAAGCATCGGCTGGCGGTCGTCAGCCTCTGGATCCTGTCCCTTTTTGTGTTCGTCGCGATCTTCGCGGGCTTCGTGGCCCCTAACGATCCCGGCAACGTCAAGGCGCGTTACACCTATGCGCCGCCGCAGGCGCTGCATTTCATCGACAAGACAGACGAGGGCTGGGCCTTCCGCCCCCATGTCTATGGCTACACCGTCGAGATCGAACCCGAGGCCCTGCGCCGCACCTTCGTCATCGACGAAGACAAGAAGATTTACCTGACGTTCTTCAAGCGCAGCTGGGAGTACAAGCTGTTCGGCCTGATCCCCACCGACATCCACCTGATTGGACCCGAGCGGTCGCGCGATCCCTTCTACCTGTTCGGTGCCGACCGCCTGGGCCGGGACATGTTCTCGCGGCTGGTCTATGGCACCCAAATCTCGCTGTCGGTCGGCCTGGTCGGGGTGATCATGAGCCTTGTTCTGGGCGTCATCATCGGCGGGGCGGCCGGGTATTTCGGCGGCTGGTTCGACGCGGTGACACAGCGCGCCATCGAATTCCTGCGCTCTTTGCCCACCATCCCGCTGTGGATGGGGCTGGCCGCCGCGATGCCGTCGGACTGGTCACCGCTGCAGACCTATTTCGCTATCACCCTGATCCTGTCGTTCCTTGGCTGGACCGAACTGGCGCGAGTGGTGCGGGGCCGGTTCCTGGCGCTGAACGGCGAAGACTATGTGGCCGCGGCCCGCTATGACGGCTGCTCGCACCTGCGGGTCATTGTCCGCCACATGGTGCCGGCCTTCACCAGCCACATCATCACCGCAGCATCCTTGGCGGTGCCCGCCATGATCCTTGCGGAAACGGCGCTGTCCTTCCTTGGGCTGGGGTTGCAAGCACCGGTGATTTCCTGGGGCGTGCTGCTGCAAGAGGCGCAAAACATCCGGACGCTGGCCACCGCCCCCTGGCTGCTGCTGCCGGGCGCGGCCATCGTGATCGCCGTGCTGGCGATGAACTTCATCGGCGACGGGCTTCGCGACGCCGCAGATCCCTATGCCAAGTGAGGACACAGCCATGACTGCACAGACCGGCAAGACGGTTCTGGAAGTGCGCGGCCTCAGCGTCGCCTTCCCCGGCCGAAAGGGTGAAACCACGGCCATCTCGAACGTCAGCTTCGACCTGAATCTGGGCCAGACCACCTGTTTCGTGGGTGAATCCGGATCGGGCAAATCGGTGACGGCACGGGCGGTATTGAACATCGTCGAACCCGCCGTCATCAAAGCGGGCGCGATCAACCTTGTGGATGTCGAGGCCGGCCAGCGGATCGAACTGTCGGGCCTGAACCCGGACGGGGCCGAGATCCGCGCCGTGCGCGGTGCCCGGATCGCCATGATCTTCCAGGAGCCGATGTCCTCGCTCAGCCCGGTGCACACCATCGGCGAGCAGATCATCGAGGGGATCATGCTGCATCAGGACGTGGACACCGCCACCGCCCGAGATCGCGCGATCGAGGCGCTGCGGGCCGTGCAGATCAAGAACCCCGAAGACGCCATCGACCGCTATCCGTTCGAGTATTCCGGCGGCATGCGGCAGCGGGCGATGATCGCCATGGCGCTTGGCTGTGAACCGGACATCCTGATCGCCGACGAGCCGACCACGGCACTGGACGTGACGACCCAGGCCGAGATCCTGAAGCTGCTGAAAGGCTTGCAGGAAAGCCACGGCATGGCGGTGATGTTCATCACACACGATATGGGTGTGGTGGCCGAGATTGCCGATCAGGTCGTGGTCATGCTGCACGGCTCGGTGGTGGAAACCGGCGCGGTGGATCAGGTGTTTCATGCCCCCGTGCACGCCTACACCAAGAAGCTGCTGAAGGCCTCGATGGGATTGGACGAAGCCGCGCACGGTCGCGGCGCGGCCTCCTCTGACGAGATCCTGATCGAAACCCACAATCTGTCGCTGGCATTTCCGTCGAAGAAAAAACTGCTCAAGAAGCCCGGCAGCGGCGTGCAGGCCCTGGACGAGGTGTCGGTCGAACTGCGGCGCGGGGAAATCCTTGGCATCGTCGGCGAATCCGGGTCGGGCAAGACAACGCTGGCGCGGGTGCTGATGGGCCGCTTCCAGCCGCAGTTCGGCGAGGCGATCTATCATACGCGCGACGGCGTGGCCAAGGATCTGACCGATCCCGCCACGTTCCGCGACGGGCAGGTCTACCGCGAGATGCGGATGATCTTCCAGGATCCCTATGGCTCGCTCAACCCGCGCATGACCGTGCAACAGATCATCGGCGAGCCGCTGCTGGTCAACGGTCTGCTGAAGGGCGCCGCCCTGCGTGACCGGGTGGGCGAACTGCTGGAGCGCGTCGGCCTTCCCGCCAGCGCGATGGAGCGCTATCCGCACGCCTTTTCCGGCGGTCAGCGGCAGCGGATCGGCATTGCCCGGGCTATCGCGCTGGACCCGCGCGTCATCATCGCCGACGAGGCGACAAGCGCGCTGGACGGATCGATCCGGGCGCAGATCCTTGATCTGCTGCTGGATCTGCGCAGCGAACTGGATCTGTCGATCCTGTTCATCGCCCATGACATCGGCGTCGTGCGCTATTTCTGTGACCGGGTTGCCGTGATGCACAAGGGCCGGGTGGTCGAAACCGGCACCGCCGTCCAGATCTGCGACGCCCCGCAAGACCCCTATACACAGCGCCTGATTTCCGCCGTGCCGATCCCTGATCCGCGCAAACGGCATCTGGTGGCCTGATGAAAGGCCTCAATCCCATGTCCAACGTGCTTCTGACCGAAACCCCGATCACCGGGAATCCCTTTGCGACCCGCGCCGATGCGCAGCGGGCGGTGGTGGATCTGATCGCACCATTGAAGGTCGGGTTTTCGCCCGGTCGTGCGCGGGTGAAACTGGGCGATACCTCGGCCCATTTCCACGATGCCGCCGCCCATCTGGAGGGGCTGGTGCGCCCGTTCTGGGGGTTGGCGCCGCTGCTGGCCGGGGGCGGAACCTTTGACGGCATCGAGATGTTCGTCGAAGGCCTGCAAAACGGCGCGGACCCCGAGCATCCGGAATACTGGGGGCCGGTGACCGACTTCGATCAACGCATGGTGGAAAGTGCTGCCATCGGCTATGCGCTGGCGCTGGCGCCCGAGGTATTCTGGGATGGCATGACGCAGCGTGGGCGCGATTGCCTCGGCGACTGGCTGTTGAATTCTCTGCAACACAGGCCAGCGGCCAACAACTGGCACTTCTTTCACGTGCTGGTCTCGTTGGGCCTGACCCGCGTCGGGGTCGCGCATGACCTGTCGATCATCGAGGCCGATCTCGACCGGCTGGAAAGCTGGGACATGGGCAACGGCTGGTACCGTGACGGCGGCAAACGGCAGGCGGATCACTACATTCCCTTTGCCATGCATTTCTACGGCCTGATCTACGCGCAATACGGCCCCGAAGCCGACGCCGCGCGCCGTGACCGATTCCGCGACCGCGCCCGCACTTTCGCGCCGCAGGTTGCCCATTGGTTCGCCGCCGATGGCGCGGCGCTGCCCTATGGCCGATCGCTGACCTACCGCTTCGCCCATGCCGGATTCTGGGGCACGCTGGCGATGGCCGGGGAAGAGGCTCTGCCCTGGGGCGAGATCCGCGGGTACTGGGCGCGCAATCTGCGCTGGTGGTCGGACAAGCCGTTCACCGACACGCGCGGGGTGATGACCATCGGGTACGGCTATCCGCAGTTGCACATGGCCGAACGCTACAATTCGCCCGGCTCGCCCTATTGGGCGATGAAGGCCTTCGCGCCGCTGGCACTGCCGGAAACCCATCCGTTCTGGGCCGCCGAAGAAGCCGCCCCCTTGGCGCGTGATCAGGTTGTCACCCTGCCGGAACCGGGGATGGTCAAATTCGAACATCTGGGCGATGTGACGGTTCTGTGCGGCGGCCAGCACCCGCCGGCCCTTGGCCGCTCGGCCGAGAAGTACAACAAGTTCGCCTATTCCACCCGCTATGGCTTCAGCGTGGACTTCGAAGCGCGCGGCTTTGCCAATGCGCCTTCCGACAACATGCTGACATTTTCCGAAACCGGCGAATATTCAGCGCCGCGCAGCGGGGAAACCATGGCGCGGATCGGGAACGGCTGGCTTTACTCGGCATGGTCGCCCATGCCCGAGGTGGAGGTCGAAACCTGGCTGCTGGCCCATGCGCCCTGGCATCTGCGCCTGCACAGCATTCGCACCAAGCGCCGGGTACAGACGGTCGAGGGCGGTTTTGCGATACGCAAAAGCGATGCAATCCCCGGACCGGACCTGCAACCGGACGTTCGCGCCGAAGGCCCCGGTGCCTATGCCCGAATGACCAATGCCACAGATACGACCACCATCGTCGATGTGGCGGCACCGATCGACACCCCCGTTGCACGGGCGGGTCGGGTCATTGCGCCGGACGCCAATACCAACCTGATCGCCCCGCGCACCTGGGTGCCGCAACTGACCTGCGATCTGGCCCCCGGCACCTGGTCGCTCGGGGCCTGGGTCTATGCCGGCCGCACGGTGGGTGCGGTGCCAGCCTTGCCCGATGCCGACAGCCTTCCCACAAGCGCCGATCTGGACCAGATGCGCACGGGCGGAGAGATCATCCGGGTCTGGGACCTGCCATGAACCCTGCCCGGTGTTCCTGACATCGGCCGGGGCAGGGCGTACCACATGCGCCCCAGCGCAGGCCGGAATGCACGGTGGGCCGCGCGGCCCCCACATACGGCCATACAACTTGAAATTGATCCGTTTTCCAGAGACCTTGAGGACATTGCAAACCCACGCGAGGCTCGGGCGCATTCTGCCCATCGGTCTGGCATAGCGGAGAGAGATGTCATGTCGTCTGCCCGGACCATTCCAGACTTTGCACGTAAGACGCGCCTGCGCCTTGGCACCCTGTCCGCCTGTCTGTGCGCCGCGCTGTTTCTGTCGCTTCCCGGCACCGCTCAGGCCGATGCAGACCTGCCCCGGATCGCCCTGCCAGACCCGATGCCCGCCCCGCCGTTGACCATGCTTCTGCCCGTGCCTGAAACGCGGATCGACGCGGCGATTTCCGCGCTGGATGAGCTTGGCCAGTCGATCCTTGATCGCTCTGGCGTGCCCGGTCTGGCCGTCGCGGTGGTCCACGGTGGGCAAACCGTCTATGCGCGCGGTTTCGGCCTGCGGGCGGTGGGCGATCCGGCGCTGGTTGATGCGGACACCGTGTTCCTGCTGGCGTCAGTGTCGAAACCTGTCGGTGCCACGGTGGTGGCCACCCAAGTTGCGGCGGGCCGGGTGTCATGGGACGATCCGGTGCGCAGCTATCTGCCGTGGTTCGATCTGGGCGATCCGTGGATCAGCGAACATGTCACCATCGGCGATCTCTATGCGCACCGTTCCGGTCTGCCGGATCATGCGGGCGACGATCTGGAGGATCTGGGCTTTGACCGCCGCGCGGTGCTGGACCGCCTTGCCCTTCTGCCCAAGGGGCGTTTCCGCCTGGACTATGCCTATACCAATTTCGGCCTCACCGCCGCTGCCGAGGCCGTGGCCAGCGCGGCGGGAACGGATTGGGCCAGCCTGTCCGAACAGACGATCTATCAGCCGCTGGGCATGACCGCGACCAGTTCGCGCCACGTCGATTTCATGGCGCGCGACAATCGCGCGTCCAGCCATGTTCCGAACGGCGACACTTATGTGATCGCGGACCGCCGCCAGCCTGACGCGCAAAGCCCGGCGGGCGGGGTCAGTTCCAGCGTGCACGACATGGCCCGTTGGATGGCGATGGTGCTGGGCAATGGCACATTGGACGGCACCCCGGTGATCGCGCCCGAGGCCTTGCGCCCGGCGTTGTCACCGCAAATGATCTCAGGCCTGCCGATGCAGGTTTCGGCCCGCAGCGGCGCCTATGGCTACGGGTTCAACGTCGGTGTCCGGCCGTCGGGCCGGGTCGAGCTGAGCCATTCCGGCGCTTTCGCCCTGGGAGCGTCGACCAGCATCTCGATGCTGCCCGATCTGGGGCTGGGCATTGTCGTTCTGACCAACGCCCCGCCGACGGGAGCGCCCGAGGCCCTTGCGGCGGCCTTTCTGGACCGGGTGGAGCTTGGCCTTGAAACCCGCGACTGGCTGGCAGGCTACAGCCGCCTGATGGCGCCGCTGTCCGCACCGGTGGGGCAGCTTGTTGGGGCGACCCCCCCGACCGACCCGGCCCCCGCCCAGCCTGACCCGGCCTATCTGGGCACCTACCACAGCGCCTATTTCGGACCTGCCGAAGTGTCGGCCGGGCCAGACGGGCTGGAACTGGCGCTTGGCCCGGACAAGCAGACGCTGGCCTTGCAGCACTGGGATGGTGACAGCTTCGTGGTCACCCCCGATACCGAGAACCAGCCGACGGGATCAATCTCGCAGGTGACGTTCCAGATCGATGCAACGGGCGCGGCTGCAAACATGTGGGTCGAGCATCTGGACGGCGACGGGCTGGGCGCGTTTCTGCGGCAAGACTAGGGTCGCAGGCCGCCCGCCGGAGATCTCAGCCCCGTGCCGCCTGGGCCAGAATGTCGGTGATGTCCTGCGCCGAAAGCGGCACCGGGTTGCCCTTGGTGGAGGAGGCGGTCAGCGCCTGTTCGGCAACCGCATAGAAATCCGCCTCGGGCACGTGAAGCTGCGCCAGGGTCGGCACCCGTTGCGCAGTCACGAAGGCTTGCAACGCCACGATGCCTTGACCGGGGTTCGCGCCAAGCGCCTCTGCAAGCCAGCGTTCAACCGCCTCGAACCGCTGCATCGACATGTCCAGCTGCCGCGCTTTTTGCGCGTTCACGGTCAGGGCTGCGGCCAGCAAGCGCCCGCAGATGGCACCATGCGCCCCGCCCCGGCCACCGATGACCGAGGCCAGACCATGCACCACGCCCAGCCCCGAGTTGGCCAGCGCAAGACCGCTGAGATGACTGGCCCGCGCCATGGTGTCCCGCGCGGCGGGATCTTCCGCCTTGGCCAGTCGGCACAGGGCCCGCATCGCGTCGGGAATGGTGGCGCTGCACAGGGCATCGGTCACCGGATTGGCGCGGATGCACAGGTAGCTTTCGATCAACTGGGTAATCGCATCCAGTCCGGTGGCCATGGTCAGCGCCGAGGGCGCACCATCGGTCAGGGCCGGGTCGACGATGGCCAGATCCGGTAACAGGCGCGGATCGCGCAGGCTGATCTTCATCTGCCGGTCCGGCACGCCGATGACCGCGTTGCGCGTGGCCTCCGCCCCGGTGCCGGCGGTGGTGGGCAGCGCGACGAAGGGCAATGGATCGGACAGGTGGCGCGGCCTGGCATTGCCAAGTTCCAGGAAGTCGGCCGGATCCCCGTCACTGGGACACAGGCCCGATATGGCCTTGCCCAGGTCGATGACCGCGCCGCCGCCAACGGCCAGGATGCAATCGGCCCCGAAGTTGCGCGCCGTCTCGACCCCCTGCCGAACTTCGGGCAGGCTCGGCTCACCCTGTGACAGCAAGCTTTCGACCGCGATCCCGGCGGTGGCGAGGGCGGTTTCCAACTCGCTCACCCAGGCCACGGATCGACCGCGCACCACAAGCACGCGGGCCCCCAGCGCGCCCACTTCGGCAACCGTCTGGTCCCGGCATCCGCGGCCAAAGATTGTGCGGTCCGGGGCGGTCAGCGCGAAATCCGCCATGTTTCAGGCCCGCGTCGTTGCATCGACGGCGCGACGCCAGGCGGCGTATTTGGCCTCGCGGGTATCATCGGGCATGGCCGGTTCGAAACTGCGCTCCAACGCCCATTGAGCCGCGAATTCGGCCTGTGTAGGATAGATGCCCGCGCGTTGCCCGGCCAGCCAGGCCGCGCCCATGGCGGTGGTTTCCAGCACTTTCGGCCGGTCGACGCGGGCGCCCAGGATGTCGGCCAGAAACTGCATCGTCCAGTCCGAGGCGCTCATGCCGCCATCGACACGCAGGATGGCATCCCCGGCACCGCCCATGTCGGCATGCATCGCCTCCAACAGGTCGCGGGTCTGGTAGCCGACGCTTTCCAGTGCGGCGCGGGCGAATTCGGCGGGCCCCGAATTCCGCGTCAGACCGAAGATCGCACCGCGGCAGTCGGGCCGCCAATAGGGCGCGCCCAATCCCGTGAAGGCGGGCACCAGGATGACGTCCTGTCCCGGATCGGCGCTTTGCGCCAGCGGCTGGGTCTCGCGCGCGTCGTTGATGATCTTCAGCCCGTCGCGCAGCCATTGCACCACCGCGCCCGCGATGAAAATCGAGCCTTCCAGCGCATAGGTCGGTTTGCCGTCCAACTGGTAGGCGATGGTCGTCAGCAGCCGGTTTTGCGAGGTCACCGGCGTATCGCCGGTGTTCAGCAGCGCGAAACAGCCGGTGCCATAAGTGGATTTCAGCATGCCGGGTTTGAAACAGGCCTGCCCGACGGTGGCGGCCTGCTGATCGCCGGCAATGCCGCAGATCGGGATCGGACGGCCAAACAGGTCGGCGCGGGTTTCGCCGAAATCGGCGGCGCAATCACGCACCTCGGGCAGCATCGACATGGGGATGTTCAGCCGGTCGCAGATCGTTTGCGACCAGCGGCCCTTGCGAATGTCGTACAGCATGGTGCGGGCGGCATTGGTGGCATCGGTGACATGCACCTTGCCGCCGGTCAGGTTCCAGACCAGCCAGCTGTCGACGGTGCCGAAGATCAGCTCTCCGGCCTCGGCGCGGGCGCGGGCGCCTTCGACGTTGTCCAGCAGCCAGGCCAGCTTGGTGCCCGAGAAATAGGGATCCAGCAGCAGACCGGTGCGGGTGGTCACCGCCGCTTCGAACCCGTCGTCCTTCAGCGTCTTGCACTGGGCGGCAGTGCGGCGGTCTTGCCAGACGATGGCGTTGTGAATGGGTTTGCCGGTCTTGCGATCCCAGACCAGCGTGGTTTCGCGCTGGTTGGTGATGCCGATGGCGGCGATGCCCTCGGCGCCGATCCCGGCCGTCTTGATGGCCGCGCGGCAGGTGTCCACGGTGGTCGACCACAGATCGTTCGCGTCATGTTCGACCCAGCCCGAGGCCGGGTAGTGCTGGGCAAATTCTTCCTGCGCCGATGCAACCGCCGTCAGCGACGTATCGAACAGGATCGCGCGGGTCGATGTGGTGCCCTGATCGATGGCCAGAATGTGGGACATGACCGCCTCTCCTCAAAGCGAATTCGGGGCGCTCAGGCGGCGCCTCTGGATCTTGCATGCAGATGGTCGGGGCCCCGAGGAGCCCCGACCGGGGGGAGGTTACTGCCAGGACTTGATCAGCTCGTCATAGCTGACGGTCTGGGGCTCTTCGTCCTCGTTTTCCAGCTTGGCGTAAGGCGCGCCGGGCTGGGAGAACCAGTATTCCGCGTCACGCTCTTCGTTCAGCTTCGGACCGATATCGCCCTGGATGCCGGCGCGTTCAAGCCGCTCCAGCACGCGTTCCTGGTCGGCGCACAGCGCATCCAGCGCTTCCTGCGGGGTCTTGGCCCCCGACATGGCGTCGCCGATGTTCTGCCACCACAGTTGTGCCAGCTTCGGATAGTCCGGGATGTTGGTGCCGGTCGGCGACCAGGCCACGCGGGCGGGCGAGCGGTAGAACTCGACCAGACCGCCCAGCTTGTCCGCACGTTCGGTGAAGCTGTCATGCTGCACGGTGGATTCGCGGATGAAAGTCAGACCGACGTGGGATTTCTTCACGTCCACGGTCTTCGAGGTCACGAACTGGGCATAAAGCCAGGCCGCCTGCGCCCGATCGACCGGGGTCGATTTCATCAGCGTCCAGGAACCCACGTCCTGATAGCCGACCTTCTGGCCATCCTTCCAATAGACCCCATGCGGCGAAGGGGCCAGGCGCCACTTCGGCGTGCCGTCTTCGTTCATGACCGTCTCGGAGGCCACCAGCGGCGGCACGAAGGTGGTGTACATGAACATCTGCTGGGCAATCTGGCCCTGCGCGGGGATCGGACCCGCCTCGGAGAAGGTCATCCCCATGGATGCGGGCGGCGAGTACTTCTGCAACCATTCAATGGCTTTGGTCACCGCATAGACCGCCGCCGGCGCATTGGTTGCCCCGCCGCGCGCCACGCAGGACCCGGTGGGCTGCGAGTTCTCGTTCACGCGAACACCCCATTCGTCCACGGGCAGGCCGTTCGGCTCGCCCACGTCGCCCATACCGGCCATCGACATCCACGCGTCGGTATAGCGCCAGCCCAGCGAGGGATCTTTCTTGCCATAGTCCATGTTGCCATAGACGTCGCCTTCGATACCCATGTGCGACAGGTCGCGGCCAGTGAAGAATTCGGCAATATCCTCATAGGCCGACCAGTTGACCGGAACGCCCAGATCATAGCCGAAGGCTTCCTTGAAATCGGCCTTGTTCTTCTCGTCGTTGAACCAGTCATAGCGGAACCAGTACAGGTTGGCGAACTGCTGGTCAGGCAGTTGGTACAGCTTGCCATCCGGTGCGGTGGTGAACTGGGTGCCGATGAAATCATCCAGGTCCAGTCCAGGGTTGGTTACATCCGCGCCTTCGCCCGCCATCCAGTCTGTCAGGTTGCGCACCTGCTGATAGCGCCAATGGGTGCCAATCAGGTCAGAGTCGTTGACGTAGGCATCATAGATGTTCTCGCCCGACTGCATCTGGGTTTGCAGCTTTTCGACCACATCGCCCTCGCCGATCAGGTCATGAGTGACCTTGATGCCGGTGATGGCTGTGAAGGCCGGGGCCAGAACCTGGCTTTCATAGCTGTGGGTGTCGATGGTTTCGGAAACGACCTTGATTTCCATCCCTTCATAGGGCTTGGCCGCATCCACGAAGAACTGCATCTCGGCTTCCTGCTCGGCGCGCGACAGCGTCGACTGATCGCCGATTTCCGCATCCAGAAACGCGGTCGCCGCGTTCATGTCGGCGAATGCCGGACCCGCCAGCACCAGCAAGGCTGCCGTGGTGGATTTGAGGTTGAGGTTCATGTGAGTCCTCCCGTTTGAACCATAGTTGAGGATGTCTTATGCGCGACCGGGTCTCCTCCTTCCCCGGCCACGGGGCCTGTCCCTACACCCAGCGGAACACCGCGGCGGCGTAGATCAGGCAGACGATCAGGGCGTATGGTTGATGCGCCCCGACGATCCCGAGCCAGGCCAGATTGATGAAGGCCGAACCCAGAAGAGTGATGAAGAGCCGGTCGCCCCGCGTGGTTTCGATCCGCAGAATGCCCGTCCGGGGCGATTCCGGGAACTTGATTGCAAGCACCGTAAAGGTCACCAGCAACGATGCAATCACCATGAAGAAGATCGCGGTCGGCCAGGTCCATGCCATCCATGCCATTGTGAATCCTCCCTTTTCTGTCTTACACGCGGCCCAGGGCAAAGCCCTTGGCGATGTAGTTGCGGACAAAGTAGATCACCAGCGCGCCGGGAACGATGGTCAGCACACCGGCGGCGGCCAGCACGCCCCAGTCGATACCGGCGGCGCCCTGCGTTCGGGTCATGATCGCGGCGATGGGTTTGGCATCCACGGTGGTCAGCGTGCGGCTGAGCAGCAGTTCCACCCATGAGAACATGAAGCAAAAGAAGGCCGCGACCCCGATTCCGCTGGCGATCAGCGGCATGAAGATCTTCACGAAGAAGCGCCCGAAGCTGTAGCCGTCGATATAGGCGGTCTCGTCGATCTCTTTCGGGACACCGCGCATGAAGCCTTCCAGGATCCAGACCGCCAGCGGCACGTTGAACAGGCAATGCGCCAGCGCCACCGCGATATGCGTGTCGAACAGGCCGACCGAACTGTAGAGTTGGAAGAAGGGCAGGGCGAAGACCGCCGGCGGCGCCATCCGGTTGGTCAGCAGCCAGAAGAACAGATGCTTGTCGCCCATGAAGGAATAGCGGCTGAACGCATAGGCCGCGGGCAGGGCCACCGCCAGGCTGATGGCGGTGTTCATCACCACATAGATCAGCGAGTTCACATAGCCCATGTACCACGCCGGATCGGTCAGGATCGTGGCGTAATTGGCAAAGGTCAGGTTGCGCGGAATCAGGGTGAACTCGTTCAGGATCTCGGTGTTGGTCTTCAGGCTCATGTTCAGCAGCCAGTAGATCGGCAGCATCAGGAACAGCAGGTAAAGACCCATTACCACGGCGCGGCTGTTGACCTTCGGCAGCGACAGGCGGCGCGGGCTGGATTGGTTGACGGTCATGTCGGCCATGTCTCAGCTCTCTCGCTTTTCAAGGGTGGTCATCACGGTGTAGAACACCCAGCTGACCAGAAGGATTACAAGGAAATACATCAGCGAGAACGCCGCCGCAGGTCCAAGGTCGAATTGTCCCAGCGCCATCTTCACAAGGTCGATCGACAGCAGGGTCGTGGCGTTGCCCGGTCCACCGCCGGTGACGACGAAAGGTTCGGTGTAGATCATGAAACTGTCCATGAAGCGCAGCAGGATCGCGATCATCAGCACGCCGGTGATCTTGGGCAGCTCGAGGTAGCGGAACACCTTCCAGCGCGAGGCCTGGTCGATCTTGGCGGCCTGATAATAGGCATCCGGGATCGACTTCAGCCCGGCATAGGCCAGCAGCGCCACCAGCGAGGTCCAGTGCCACACGTCCATGACCACCACGGTGATCCAGGCGGCAACGGTGTCCTGCGTGTAGTTGTAGTTGATACCGAGGCTGTCCAGCGCATAGCCCAGCAGGCCGATGTCGACACGTCCGAAGATCTGCCAGATGGTGCCCACCACGTTCCACGGGATCAGCAGGGGCAGGGACATCACCACCAGGCAGAAGCTGGCCCAGAACCCAGATTTCGGCATGTTGAGCGCCACGAAGATGCCCAGCGGCACCTCGATTGCCAGAATGATCCCCGAGAACATCAGCTGACGCCCCAAGGCATCCCACATTCGTTCGGAGTCCAGCATTTCCTTGAACCATTCCAGGCCGGCCCAGAAGAACTGGTTGTTGCCGAAGGTGTCCTGCACGGAATAGTTGACCACGGTCATCAGCGGGATCACCGCCGAGAAGGCCACCAGCAGCAGCACCGGCAGTACCAGAAACCATGCCTTTTGGTTGACTGTCTTTTCCATTAGCTCGCCCCCTCCTCGGACGATTGCGCCGCATGGCGCGCTGTCACAGCGGATGCCCGGCCGATGCCGCGACCCGGTTGGTCGCGCGGCGGTGTCATCCGGCCTCTCCCTGTACGCGCCAGTCGTTGGCGTAGACGTTCACATGCGCCGCATCGAAGCTGACGCGGTTCATGTCGGCGCTGACGTGATCGTCCTCGCCGGCGATGATGTTGATGTCGGTGCCAAAGAACTCGGCCCGGATGATCTTGTGGCGGCCCACGTCCTCGACCCGGCGCACCTTGACCGGCAGGCCCTCGGTCTGCGACAGCCGCGCGAATTCCGGGCGCACGCCGATCTCGACCTTGCCCGACAACGGCTTGTAACCCTGCGCCAGATCCATATGGGCACCGTTCAGATAGGCCTTGTTGCCGTCGATCCGCACCGGGATCACATTCATCCCCGGCGAACCGATGAAATAGCCCACGAAGGTGTGCTCGGGGCGCTCGAACAATTCATCCGGTGTGCCGATCTGCACGACGCGGCCGTCGTACATGACCACCACCTTGTCGGCGAAGGTCAGTGCCTCGGTCTGGTCGTGAGTCACATAGATCATCGTGTGACCGAAATCGTGGTGCAGCTTCTTCAACTGGGTGCGCAATTCCCACTTCATGTGCGGGTCGATGACGGTCAGCGGTTCGTCGAACAGCAGCGCGTTGACGTCCTTGCGCACCATGCCACGGCCCAGGCTGATCTTCTGTTTGGCATCCGCCGTCAGGCCACGCGCCTTCTTGCTCAGCATGTCCTCCATGCCGATCATGCGGGCGATTTCCTGCACGCGCTCGGCCACATAGGCCTCGTCGCGGCCCCGGTTGCGCAACGGGAAGGCCAGGTTGTCGCGCACCGTCATGGTGTCATAGACCACCGGGAACTGGAAAACCTGCGCGATGTTGCGTTCCGCCGTGGGCGCAGCGGTCACATCCTTGCCGTCGAACAGGATGCGCCCCTGCGAGGGATGCAACAGCCCCGAAATGATGTTCAGCAACGTGGACTTGCCGCACCCGGACGATCCCAGCAGGGCATAGGCGGCGCCGTCATCCCAGTCGTGGTTCAGCTCTTTCAGCGCGTAGTCATCCTCGCTGGTCGGGTTCGGCAGGTAGGAATGGGCGAGGTTGTCGAGTGTGATCTTGGCCATCTGTTTCTCCCTCAGGCCGCCAGCGCATAGGCGGCGGGCGCAACCAGCTTGCCATCTTCACCGAAGATGTAGACGTGACGCGGATCCAGCCAGACCGACAGGGCCTCGCCGATCGGCAGGTCGTGAATGCCGTGCACCAGCCCGACCCAGCGGTCGCCGTGATGATCGAGATGAATGAAGGTCTCGGACCCGGTCAGCTCGGTGACGTTCAGCGTGGTCTTGAATTCCATGGCGTCGCCGACATGCTGGCCGATTTCCAGATGGTTGGGCCGGAACCCTGCGGTATAGCGGCCATCCGCCAGATCGCCCAGCTTGCCCGCGGCAGGCGTGCTTTGGCCGTCGCCGAACATGATGCGGTCGCCGGTTTTCGAGATCTGCAGGAAGTTCATGGGCGGATCGCTGAACACCCGCGCGGTGGTGGCATCCACCGGCTGGCGATAGACATCGGGTGTCGGACCGAACTGGGTCACGCGACCTTCCCAAAGGGCGACGGTATTGCCGCCCAGCAGCAGCGCCTCTTCGGGTTCGGTGGTCGCGTAGACGAAGATCGCGCCGGAGGCCTCGAATATCTTCGGAATCTCGACGCGCAATTCCTCGCGCAGCTTGTAGTCCAGGTTGGCCAGCGGTTCGTCCAGCAGCACCAGGCCGGCGTTCTTGACCAGCGCGCGGGCCAATGCGCAGCGCTGCTGCTGCCCGCCGGACAGTTCCAGCGGCTTGCGGTCCAGCATCGGCGTCAGTTGCATCAGCTCGGCGGTTTCACGCACCCGGCGATCCACCTCGGCCTTGTCGATCCCCAGCAGCTTCATCGGCGACGCGATGTTGTCGTAGACGCTCATCGACGGGTAGTTGATGAACTGCTGATAGACCATGGCCACCTTGCGATCCTGCACGCGTTGCCCGGTGACGTCCTCTCCGTTCCACAGGATCTGACCCGCCGCGGGCGCATCCAGCCCGGCCATCAGGCGCATCAAAGATGTCTTTCCCGACAGCGTCGGCCCGAGAAGCACGTTCATCGTGCCGTTTTCCAGCGTCAGATCCGTGGGATGGACATGGGTTTGTCCGTCCTTGATCTTGGATACGCCTTTCAGTTCCAGCGTCATCAGGTCCTCCTCCTTATCCCACGGCCGATGTTTGGGTCGTGGTGTGGCGGCGCTCTGCCATCCAGGTGTTCAATGCGGTGATCTCGTCGCGCGTCAGGCGCAGGCCCAGCTTGTTGCGGCGCCAGACCACATCTTCGGCGGTTAAGGCAAATTCGTGCACCATCAGCCAGGTGACCTCGGTTTCGGTCAGGGTCGCGCCGAAATTGCGCCCCAGATCGCCAGCTTGGGTTGCATTGCCCAGAATGTCACGCGCTTGTGTGCCGTAGGCGCGCGCAAGGCGGCGGGCCCAGAACGCATCCAGGAACGGATAGTCCCGGCGCAGGCCCTCGACCAGCGCGTCAAACCCGTCCACCGGAAAGTCACCGCCCGGCAGGGGTACACCGGCGGTCCACGGCTTGCCCTTGCTGTCCAGATGATGCGCGATCTTTTCCAGCGCGTGTTCGGCCAACCGGCGATAGGTGGTGATCTTGCCGCCAAAGATGTTCAACATCGGCACGCCGCTGCTGGTGTCCACCTTCAGGGTATAGTCGCGCGTCGCCGCCGTGGCGCTGCTGGCGCCGTCGTCATACAGCGGGCGAACCCCGGAATAGGTCCAGACCACGTCGGACTCGTCCAGGTCCTGCTTGAAGTACTGGTTGGCGAATTTCAGCAGATAGCGCCGTTCCTCAGGGGTGCATTCCGGCTTGGCTGAGGGGGCGGGATGTTCGGCATCGGTGGTGCCGATCAGGGTGAAGTCGGTTTCATAGGGGATGGCGAAGATGATCCGACCATCAGTCCCCTGGAAGAAGTAGCACTTGCCGTGGTCGAACAGCTTGCGGGTCACGATATGGCTGCCGCGCACCAGCCGTACGCCTTCGCGCGAATTCAGCCGCACCTTGGTCTGGATGATGTCCCCGACCCAGGGACCGCCGGCATTGACCAGCATCCGGGCGAAATGGGTGTGCTCCGCGCCGGTTTCGCTATTGCGCGTTTTGACCCGCCACAAGGCGCCATCCTTTTCGGCGCTGACAACCTGCGTGCGGGTCATGATCCGGGCGCCGCGCGCCTCGGCATCGCGGGCGTTCAGCACCACGAGACGCGAGTCCTCGACCCAGCAGTCGGAATACTCATAGGCGGTAGAGAACCGGTCCTGAAGCGGCGCACCTTCGGGCGTGCCGGTCAGTGCCACGGTCGAGGTTCCCGGCAGGATCTTCCGCCCGCCAAGGTTGTCGTACAGGAACAGCCCCAACCGGATCAGCCACGCGGGCCGACGGCCCTTCATCCATGGCATGAAGATGCCCAGAAGTTTCGACGTTGGCGTGTCGGATTCGAAGCGCATATCTTTATGATAAGGAAGCACAAACCGCATCGGCCAGCTGATGTGCGGCATGGCGCGCAACAGCACCTCCCGCTCGATCAGGGCCTCACGCACAAGGCGGAATTCGAAGTATTCCAGGTACCGCAGCCCGCCGTGGAACAGCTTGGTCGAGGCGGAAGACGTGGCCGAGGCCAGATCGTTCATTTCGGCCAGGGCCACCGTCAGACCGCGCCCCGCGGCGTCGCGGGCAATGCCACAGCCGTTGATGCCACCGCCGACGATGAACACGTCCGTCGTCTGGTCTTCGGTCGCTTGAGCCACGCGAATCTCCCCCTAACGCGTCTACGAGGCGGTTATCTCAAACAGTGACGCTTCGAGCAAGAAGAATGTTCGTTTATGATCGTTTTATAGGGTTCAGCCAAGATTTCGCGGATTTCTCGGGGGAAAGACTCCGCAAAACACCACAGAAACGAAAATCCTTCAGCCGTTTGTTGCTTTTCTGCGCGCAGTACGCCCTGATGACGGGTACGCAAGAATAGAACCGAACACTCTTCAGGACCACGCCAGATCCATGTCGCAGACCTTTCGCCATCCGGAGATCCTTGAAATCGCGCGCCGCGAGGGCAAGGTGACCGTCGAAGGTCTGGCGGCGCATTTTAGTGTCACCCTTCAGACGATCCGGCGCGACCTGACCGATCTGGCCGAAGCCGGGCGGCTGGAGCGTGTGCATGGCGGCGCCGTTCTGATGTCGGGCACCACCAACATCGGGTATGAAGAGCGCCGCTCGCTCAATCCCTCCGCCAAGCAGGCCATCGCGCGGGCCTGCGCGGCACGGATTCCCAATGGCATTTCCCTGTTTCTGAACATCGGCACCTCGACCGAGGCGGTGGCACAAGAGTTGCGGCATCATGAAAACCTCATGGTGATCACCAACAACATGAACGTGGCCAACATCCTGGTCGCCAACCCGTCCTGTGAAATCCTGGTGACGGGGGGCCAGTTGCGCCGCGCCGATGGCGGGTTGGTGGGCAATCTGGCGGCCGAAACCATCCACCAGTTCAAGTTCGACCTGGCGGTGATCGGCTGCTCGGCCCTCGATCAGGACGGGGATCTGCTGGATTTCGACATTCAGGAGGTCAGCGTCAGCAAGGCCATCCTGCACCAGTCGCGCAAGACCTACCTGGTGGCCGACCACACCAAGTTCTCGCGCAGCGCGCCCGCCCGGATCGCCTCGATCGCCGATGTGGATGCCTTCTTCACCGACCGACACCTGTCTGCAGATCTCGCGGCCTCCTGCAAGGACTGGCGCACGGAAGTTGTGGTGGCCGAACAGGATGATCCCGACCGCTCATGATCCCGCGCCTTCGCGCGGCCACGAGACCGGGGCATCCCACACGAACCACTTCACACGCTGAACCGCCCGGGACTTGCGCCAAGGTGAACAACTGCACTCCAGATATTACATAATTCTGTTTACGGGTATCTTGCGGCACACGCCGGTGGATTCACAAACGAAGTGCAAATTTTGTACGAATACAGAGAGTTGCATGGAGTATGAAGAATGGGAACCCACTATTGTCACCTGAAGCTGGACGAACGGCGCAAGCTCGCAAAGTGGCTGGAAGCCAAAATGCCGGTCTCAGAGATTGCGGATAGATTGTGCCGCGACCCCTCGACGATCTACCGGGACATTAAGCGGAACCGATATACTGACGAAGAAATACCGGAGCTGAACGGCTATCACGCTCTCGTCGCTCAAGACAAATACGAGCAGCGCCGTGCTGTCCATCGCAAGATGATCGCTCATCCTGAACTCAAGGCCGCCATCGAGGATCGGCTGAAGGCTGGCTGGTCGCCAGAGCAGATAGCCGGTCGCATGCGATTGGAACGTCATCCGATCCGCGTGAGCCACGAGACGATCTATCGCTTCGCCTATTCCAAGGACGGTCGCGAGGAGCAGTTTTATCGGCACCTTCCCGAACATCGCCGCCGCCGCAGGCCGCGTGGCTATCGCAAGCATAACCGGACCCACATCTTCGACGTTCAAAGCCTGTCCCACAGGCCTGAGCGCATCTCTGAGCGTGCCGAGTTCGGCCATTGGGAGTGCGACCTGATGATGTTCCGCAAGGAGCATGGAAAGGTGAACGTGACGTCTCTGGTCGAGCGCGTCAGTCGTTTCGCCGTTGTCATGCGCAATGAGGATCGCCAATCCAAACCGATCATGGAGGCGCTGATCCAGGGGCTAGCTCCCCTGCCCGCCGATGCACGCCAGTCGATCACCTTTGATCGCGGCACCGAGTTCTCCGCCTGGCGGCACCTGAAAGCCGGGATAGGTGCAGATGCATGGTTTTGTGACCCACAAGCTCCGTACCAGAAAGGCACAGTCGAGAACACGAACAACAGGCTGCGGAAGTATCTCCCCAGATCCACCGAACCGACGGCGCTGACAAATCGATACTTGAGGTCGATTTGCCACCGCGTCAATTCCACGCCGCGCAAGTGCCTCGGCTACCGAACGCCCGCTGAGGTGTTTCAAAGCGAGCTGATGGAGTTACAGAACCGGCTGGAGTAAAACGACATATCAGGAACTGCACTTCACCGTGAGCTCACA